>LKNA01000007.1 GCA_001564065.1 Chitinophagaceae bacterium T5-Br10_B2g13
ATCCCCTCCTTGGAAAGGAGGGGAAATCTTCAAAACTACAAATACATCATAGAAAAAATATTAGGTTAGTGTTTATGAGATTTATGGGTTTGTTATGAACTACCGCCCATAATCTTCAAATACTCTTTCACAGTACGTTCCAACCCCCAGAAAACAGCTTTAGAGACTAGTGCGTGTCCAATACTTATGTCGTGCAAATGGGGCACTTCTTGTATCAAAAGAGGTAAATTATCAAGGTTCAAACCGTGTCCGGCATTTACGGTCATGCCTAATTCGTGAATCAATTCAGCTCCTTTTCTCAAGCGGATGAGCTCTTTATTTTGGCTCTCTTCGTCCGGTGCATTTGCAAATACTCCTGTATGGAGCTCAATGGCGTCCGCTCCGAGTTTATGAGCAAGTTTAATATCTTCCGGATTCGGATCCAGGAATAGACTCATTTTGATACCGGTTCCTTCAAACTTCGGAAAAACCCGGTTTTCAAAGTCATCATAGACTTTTTTCATATCGAGTCCGCCCTCGGTCGTTAGCTCTTCCCGGCCTTCGGGAACAAGCGTACAGAGTTCCGGTTTGATCTCATTGCAGATTTCAATCATCTCTTCTGTAGCGGCCATCTCAAAATCGAGAGCGCCTTTTACAGATTTTTTTAAACGGTAGACATCTTCATCACGTATATGACGGCGATCACCCCGCAGGTGAAATACGATACCGGCAGCTCCGGCATCTTCGCAAACTTCTGCGGCCTCAATGGGATCAGGAAATCCCTCTCCTCGAGCATTTCGCAGGGTTGCAACGTGATCGATATTTACAAGTAATTGCATGGTTTTGTATTATTCTTTTGTTTAGGCCAAAGATACAACATCCCATTGCAAATTGTGAACCTGAAAGGCTCTATGTCAACAAAGCGATTTCTAACGATTTTTACGGTTTTATTTATGCTTACCGGCTGCGGCGTGGTTCCCCGAGATAGCGGCCCTCAATCGCAATCACCAGGGGCCGGAAGCCTTCCGACAGCTGCATCTGTTTCATCCTTTGATCGCGTAGTGAATCAGCTTCATAGCGCACACCGCGAGTGGGAGGGAACTCCTTACAGACTGGGAGGAACAGGAATTAATGGAATCGACTGTTCGGCTTTTACTCAGGTTGTCTATCGCGATTTTTTTGGAGAGGATCTTCCCCGGAATACCCGCGAACAACTCAGTGAAGGGTCTGGTGTAAGGAGAGAGAGTATTCGACCGGGCGACCTGATTTTTTTCAGAACCAGCAGAAATGTTTTGCACGTTGGAATCGCCATGGAAGATGGTGATTTCCTTCACGCTTCCGTATCAAACGGCGTGATGATCTCTAATCTATCTGAGGCCTACTGGGCCGGACGGTATCTGGGAACCAGAAGAGTGTTATGATCTCTGCTTAGGCTCTGCACAATTCAGTGAACGGATTTGCAAATCTTTTGCGAAAAAAGTTGGAAGTTTTTTTAAATCTATGTGAAACAGGCGCTGAAGTCATAGAGCATAAAAATGTTGAAAACAGGCCAACTGAAAAATATTGATGGAAAGTTTATTTTTGATGCGTAAGTGTTGAATTAATAATAGTATGTATTTGTTGTATCAATGAATCACAAAGCAAAAAAACATTCCATTATGTCTACAGAAAAATTGAAAGATTACACAGCAGATCTATTAACACTTGAGACTCATCTTTTTAACGCAGTTAAAAAACAGCGCACCAGCGAAAAGGTAAGTGACAACGATGCTATGCAGTTGATGAACGAGCTGGATCAAACATTAAGAAATCAGATTGAGGCGCTCGAATCTCATCTCGATAAATTAGGTGGTGGTCGCAAATCTGACCTCAAAGAGTTATTAGGAAGTTTTTCAGGATTGGCAGCCGGACTTATCGATACAGTTAGGAAAGATCCTGCTTCCAAGATGTTGAGAGATGATTACACAGCACTTTCTATGCTGGCCTCCGGATACACAATGCTTCACACGCATTCACTTGCGGCTGACGACAGTGATCTTGCAGATCTTGCCCTTAAACACCTTGGTGAAATAACACCCATTATTACCGAAGTAAGCAGAGTGTTGCCACTGGTTGTTGCCAGAGAATCAAATGATCTGGACAGTGAAAAATCGGAAGAGATTGGCCGTAAAGCATTGGAAAACACACAGAAGATGTGGAACTCAGAGCAGATTAAGAAGGATCCGACTGTAGCCTGACAGTCAGTTCAATGTAATATTTCAAACCCTCCCAGTGAATGGGAGGGTTTTTTATGTTAGATACTTTTTATGTTGCCTTCGTGATGATTGCTGGATCATGAACGTATCATCAATAATGTAAAGCAGAATATTGGCAGGTATAGTCAGTTATGGAATTGAGTACCAGTGTGTGGTTTGAAGAAAAAACTCCACATTTCTCCGGTCAAATTGTATCTTTACACGACAGGGCGTTTTTGTTCGTTAAAAGGCTAAATAACGGAGTTTTATTATGATCAGACCAATGATGGGGCGCAGAGCCAAGCCCAAAAAATTTGAAATACCTCTCAGATATTACAATCCTGAGGAGGAAGAGAAGCGGAAGAAACGCATTCAGATCAAAACCCGTAGTTTGAGTCGCCGGAAACGTGAAAAAAGTCAGAATGTAAGAATTCTTGTCTACGCTGTGGGACTTGCCGCGGTTATTTTCCTGATGTCCATTCTCTAAGCAATCGAAATTAAAAATCTTCAAAGTTAAGCAGTTGAATCAAATCGAAGATAAGGGGCAGTCTATCATACACACTATGCCCCCGGAGCTTTCCAATAAAATAGCAGCCGGTGAGGTTATACAGCGGCCTGCTTCAGTAGCTAAAGAACTTCTCGACAACGCCGTTGATGCCGGTGCCGATAGAATCAAGCTGATCGTACAGCAAGCCGGACGAACCCTCATTCAGGTAATAGATAACGGATGCGGAATGTCACCTGAGGATGCCCGCCTCTGTTTTGAACGTCACGCTACATCAAAAATTCAATCTGTAGAAGATCTATTCCGAATTCAAACCATGGGTTTTCGCGGTGAAGCTATGGCCTCTATTGCTTCTATTTCTCAGGTTGAGATGAAAACAAAGCGTATGGATGACGAGTCGGGAGTACTGCTTGAGATTTGGGGAGGAGAGGAGAAGCGATTTGAACCTGCAGCTACAGACGATGGAACATCGGTTGCCATTCGAAACCTTTTTTACAATGTTCCTGCCAGGCGGCAATTCTTAAAAACAGATGCTACTGAGCTGAAACATATCATCAGGGTGTTTCAAAACATCGTGTTAGCCAATACAGATATTGAGTTTGAATTACACGCCGATGGTGATAAAATTTACCATCTGCCAAAGCAGGAGCTGCAGCAAAGGGTAGCGGATATTTTCGGTAAGCAGTATCGCGCCAGCCTCATACCATTTAGCGAAGAGACCAGCTATGTGAAAATTCACGGTCAGCTGGCTGACCCTAAACTGGCCAAGAAATCGAGAGGAGAGCAATTTCTCTTTGTGAACGGACGACCCTTTCAGCATCGCTATCTCTCTTATGTGATTTTAAGTCTGTTTGATGCCTGGACGAAACAAAATGAGTATCCGTTTTATGCGATCTTTTTTGAGATCGATCCGTCTCAGGTTGATGTGAATGTTCATCCGGCCAAAATGGAAGTGAAATTTGATGATGAGCGGAGTATTACACAGCTGGCCCGGTCGGTCGTAAAAAAAGCCCTCAATGAACATTTTGTGGTACCGGATGTTGGGAAATCCGATTTTATGGAAAATGATTTTGATCTCAGTTTTGATCAGATTGGTCAGAAAGACAACACCGGCAGTCAACAGTTTCAGCAGCGGGGGCGTCCTTCTGAGCCGGTTCAATTTCCTTCAAGAATCAATTTTGGAGAATCAGCCGGACAAGATGGCAACGAATCAGCCAGGCAGCTTTACAGCGAAGCCGGGCAGAGTGAAGGCAAGGATGAAGAGGGCAAAGAGAGTGCAAAAAAATCAAGCAGTGGCGACAAAACCTTCTGGCAGCTGCACAACCGATATATTTTGACTCAAACCCGCACCGGATTGACGGTTATTGATCAACACGCAGCGCACAAACGAATTATTTACGAAAACACATTGAGTGCTACAGAAGAGTCACTGCCTTTTACGCAACAGCTTCTTTTTGCCCGTACAATTGAACTAAGCGCATCTGAATTTTCTCTCTTGGAAGAACTGCTTCCAATTATTCAGCGAATGGGTTTCAGCATTGATTTGCTGAGCGGAAATACAGCGATTATCAACGGAGTACCGGCTGATATTGATATCGGTGATGAGCGGCAGGTTTTGCGCGACATGCTCCATCAATACCGCGACCTTGATAAAACTCTGAAGCTCGAAGCTCGTGAAAAAGTGGCGATAGCTTTCGCTTCCAGAACAGCTATTCCCAGAGGAAAACGTCTAAGCGAGCAGGAGATGGAGTTACTGATTGATCAGCTTTTTGCCTGCGAAGAACCGTATAAAGATCCCCTTCAACACCCAACTCTCATGTACATGTCTCTTGAGGAAATCATGAGACGTTTCCGATAAAAATCTCGTCTGACGAGCTCTGTAATTGGGCTTATAAATCGAGAATAGACTTTTTCAGATAGAACTTTCTCGACGGTCGAGTATTCATTAGCAGGGTAAGTTTTGGTGGTAATTCCACTCGACGGTCGAGGCTATCCCTCGTCCGACGACTTTGAGGAAAGCGAAGCTATGAACTCCAAATGTTCAGTCGTCCGCTGACGCATCCCCTCTCGAGAGGGGATTTTTGCAATGTGTAAATAAAAAGTCAGGGGAGAGCTACAAACTCAACCAGGGAAATTTCTTGAAGTTTGGTTTTCTCTTTTCTAAAAATGCTTTTCGTCCCTCTTCAGCTTCATCGGTCATATAGGCAAGACGGGTAGCTTCGCCTGAGAATACCTGCTGACCAACCATACCGTCATCCACCAGGTTAAAAGCGAATTTGATCATACGAATGGCGGTCGGACTCTTACCGAGAATCTCCTGAGCCCATTCAAAAGCGGTCTCTTCCAATTCCTCATGAGGAACCACTTCATTCACCATTCCCATCTCATAAGCTTCCTGTGCAGAGTAATCTCTTCCTAAAAAGAAAATTTCCCGTGCTCGTTTTTGACCAACCTGACGTGCCAGTAGTGCGGAACCAAATCCACCGTCGAAGCTGGCAACATCGGCGTCTGTCTGTTTAAAAATACCATGCTCTTTACTGGCAAGCGTAAGATCACAAACCACGTGCAGACTGTGTCCGCCGCCAACAGCCCAGCCAGGCACTACACAGATCACCACCTTGCTCATAAACCGGATAATTCTCTGGACATCAAGTACATTGAGTCTCTGAACCCCATCAACACCCTCATACCCTTGTTTGCCGCGCACTTTTTGGTCACCGCCGGAGCAAAATGCCCAGCCGCCGTCTTTTTTTGATGGACCTTCACCGGAGAGCAGAATTACACCAATTGAAGTGTCTTCCCGTGCATCAATTAAAGCCTCTTCCAGTTCAAACAGAGTTTGCGGACGGAAAGCATTTCTCACTTCCGGCCGATTAAACGCGATTCGGGCTACACCGTCACGTTTTCTATAGGTGATATCTTCATACTCTTTTACAGTTTTCCAGTCAGACATAATGTTGTTTGATGAAATTTTTTAAAATTTGAATCCAGGTTTCAGGCTGATCGGTGTGTATCCGGTGACCGGCTTTATCAACAACCTGAAACGTTGAATCATTGCAATTTTTGGCAATCGAAGCCATTCTATCAATATACTTTTGGTCATATTCTCCGGCAATAAGATAGAGAGGGAACGGCACATCTTGCAACTTATCACAAACAGTAGGCATCGTACCTGATCCAAAGCCACGCAAAGAGGCTGCCATGCACTCGGGTTTTTGATTTTCCATAATGGCTTGATAAGCTTTCCGGGCCGTATCCGGAGTGTGTTTGAAAAGAGGCAGGTGGATCCATTCATTGATAAATTTGTGAAAATTATTGAGAATGGATTCAGCGCGAAGTTCATCAACAGTGATACGCTGTTTTCTCTCTTTTTCTGATGTCAGCCCACAGTGAGTGCTTTCAAATATGGCGCCCTCAAAAAGGTCCGGGTATGTGGTGATCAGTTGAAAGAGAAGCCTGCCGCCCATACTGTATCCGAATGCATAAAGCCGATCAAAAGCGAGACGATCAAGTATCGATTTTAGCTGAAATACTTGACGATCGGCATTAAAGAGTTCTATATCGCTCGGTGTCTCAGTTTCGCCATGCCCGGCCAGATCTATGGTAATGGGATTACAGAACGATTTTAATTCGTCAATCAGCGGGTAAAAAACTTTTCCGGAACCCATGAATCCGTGAAATAGAATCAGGTTCGGAAGGGATCTATCAGATTGATGGATGGTTAGATGGTATGCAATTCCATCAGCATAAAGTTTCATCTAGATCTCCCAGAGTGTGCGTCTCAGTTTCATGCTTTCATCAGAGTCTGTTACAAACTCAATAATTTGACATCCGCTAATACTGTTGGGATCAAATGAGTAGAGTTCATCTTTTGATCTAATTTGTTGGAAAGGTATGCGGTGCGCTTCGGCCAGTTTTTGAATGTCAACGTTCTGTGGAGTGACAAAATAATCCTGAAAGTACTCCTCATTATCAGATACCGGTAGCATTTTGAAAATGTTGCCTCCAGCGTTATTTATAACCAGAATCAGAAAAGGCTGATCTACTTTTTTTAGGCTTAATAGCGCGTTTGAATCGTGCAAAAAAGCAAGATCGCCGGTTATACAGCAGGTTGGCTTTTCAGATGAATGTGAAATTCCTGTTGCTGTTGATATAATTCCGTCAATTCCGGCTGCACCGCGGTTCACAAATTGGCCTTCTTTTGACTCACCAAACATTGCCATATCCCGTGGAATGAAAGAGTTGGAGAGCATTATGTTCCAATCTCTCCTTAACCGGTTTGACAGATGATGGAAAACATGTCCGTCAGTTAAGCTGTCAACTTTTTTGATGATATCTGTAAGCTTTTCATCGGCTGTCTTATCCGTTTCTTGCCAGTGATTCAGCCAGTCAGTACGTTTCTTGTGTTGAATATGAAGCAGCTCAAGCTGGTCATTTGGTTTACACTCAACCTTGTAAAGCACGCTCATCGCGTGATCCTGAACCGATTGTCGTGATGTGAAATGAACTGTCGGTACATCTGCCCAGTTATCCAGTGCAATGAGCATCGATTTCGTAAAAGGCTGATCTCCAAAGCGCAATATTAAGCCGGGTTGCAAAACCTCTCTATTCCCACTCGATCTCAGAAACTGTTCGTACCTGCAAATCTGAAATTCACTTTTTGATATACCACTTCCGGGTTCAGCAATAATCGGAGAATTCAGCAGGCCGGAAAGTTCATTAATTTGATTGATCAGTCTGTGATTGACATTTGCCGGACCGGCAACAATCAAGGGCCTTTCAGACTCGGAAATGAGTTTGGTGATCGATTCACGTAATCGTATGGTACGGTCAAATTCTTGCTCTCCGGATTGAGATTTATTTATATCAGCAGGATCATGGAGTTGCCTTGTCTCGAACTCTATCTCTTCTGATGTCGGTTCCAGCGGCTTTCGAAATGGGAAGTTAATGTGTGCTGCCCCGCCTGTTTCGATCGAGCTCTCAATAGCTTGTCTGGCGGCATAACGTAACCTTTTCAGATCAGATTGATCAAATTGGGGTTCTCCGGCTTCATGGAAAAAGACAGCTTGATCACCGTAAATTTTGATCTGATCTACCGTTTGTGAGCTTCCGATTCCCCGTAAATTTGGCGGACGATCGGCGGTCAATACAATCATTGGCACTCCGGACTGCTTCGCTTCCGTGATGGCCGGTAAATAATTAGCTGCCGCAGTACCTGATGTGCAGATCAAAACTGCCGGAATTCCTGATGCTTTTCCAATTCCCAAAGCGATAAATCCTGCAGAGCGTTCGTCCAACACAATCTGTTTTTTTATTCCGGGATGAATGGCAACTGCAAATGTAAGCGGTGTTGATCGCGACCCGGGAGAGATTACGGCGTGCCGAACTCCGGACTTATACAGTTCATTGAGAAACGCGGATGTCCACCGGAGATGGCTATTCATAATGGTGGTGAGCTCCGGTTAATGAGTCCATCATCGGTTTGAACTTAAGCAGGGTTTCATTCCACTCTTTTTCGGGATCCGAATCGGATACGATTCCACAACCGGCGTAAAGTGTGGCGCGGTTTTCATGTAGCAGGGCACTGCGGATGGCCACGGCAAATTCACCGCATCCATTTAGGTTAAACCACCCGATAGGTGCAGCGTACCAACCTCTGTCCAATTGTTCTATTTCATTTATGTGGGAAACTGCATCTTCTCTGGGGAACCCGCCAACAGCAGGTGTAGGATGGAGTTCGCGTATCAGATCGTGTATAATCACACCCTTCTTGATGGACGCGGAAATGGGTGTAAAGAGATGCTGAACATTCTTCAGTTTCTTGATCTGAGGTTTTTGAGGGTGGTTGATATTCTCACTCAGAGGCTCAAGATTTTCCTGAATGGCTTTAACCACAAATTGATGCTCTTCCCGGTCTTTAGAACTGCTTAGAAGATCATTGGCCAGAATCTCGTCTTCCATGGCACTTCTTCCTCGAGAAGTACTTCCAGCCAGCCCTTCTGTCATAAATACTTGATTTCTGAAAGATGCCAGGCGTTCCGGCGTTGCACCGATAAATGCAGTATCTGAATCTTTTTGAATCATAAAGTTAAAGCATTCCGGATATCTCTGCCTTAACTGATGTGTAAGCAGCGTAAAAATTGGTTTGTGACGTGATTCCACTTCAACTGACCGCGCCAGAACGATTTTTTCAAATTTCTGATCCGCAATCATATTGCGGGCTCTCTCAACTTTTTTAACCCACCGTTCTTTGTCTTCAGGAGATTGAAGAGTACAGAGAATGGACGTTTTTGAAGTCTCCTTGATTCCCTGATTCTGTAGCTTACCTGAAAGATTTAAAAAATCGGTTATGCGACTGATGATCTCCTGGTAAATTTCATCAGGAGTGAAATTGTCCTTGTCAATGGAAAGAGTGAGCAGGTGCAATTTGCCATTCCGGATGATCATCCATTCGGGCAGTACAAACCTTGCACCTCCAAATTTTTTCCAAACCTTACCAACATTATGGTCAGAAAAAGAGTAGCCTCCTAAAAAAAGTGGCCCCGCCATGGAGTGCTTGATTGCAGTATAGGCGTCAATTTCCTCTTTCATAACCCGGGTTTGAGAAGAGATTTCAGAAAAACGGTCTCTACCCGTCGACTTTAATTCCCGGATACAGCCCGCAGCAGAGATAGAAATATCATTTTCCGGATGATCCCAATAAAACTGCTGCTCGTACTCATTATTGATCTCGAGAGCTGCTAATGGGTCTATTGCGGCAATGGGAAGAGTAACTGACAGAATGGGTTTGTCAGATTTCTCAACCTCTTTTAAAAAACCTGTAAATGACGGAGAGTCAAGTGCTTCGATAAACTCAGTCGGTGTTATGTGATCTGAATATGAGGTATTCATATATATTCAATGCTCCAAATTCTTTCAATACTTTCAATATAAATTGAAAGTTTATCATTCCAAAACAGAAATTGTATCTATCTCATTGATAGACAGAGCAGTTGCGAAGCCTGAAGAATCAAGAATTTGGGTAAATTATTAAGGAAGAAGTGAGAAAATAAGCGGAATTACAGAATCAGCAATCTATTTATTCTGCGTCATCCTGTTGACCACTTTCGAAAGGATTTTGAATACCGTAATCTCCCGGGTTGTAGTCTGCGAGTTCAAAGTAGTATTCCCATGCCAGGCGGCTCTGGCCATTTTTTTCCACCCAGTTTGGATGGCTCTGTTTAATCAAGCCCACTACACGTTTTGCGTAGCGAATGCGTTCTTGATGATCATCTATTCTGGGAATTGCTGCAATCATCAGATCCAGGTTATATCCGCAGTCGTAGTCTTTTGGTTTGTCTTGTTCGAGAAACATAGCGTTTAATTAGAGAGGGCTATTTTTTGTTCTTCAATGTTGTTCAAATCTACAATTTTTGTACCACTAAAGTAAAATGATAAAATGTCGGAGTAGTTCCACCCGGCTTTTGCAAAACCTTTGGCTCCCCATTGGCACATTCCCACGCCATGGCCGAGTCCGTTTCCTGATAAGTAAATTTGGTCGCCGGCTCTATGCAGATCGAAGAGAGTGCTTTTCAAAGTCATACTCTCAAAGTGCCTGTTAATGATCAGTCTGAACTCATTCCCACCAAATGTAAGCTCGTTACTGAATCTGTCATAAAATTGAATCGTGCTAACTCTGCCTGAAGGATGAGTTTCAATGCTGAAATCTGTTGGCATAAAAGCATAACGGGCTTTTATGAACTCAAAAAGATCATCCGTTGAAAGCACAGTTTCCCACTCAAAATGCGGAGAAATACTGCACATCTGACGGTCGTCTACGGGATTCAGATAGGGCAGATCATCCCCATCCCAAATTTCAATATTGTTGCCGGTTGTGCCGCCGCATGTGCTGGAAAAAGCGGTGAGGATAAGCTTATCACTCCAGGTTAAAATTTTCCCTGCAGTTGACATTGCCGCCTTTGCGTAGTCCGGGCGGCTGATCAGCTCACCTTTGTAAACCTGATTTTGCTCATGATCTTTCAGATGAAAACCGGGCCATGCACTTTTGTGTATGCTCCAAAGGGTGTAGGTTCTGGACACGACGGCCTGGCTCTTAAGCGCGTCCATCTCTCTGAAATTCATCTCACTGCCAACCACAGAGGTTATGTAATCTTCAAGATCAACAAAGTTTATGATTTGTAAACCGGATTGATTGTGATACTCCATACTCAAATCACCTCTATAGTAGCGGTTTGAAGTTTCCTGAGAAAAGAGCTGAATTAGCCCTCCCTGATTTTGAACAGTAATTTTTACTGAATATGCAGAAAAATTACCCAGCTTAAATGTGATGTGATCCGACCCAAAGTAGAGAAATGCAAATCCGTCACCCGGATTCAGAGTAATTTCATGTTCATCCATTTGAAAAGTGAGCGGAGCGTCTTTTGCATTAATTCTAATCACATCCGGGCTTTCCCTTTCCAAAATCAAAACCCGAACCGTTTTGGCTTCTGTGAGATCAAGATAATTTTCAGTACTGTCTGACGCGCTCTCAACAAGTGTGTTGATAAAAAGCGGTCCAATCAGCAGAAGTAACAACAGAGTAAATAAGTGCTGAGTCATGAGTGATTCAGGCTCCGATCCGGTAGATGATTGATTATAATTTCGGCATCAAAAATTACTATATTTTGCGCAAAAGTTTATCAGTTCAAAGAGATTATATAAAATGATTCATAATTCAATTATTGACGCTATTGGAAATACCCCGCTTGTAAAGTTAAGCAGCGTTACAGATGGGCTTAAACTAACGGTTGCTGCAAAAGTGGAGTATCTCAATCCGGGGCAAAGCATTAAAGACCGCATTGCGCTTAAGATGATTGACGATGCCGAGGAACAAGGGTTGATCAAACCGGGAGGAACCATTATTGAAGGTACTTCCGGAAATACAGGAATGGGCCTGGCTTTAGTAGCGGCTGTTCGTGGTTATAAGTGCATATTCACAACCACAGATAAACAGAGCCAGGAGAAGGTTGATCTGCTGAGAGCTCTGGGAGCCGAAGTAAAAGTGTGTCCTACCAATGTTGAACCGGATGACCCGCAAAGCTACTACTCTGTAGCAAAGCGGCTGAGTGAAGAGATTCCAAACTCGTACTATCCAAATCAGTATGATAACCTGAGCAACCGAAAAGCTCATTACGAGACTACAGGACCGGAAATCTGGGGGCAAACTGAAGGCAAGGTTACTCACTACGTAGCCGGTATGGGAACAGGAGGCACGGTTACCGGTACGGCTCAATACCTGAAAGAGCAGAACCCCGATGTGAAAGTAGTAGGTGTTGACAGTGTCGGCTCTGTCTATAAAAAATACTTTGAAACGGGTGAGTTTGATAAAAGTGAAGTAAAGCCGTATCTGACGGAAGGAATTGGAGAAGATATCATTCCAAAAAATGTAGATCGGGAACTGCTTGATGCTGTTGTACAGGTTGGTGATAAGGATGCATTTCAGATGACTCGCCGACTTGCAAAAGAGGAGGGACTTTTCATTGGCGGTTCCTGCGGTGCAGCTGTGTACGGTGCATTGCAGTATGCTCGTGAAAACAAGCTGGGAGAAAATGACCTGATGGTTGTGATTCTGCCCGATAGCGGAACCCGCTACACATCCAAAATCTACAATGATGACTGGATGCGGGAGCACGGTTTTTTGGAAGAGTAATTTCTTGAAAAGTACCTTCTATAAATCTGATTGAGAGAGAATGAAAACTGTTTGGATAACTCTATTTATCACAATTACTACTATAGTTTCCGGGTGCACACCCGGAAGCGATAGTCAATTAGATATTGAGGTTATTTCTTTAGAGCGACCTGATTCGGAAAACCTTGATGGAGAAGAGATCAGGTTTATACCTGCTGTTGAATTTCACGATAGCCTCTTCATAGAAGTAATTCCATCCATTGATATTGATCGGCATGGAAATCTGTATGTGGCTGCAGAGCGGCATCGAATAAGGTCGGTATATCAATATTCACCTGAGGGGGAGCTACTTGATACACTAGGTCTATTTGGCAATAAGCCCGGTGAATTTGAAAGTATTCGGGAAATACAAATCATCGGAGATTCACTTTTTGTTTTTGATGATGTGCTGCATCGTGCAACTCAATTTGATGTTACAGAAAATCGTCTGTTAGCGGTTTCGGAGTATGAAAGAGTTGAGGTTCATGTAGATGATGAAACTGTTGAGTTTCATCCTGTACCATTACGGCGGTGGGGAAGTGGCCGGTACCTGATGGAACTGCAAGACAGACGAAATCCCGCAATTTTTACCAACAGTTTTCAATTCTACCGTTTAGCAGATAGTGAAGGCGGAATTGAAGATGCCGATCTTTTTGAGCTGCAGTCTGAACGGATGCTGATTGGGGATCTCGCCGGTCGCCCATCGGCTTTTCAACTACCCTATCCGGAAAGGTCACTTTTAACGCGAAGCAATAGCGGTGTTTTTTATACGGCTTGGACTGAAGAATTTGAGATTACGGAGCGAGATTCCACAGGTTCAGTCCGCAAAGTGTTTACATTTCCTTACGATAGAGCCCCGCTTGATGCAGAAGGAATGATAAGGGAACAGTACAGTCACAATCGCCAGCTTCAATTAACCCGCCAGAGTGCCGTGTACCCAAATGAGTGGCCGGCAATTTATACAATGTTTACAGATGACCGGAATAATCTTTGGGTAGCACTCATTCCGGAAGATGAATCCAAATTTGAATGGTGGATAATCGATCCATCAAACGAGCAGGGAACGGTTCTTCAGATATTTGACTGGCCCCGATCCAGTATTTTCCGAATGGCCGTTAATGGTAGGGTATATGCCGTTGAATCGGATGATGACGGTTTCAAAAAAGTAAACAGCTACTCCTACCGGTAACCGTAGAACTATCCGAATAGCTTTTCAAAATTGGTTTTAAAATTGGGTTTAATCACGCCTTTTTCTGTGATGATTGCCGAAATCAAATGATTTGGCGTTACATCAAAGGCGGGGTTGTAAACATCTGTTTTATCCGGTGCAGTCTGTTTATTTCCGAAATTTGTGACTTCATTAGCGTCTCTCTCTTCAATCTCAATTTCACTTCCAGTCTCAAGGTCCATGTCAATTGTGGAGTAGGGTGCAGCCACGTAGAACGGTATGTTATGGGCATCGGCTAAAACAGCAAGGGAGTACGTTCCGATTTTATTGGCTGTATCTCCGTTTTTCGTAATTCGATCGGCTCCGAGTATTACTAGGTCTACTTTACCCTGCTGCATTAAAAATGCTGCTGCTGAATCAACATTTAGCTTAAATGGGATCTCCGCTTTTTGAAGTTCCCAAGCGGTGAGCCTGGAACCCTGCAGCAGCGGACGTGTTTCATCAACCCAAACCTGTTTCAACTTTCCGGCGTGATGGGCGTGTAGAATCACGGAAAATGCTGTTCCAAATTCACCTGTTGCCAGCCCGCCGGTGTTGCAATGGGTTAAAATTTTTGCATTCTCGGGGATTAGTTCACCCCCATGCTCACCGATCGATTTGCAAAGTCTTCGGTCTTCATTGTGGATTGTGATCGCTGTGTCTAAAACGATCTCTTTAATTTCTTCAATCGGCTTCTCTTTTGCAGCATAGATTGTAGCCATAAGGCGCTTGAGTGCCCATGAAAGATTTACCGCAGTGGGGCGCGCAGAGTTAAGATATTCCGCCAGCCGATCCGCTTCACTGTAAAGGGTATCGAAGCTTCCCTCATTCAGATCTTTAACTCCAAGATAGAGACCATACGCTCCGGTAATGCCGATGGCCGGGGCTCCACGCACCTTCATCTTTTTAATGGCGTCCCAGACCTGACCGGCGGTATTGAGATCTACATAGACTTCTCGTTCCGGTAAAAATGTCTGATCGATAATGGTTACGCGGTCGTCGTTCCATGTAATCGACTGGAAAGGCGGTTTAAAATCCATAAAAGGGTATTTTTTGAGATAAATTTTTCATTCAAATATAGTAAAAAGGAAAGAGCATATCGTCAGAACAAAATAGATATAAATACCCATTGCCAGGGCATAGGGGTTTCCCTGATGCGCCACTAGTGGCAGGCATCATAATGCGATCAGGATAGGCATGTGCCTACAATATCAGAATGATTCTTATCATGATTGCAGATACAAGAAGAGACAATGATGAAGCCAAAAATCGAAAGATTTGAAATTTCGTCAATCCGTTAATTATTAAAATTTGAGAGGTTGACATTATGATTTTAAAGAAGAATGTAGGATACATCGATTCAATTATTCGAGTGATTGTTGGAGCTCTGATAGTTGGTTTAGGTTTATACTTCGACAGCTACTGGGGATTTATAGGATTAATTCCTGTTTTCTCAGGTGCCGTTTCGTTCTGCCCGATATACCGGTTGCTGAACATGGAAACCACAAAGCCAAATATAGAAAGAGCAAATTGAGTTTTGTTTGATTGACAAATGCTTACACAATGATGCAGAAACACACATCTGCTATCATATCTGTCGAGATAGGTTAGGAGCCGGCTTTTTGATAAAAAGCCGGCTCTTCTTTTTTATTGATTTAGTACATTTTATAGGTCATATTCCCACATGGCACTTCGACTTATTCAAATTATTACCCCCGAAAATTTTGATCCCGTTGACGGAATTATCGATGAGGAAGATGTAATAGAGCAGTGGATCGACGATTCAGTTTCAGGCAGAACGACAATCCATATTCTGGCTGATGTAGAGCTGACGGAGAAAATTCTGGAAGATATAGACAAAAGCCTTGGTCACCGCGACGATTACCGGGTGATTCTGCTGCCCGTATCAGCTACTATTCCTCGACAGGAACCAAAAGAGGAGAAGGAGGAAGAGAAAAAAGAGAGTAAACCCGATGGCGAAGAAAAAAGGGTGAAACGCATTTCCAGGGATGAGCTCTATGAAGAGATTAAACAGGTGGTAGACAGCTCCTGGGTCTATTTTGTGTTAATCGCACTCTCTTGTGTGGTAGCCGCCAATGGCTTAATTCGTGACAGCGGTGCAATGGTTATCGGAGCGATGGTAATTGCTCCTATACTGGGGCCAAATGTAGGACTTTCACTTGCCACAACACTGGGAGATAAAGCGCTGATGGTTCGCTCACTGAAATCCATTTTCTATGGTTTTTCCCTGGGTATGGTTTTGTCTGTTTTGATGGGATTTATGATTCAAATCGATCCCGATGTTTATGAAATTTCATCCCGAACAGTTGTAAGCTTTGCGGATATCGCCCTGGGACTTGCTGCCGGGGTTGCAGGATGTCTTTCGTTTACCAGGGGAATTTCGGCAGCTGTTATTGGAGTAATGGTGGCGGTTGCACTTCTGCCGCCTATGGTTGCTACCGGACTTCTACTGGGCAGCGGGATGCTGGATCTGGCATTTGGAGCAGGTATCTTAACAATCACCTACATTATCTGTGTGAATCTGGCCGGAGTTGTTACCTTTTTGCTTCAGGGAATTAAGCCTAAAAGTTTCAGGGAGAGAAGGGAAGGAGAGGAGCTGAGCCGGTATGCAATTATCATATGGGTATCACTGCTCATCGGGCTTGCCGTAATTATTTACACACAATTCATGTAAATTGATGCTTTTACGATAGGCTTTGACAGTG
This sequence comes from Chitinophagaceae bacterium T5-Br10_B2g13, assembly GCA_001564065.1. GTDB lineage: Bacteria > Bacteroidota > Rhodothermia > Balneolales > Balneolaceae > Rhodohalobacter. The sequence goes on from LKNA01000007.1 coordinate 16,358, forward strand.
CAGGTTTAATCTAAGTATTGGCTCACATCTAGATTCAGTTCATCAGCATAGCTTTCCAATAGATTGCGTTTATACTTTTCCAGAGAGCCGTTTGAACCGTTTACCAGATCTGAAATGATTCGGTTACTGAATAGAAAAGTGCTTACTTCTTTGCCATACTCTTCCGAGATTTTATCTTTAATTGGTGAGAAAAACTCAGATTTAGCCTGCTGAATGAGCTGTTTACTCTCATTGATTTCCTGCATCTCTTCAGCAGAGGGAGATTTTCTGGCCGGCCTGGAACGCGACAGCCCCTTCGCCTCAGCCTCCTCAGTAGCCTTCCGGACAAGCTTCTCTAATTTTTGCTGAATCCCCCTGTTTTTTAACCTGTTGAAAACACCTTTTTCCGAAGTCCAATTTTTCAACCTATCTGGGTTTTCTGCAATCTGGTAGATCAGGTTTTTATCAAAAATCTGGTAAGATGGGCGATCTGATTGACTCGCAATTTTTTCACGTAACTCTATCAGACGAACAAAGATGTTCCACTCCACCTCATTCAAATCCCGTTTATCTTTCTCCTTTATAAAGTTATTGATGTCGGAATCGTCATATTGAGCCTGGTCCCAGTTTTTGTTCTCTTCATCAATCCACTGAAGAATCTGTTTTTCTTCTGCTTCAGATTTAAACCTCTTCTTCAGGTCAAACAGATAGAGAACGTCTTTTGCAGCGTATTTAATCTGATCTTCTTTCAGAGGTCTTTTATACCAGTTACTGTTTTGTGAAGATTTTCCCATATCCACCTCAAGGGTGTCCATTACAATATTTGTCAGTGAAGCGGGCGGGTAGTTAAGCAGTTGAGAGGCAATACGGAGATCAAAAATATTTTTAGGCCGGCAGCCAATATAGTGTAACAACCGATGATCTTCCTGAAATGCAAAGGCCACTTTTTCAATGCTCGAATCTTCCAAAACAGGAAACAGCTGCTCTACCCGAACTTGTTCACTGAGTGGATCAATTAGGTGACATTCTTCGCCATCGAATAGCTGGATCAGACAAAGATTAAAACCGTAGCGATAGCGATTTCGGTCAAACTCAAGATCTATTGCAATTTCATCTGTTGATTCAAGATGACGGACTACAGATTGCAGTTCATCGTTTTTGTTGATGTAGCGTATGCTCATAATTATAATTAGTGAAAACTCAGGCGAAAGGTATTAAGAACTCAACCTATTCAAAAATAGACTTTACTTTTGGCACAGGGTGATTAAAAACTTCTGCTAAAGATGAAAGAATTGGATAGTTTTTGCCCATGGATCAAATGAAGAAATTACTCATCATCGGGAAAGTATGGCCGGAACCGAACTCATCAGCAGCCGGAAGCAGAATGATGGAGCTGATCGGCCTTTTTCAGAAAGGTGGATACGAGATCACATTTGCTACTTCTGCCTCTGACAGCAGTTATGCAGTAGATCTGGCTGAATACGGTGTATCCAGGGCCGATGTTAAGATGAACAGCTCAACCTTCAACGATTTCGTGACAGAGCTGCAACCGGATGCCGTGATGTTCGATCGGTTCATGACTGAAGAGCAGTTTGGCTGGCGTGTTGCCGAGGAGTGCCCTGATGCAGTGAGAATCTTGGACACAGAAGATCTTCACTGTTTGCGAACTGCCCGAGAAAACGCCTGGAAAAAAGGGCAAAAATTCACATATGAAATGCTGCTTCATGAGGAGATTGCCAAACGCGAAGTGGCTTCAATCTACCGGTGCGATCTTTCACTGATGATCTCCGAAATTGAGATTGAGTTGCTCAATAAACAGTTTGGAATCCCGGTGGATCTGCTTCACTATCTTCCATTTTTGATGGAGGAGTTTCCGGAGAGTTCACCAGTTTCTTTCGAGGAACGAAGTGATTTTGTCTCCATTGGCAATTTCCTGCATGAACCGAACTGGAACGCGGTGCTCTGGCTGAAAGAAGAGATCTGGCCGTTAATTCGCAAAGACCTACCGAATGCCAAACTGAATATTTACGGTGCATATCCCTCCCAAAAAGTGCATCAGCTGCACAATCCGACCGAGGGATTTTTGATTCACGGCAGGGCAGAGTCAGCCGAAGAGGTAATCAGTAAGGCAAGAGTTCTATTGGCACCTTTACGCTTTGGTGCCGGCTTGAAAGGAAAACTGGCTGATGCTATGCGATTTGGTACACCGAGCGTAACCACATCTATTGGAGCAGAAGGCATAGCTGAAACCAACGATTGGCCCGGAGCCGTTTCTGATGAAGCGGTTGAGTTTGCAAAGCGTTCTATTGAACTCTGTCAAGCCAAGGATGAGTGGAAGAAGTTTCAGAAATCAGGATTTGAGCTGTTGAAACAGAATTTTGATAAAGCAAAGTTCGCAGATAATTTTCTAAATCGTGTGGCTGATATACGTGAAAACCTGCAAAATCACAGGAAGAAGAACTTTACCGGTCAAATGCTGATGCATCACTACCAGCAGGGGACAAAGTATATGTCGAAGTGGATTGAAGAGAAAAATAAACATTGAATAAAATCGATTTGAATATGAACATCGTATTTCTTGACGCCAAAACCGTTGGGACACCGCCAAATCTTGATAAACTAAAAGAACTGGGAGAAGTTACCTTTTATCCGTTTACGCACCCGGACCAAACCGAAGAGCGAATTAAGGATGCCGAGGTTGTGATCACCAACAAAGTGGTTTTGGGTGAAGAGCTGATTTCCAAATACTCCGATAATCTGAAAATGATTGCAATTGCGGCAACAGGTATGAATAATGTGGATCTGGAGGCTGCTGAAAAGCACGGGGTAGTGGTCAAAAATGTGGCGGGGTATGCGACCGGCAGTGTAGCCCAATCTACTTTTTCGATGCTTTTCCGTTTGATGCAGGATCTGGAATACTATGATCAATACATCAAAAGCGGGGATTATTCGAAGAGCGAGATCTTCACAAACATGGATCGTCCGTTTCATGAACTGAAAGGAAAACGGTTTGGTATAATCGGCTTGGGAACCATCGGGCAGAAAGTTGCACAGATTGCAGAGGCTTTTGATGCCGAGGTGGTTTACTACTCTACATCCGGTAAAAATACAGATCAGCCATACAAACAGTTGGATTTGGATGAGTTGCTGAAAACCTCGGATGTGGTCTCCATTCATGCGCCTTTGAATGAGAATACGGATAATTTGATTGCTTTTGATCAGCTCAAGAAAATGAAGGTGTCGGCTATTTTGATCAATACGGGAAGAGGGCGAATTGTGAATGAGGCGGATCTTGCGAAAGCTCTTGATAAGGAGCTGATTGCCGGCGCGGCACTGGATGTTTTTGAGCAGGAGCCGATGAAAAAAGATAATCCGCTGCTGAAGGTTCAAAAAAGATCCGGATTATTAATGCTACCACACATCACGTGGTCGAGCGTGGAGGCTCGAACCGAATTGATTGAGGGAGTTTATAAAAACATCAGGGAGTTTTTGGATGGGTGAGGTTCACCGCAGTGACGCAGAGGTCGTGGAGTGAGAATATGGATTTATCAACTTTGTAATAGAAATTGATAACTGAAAGCGTCAGGGAAATGGAATTAAATGTGAGTAGATAAATTGTCCCGCAAGGGACAACATATGGGTAGAAAAGATGTAGACACCTCATTCTCTTTTTGCGTGCCGTAGGTACGCTATAAAAAAATCACCCGACCATATTGAATGACCGGGTGATAATAAAATCTTAAAAAAATTCGTGGCACGGCAAATAGACGTGCCACGAAGTGGTAAACTAATTTAATCCAGTCCGCCCTGACGATTCGGGGTTCTTGGGTTTGGCCAGGTCATCTGCTCGCCTGTGCGCGGATTGATTGGCATTACACGTCTTTCTCGTGAAGTCTTCTCGGGATCTTCACTCGCCATGTAGGCCAGAGTTGCTATCAGAACGACGTTGTTTCTCAGATCGTCAAAAACAATCTTATCATACGTATCACGGTTGGTGTGCCAGGTGTAACTCCAGTAATCCCAACTCAAAGAGCTGAGTGAAAACCCGGGAGCTCCGGCCGCTACAAATGAAGCGTGATCGGTTCCGCCGCCGCTCGGCATTCCCGGAAAATTTGTATCGATATGTTGCGTAACATTACGCGGAACAGCGGATAGCCAGCGCGTCAGATAATCGTAGGAGTGTAAGAAACCTTGCCCGCTGATATTAACAACTCTACCCGTTCCGTTATCCTGATTGAAGAGAGCCTGTAAGCCGTCCACAATCTCCGGATTATCCTCAACAAAAGCGCTAGAACCATTCAGTCCCTGCTCTTCACTCCCCCAAAGGCCAACCAGGATGGTACGCTTAGGATTTGGGTAGACCTTCTTGAGAATTCGGGCTACTTCCATCATGGTAACTGATCCGGTTCCGTTATCGGTTGCTCCGGTTCCGCCATCCCATGAGTCGTAGTGAGCTGATAGGATAATGTACTCATCAGGCTTTTCGGTACCGCGAATTTCAGCAATCGTATTGAACGTTGGAACTTCACCCATCTCTCTAGATTGAGCATTCACCCGGATTACCGGATTTGATCCAAATTCTGCCAGTCTCCAGAGCATCCCGTAATCTTCAAGCAGAACGTCGATGTGTGGGATATTATCTGTAGAAGCACCAAAAACTTTATTAGTTCCAAAACCTCGGCTCCAGTTCGACATCAGCAGTCCGGCAGCACCGGCATTTTCAAGTGCGGATGGCAGTGAACGTTGGTTGTATCCTGTATTTGCAATGTTTTGTCTCCATTTTTGAGTTAATGCCTCTCGATCTTCCCGCATTTTCTCAAAAGACTCTTCTGTAGCCCACTCTTCCCAGTTGTAGTCAGGGCGTCCGGTAGGTTGTGGCATAGATACCAGCACAAATTTACCGTTGATGGTTGTTAGCCACTCCTCGAACTCTTCAGCACTGTCAACCCATGGCAGGGATACGACTTCCGCCTCTACGCCACCTTCAGGTGTACTCGGGCTCCAGGCAAGCTGCATTGCCTCCAGCGTTACCACTCTTGGTTCTACGAGATCTACGTGAGTGACTCCACGTTCCCATCCTCGCCAGGTACCGAACTGTTCGTTTCGTGCATCAATACCCCAGCTTTCGAACAGCTCTACAGCCCAGTCGTGTGCATGTTGCTGTTGAGGTGTTCCCACCAGTCTCGGGCCGATAACATCCAGCAGATGGTGTGCCAGCTCTTCCAGTTGTGAATTTTCATTTGCTTCCGTAACAATTTGATTGACAATCTCTTCCTGACTCTGTGCAACAGCCAGTGAGGAGGTAATCAAAAATAGAAATGCAAAAAGTTGTAGTACTTTCTTCATATATCCCAATCGTTTGTTTAGGTTTTGATTCGAAACAATTTACGGCTATGAATGTAGAAAATTTTCCTTCACTCATTCGTAAAAATTTATCTTAATTAGCAGTTATGACTCCTGAGTTCAGACAGAGCTTAATTTTCTTGATAATCTTTTCTGTTTTTTCCCCTGCAGTATGGGCACAGGATACATCTACCTTTGTCCAGCCTGATGAAAAGAGTGTTCAAACTGAATCGGATCAACTGCCAAGAACGGTGTGGATATGGGCCGAACAAACGGTCAGTGAAAATTTGAGATCTAAATCTCCGAAACGAAATACTATCATACTGAGTGGAGAAACGGAACAGCCATTTACAGGTCTGGCGGTGGGATGGAAACTGGACGATCATTCCATCAACCCGAATGAGTTTCAATTACAAATTCGAAGTTCGCTTCAGGATGAAGATTTTGGTGACTGGACCTCTTCGTACGGATATATCTCTCCACTGGAATCCCCCAGCGGTTTTTACTGGGCGATGCTTTATGTTACGGAATCCGGGGAAGTGGACGAACGTTTTGAAGTGCAGATTGTGATGCCGGCCGGTGTTACGCTACAGGAAATTAAAGTTACAGGGGCTGATGCAAGACTAAAGAACGGAGACGATTTTGAAAATGTACAGAATGCGAAATTAGCTCCTAAAAGCTACGACATGCCGGAGATTGTGGATCGGGCCGGTTGGTGGGGTGATCTGCCGCCATCTGAGCTTGAGCCAAGTTATTCGCCAACACCGATTGATATTTCTCACTCACTGGTACATCATACAGTCACGGCTAATGAACCGGCGAATCCGGCGCAGATGGTTCGGCAAATATGGGACTGGCATGTGAATGACAATGGCTGGCTCGATATTGGCTATAACTTCTTGATCGATCACGAGGGGACGATCTATCAGGGAAGATACAATCCAAACCTGGAACAGACGGACGTTCGGGGAGCGCATGCCGGAAGTGCCAACAGCCAAAGTGTAGGGATTGCTCTGTTGGGGCAGTTTGAGCCTGGTGCACAACCGGCTCCGAGTCAACCACAAACACTGGCTCTTGATGCTTTGATCAAAACAATTGGCTGGCGTTTTACTCAGAAGGGAATTGGTGCAGAAAGCAGCGGATTTCTAGCCGGAAATTATCTGCCCGTAATATCCGGACACCGGGATGTTTCGGCCACCGCTTGTCCGGGAGTAAATCTCTATCAGCTTCTGCCTGATATTCGATCTCAGGTGGAAACAGGTGAGTCTGATCCACCTGAAGAGATTGTGGAGTATCCCTTTGAGCTGAATCAAAATTACCCAAATCCGTTTGTCGGGGAGACAACAATCTCATTTTCGTTGGATAAAGATCTCCGTGTCTGGATTGATATTTACAACGTAAATGGCGTGAAAGTGGAGAGGATTTATGATGAGATGACCGAACCGGGAGAGCATGAAGTGAATTGGTCCCCAACGGGACTCGCCAGCGGTGTCTATTTTTATGAAATTGGCACGGGTTCGCACAGAGTAATGAAGCAGATGATCTATTTTCGGTGAACTGACTCACCCCCCGCCCCCCCTCTCTTTTCTCTCCGTTCAAAAAGAGGGGGAGAGTTTGAAATGAACTTCGGGTCAGGAAACCAACCCCGTTAGGGGTAACCTGATTGTAGCCCCGGGAGTAGCAAGGCGAAATCCGGGTGTTAAAAGAGGTCGATTTGTCCGTGCCGAACAGAGAGTGTGAATAAAATTGAAAGACAATGTTGAGGCGTGTGTTTGTGGGTTTATTTCCTACAAAATGTAGATACCATATTTTTATAGTATGGTTTTACCCGTCAGACCGGGAGAAGCAGCTTGACCATATCCCTGATCCTGACTGCAAAACTACATTATGATCTCTATGAAAGTAATTTAACTCTGAATTTATTCAGGAGTTCCCCTCTCTGCAGGCAGAGAGGGGACAGGGGTGAGTCCGATAAGGTGTGAATTTTTAAATCAACTCTTTGATGAGTGCATTAGCGAAATAGGTTAAGAACTGGCTAGGTTGAGCAAGACGAAACACAGAGTTAATTTATCAGTCATCATCTTCAAGAATAAAGATCTCTTCGACACTCTTATTCAGGATGATACCAATTTTTAATGAAAGTGCCGTTGAGGGATTATAACGTCCGTTCTCGATTGCATTCACTGTCTGGCGTGATACCCCCAGTTTTTCAGAAAGTTCGGCCTGCGTTAGATTAAGCTCTACTCTGAACTTTTTTACCCTATTTTTCATATCGAGATGTTTTCCATTTTAAATAGTGATGGACTATGAAAACCACAAACAGAGTGGATGGAAGGCCTGCACGCGATAAATATATCTGCATTGGATTCCAGATAATTGAATAAATCAACAACACGAAAGAAATCCCTACAATTACTATCAGTCCAAGTAAAAAAGATTGCATACGAAGCTGAAGACTCATTTCGTCTTCAACTTTCTCCTTGGAGATTAAACATAGAATAAAACCAATTACAGGTAAGTGGTAATTAAGAAGCGATACTCTCAACATAGTTACTTCTGCTGATATCCAGCTAACATCATAAAATTGGTCGCTCATCGCAAAAATTATATAGATAAAAGCAGCAAGCCAGATCAATAAGAGAGTGTATCCTGTATATCTGAAAAATCTGGGCAGTAAAAATTTTTTTAAATGTATCATACTCTTTTAGTAAAGTTTACTTTACATACAGTCTAGGTGTAAAATTTATAAATGTCAAGATTGCTTTACATTCTGCGTTTCACTCTTTGTTTTTATTGGCTTACATCCAATTTTCTTTATTCAGGATAAATAATTTGAAATTTTACAGAACGCTTTATACGATAAGGTTGGTTGAACTTTTCGTTTCATCCCTCCCGATAAACTACATCCGTACAGGAAAGTCTCCAATCTCATTTTTCGCCAGCTGACGAATCAAAAAGTGCAGCTGACTTGAAAACTATATTTTGATCTCTATTAAAATAAGTTGGCACTGATTTTATTCAGTGGTTCCCCTCTCTGCAGGCAGAGAGGGGACAGGGGTGAATCCGATAAGGTGTGAGTTGTAGTAAAAGTGATTTTAACCGTCAGACCTTTAAACACACCCCTTGCATACATGAATAGCATTACATGCTTTCATTCATACTTTTCCCCTCTCGAGAGGGGACCGGTTGGCGAAAGATCGCTAAGCGAGTCTTTCGAAAAGCTGGGGTGTGTTTAGCGGCCTGACGGAGAACTCCATATTCCCATCGGGATCGTGTGTATTTATTCCTATTTTCAGGTTGCAAACTGCATAAACCATTTTTTAATGATTAAAGAGTACCAGTTACGGGTCGACCCTGAGACCGCTGCAAAGCCGGAGCTTCTAGAGAGATATCTCTCTCAGGAGAAGAATATTCCGATGGATGAGATCAATCACATCGAGATCCTGAAACGATCGATCGATGCCAGACAGAAAGACGTGATTATCAATCTGAAGGTGAATGTCTACATCGGTGAGGAGTATCAGGAGGAACCGATGTCACTGCCGGACTATCCACATGTTGGAAATGAGGAAGAAGTTATCATTGTGGGAATGGGTCCGGCCGGACTCTTTGCTGCACTCAAACTCATAGAGCTTGGGAAAAAGCCGATCATTCTGGAACGCGGAAAGGATGTGAAAGATCGGATTCAGGATCTGAAGGGAATCAATGTAAAGCATATTGTAAATGAGGATTCAAACTACTGTTTTGGTGAGGGCGGAGCAGGAACCTACTCTGATGGAAAGCTTTACACGCGATCGAAAAAAAGAGGTGACGTTGACCGAATTTTACGGCTGTTGGTCGGCTTTGGTGCTGTGAGGGATATCATGGTAGAAGCCCATCCCCATATCGGAACCAATAAACTTCCACCAATTATTGCTAAAATGCGTGAGTGTATTCTGGATCATGGAGGAGAGATCCACTTCAACACCCGAGTGACAGATTTTATCATCGAGGGGGATCAGATGAAAGGAGCTAAGACTCTGTCAGGAGATATATTTAAGGCCGATCAGGTAATTCTGGCGACCGGCCACTCGGCACGTGATATATTTGAACTGCTTCATCGGAAAGGCGTTGAGATTGAACTCAAGCCGTTGGCCATCGGTGTGAGAGTAGAGCATCAGCAATCCCTGATAGATTCGATCCAGTACAGCTGTGATGTGCGAAGTGACTATCTGCCACCATCACCTTACAGTATTGCCAAACAGGTTGATGACCGCGGCGTTTACTCATTCTGTATGTGTCCGGGTGGGGTTATTGCCCCGTGTGCCACAAAACCGGGGGAGATCGTAACCAACGGCTGGTCGTCATCCAGGCGGGCGAGGGCTACCGCAAATTCAGGAATTGTAGTGGAGCTTCGGGAGGAGGATTTTGCCCCGTTTGCTGAACATGGACCGTTAGCTGCTATGGAATTTCAAAAGTCGATTGAGCAGCTGGCGTGGGAGATGGGTGGAAAAACTCAGACCGCACCGGCACAGCGACTGGTCGATTTTGTGGATGGAAAACACTCGGCTGACCTGCCGAATACATCCTACGCTCCGGGAATAAAATCCGTAGAGTTGAGTAATGTACTGCCGGATTTTATACACAATGCACTGGTCCGGGGTTTCGAACAGTTTGATCGATCAATGAAGGGATATTTGACGAATGAAGCTGTGGTACATGCTCCCGAGTCGCGGACATCCTCACCGGTGCGTATACCGCGTGACTGGAAGACATTTCAGCATGTGAGAGTGAAGGGGCTCTATCCGTGTGGAGAGGGAGCCGGTTACGCCGGTGGAATTATATCCGCTGCGATGGACGGGGAGAAGTGTGCTGTGGCGTGTGTTAAAAAATAAAAAAACAAGATTCCCGTCAGACTGCTTCATGCGGTCTGACGGGTGGTATTAGGTTGAGAATGAATTTAATACAACCAACTGCCCGCTTAGAGTGTGCTGACGGATTTTTGAGTTTCAATTTTCCATTACTTCAAATAGAGCGATGGTCTCTCCGGAATCGTTGAAAAAGTTGAGAAGCTGAGAGCTTTGTTCCATTCGGTTTACGTCACCTAACATTTCAAAATAGAGGTTTTCAATCTTCATATCGGGGCAAGCCATTTTTGTTGCTGCAATCTGCGTAAACTCCACTTCACCCGTCTCTGAATCGTACTCAAATCCGCCGTTGTATTGATTGCAGCCGCCACGGCCATATAAACGATTTTCGGATTCATCAAACTGGATCGTGGGAATGGATTCAACTGTTTCAGTTTCAGGAACAGGTTCTCCATTAAGTTCAATCAGAATCCAATTGATTTCGAAGAAAGATGTCGTTACCTCGGTTTGATGGTTCTGATCTTCGATCTGGTTTGAATCAGACTCACAGGCAGTGAGAGTGAACACTGCTAGGAGTAATGGAATTATATATTTCATGTATTGTAGCGTTTTGAAATTTAACGGTATCCGTCTGTTAGCCCTGAGCGTACTGACGGAGTTTTGAGTTTTTGTGTTGGGTTAATTGCTTCGATTCCATCGGCGGCGTTCTCTTCGGCCCATCTCTTCTGTAATAACTTCCTCGGGATGGATACTGATGTACTCTGTTCCGGGTTCAGGAATTTGAAAATGGCCGGTATTTGTTCTGAATTTTGGTTTTACATAGTGCCAGTTGTGTATCCCTTCTGCATCTTCGCGATTAAAGGTCACGGATTCATCATTTCTGTAATAGATGAGTAATCGAATCTGATTGCCGAACCCAAACTCTTCACCCGCCATCTCTCCCAACGGATCACCGGGATAAACGGTATCACCTATATCAACAAAAATCTTGTCATCACGAAATATCGAATATCTCGCAAAAGTACAGTCTTCATGTACAACTACTACATAATTCCGGTTGCTGGAAAATACGAGCCCCTCATGCGTAGAATTGTCACCATCGCGTATAGAAATAACGGTTCCTTTTCTGGCAGCATGTATCACTGATTCATCTTCCATATGAAAAACAATGGAGTACCAGTCTTCAGGCGCGTTGTGGTTGATCCGCTCATAGACATAGCTTAACTCACCGAACCGGCCTTTAATTTCCTCCGGATAGGGCAGAAGGTACTCAATGTCATCCGGTTCTGTATCCAGGCAGCCGGTATGCGTTCGGTATCTGTATCTATAGTTGGTCTTATAAGTGTCCATCACCCTGGTGAGATTGAATAGACGTGTTCTGCTGTGGCTAACATTTCTGGAATATGGAAGCGAGGCGCTGGCACGAAGGTTCTCTAAAATGCTGAAATCGACGGTTACAACAAACGGAGTATAGGATTGATTATTGGCATAAAAGGTATATCCATCCCGACTGTTTCCCTGAACCTCAATATTGACACTGGATTGCCGGGGAAATGCGTCTGATGCCAGGACGAGAAACAGAAGCAATGAGATGATCGTAGAAAATGGTTTCATAGAAGCGGGTTAATGAAAGTAAAAACGAATAGACGATAAAGATTTCGGTAGATAGAAGCAAAACAGTGAGATAGTGTATAATAAAGTAACCGGTAATTATTTGACACGGTTGGAACATATTAGGACACAGTTGGTTATAAACAGGTAAGTAACAAAACTTAATAAAGCAGTTATCTACTTATGAAAATCAAAAAATCAATCATTCTAACATCTGTTACGGCTCTTTTGGGACTTTTTCTTTTGAACGCCTGTAATGGAGAAAATGATCAGCAAGCTGAAAGGGTTGAACAGGAGCGACAGGAATTAGTAAGTAATCTCGAAAATTTGAAAGAGGACTTGGACGCAAGGATTGATGAACTTGGAAATCGCATTGAAGAAGCCGGTGATGATGTTAGCGAAAGTGCTGAAGAAGCGTATCGTGAACTCCGTGATGACCGGTCAGAACTTGAAAGAACCATTGATGAAGTGAAAAACGCATCACAAGATTCGTGGGATAGAGTCAAGACAGAAGCTGAAAACGTGTACGATTCCGTATCTAACCAATTTAATGAGTGGATGGATGAGTTGAATAACTGATATTGGCTAAACTTTCATAGATGACCCCCAAAAGGCGTAGAGGCAGTAATGCTTCTGCGCCTTTTTTGTATCAGCTAATCGATCTTAGTTTGACTGTATTGATAACTTTTAACAACAATTTTCCCGTTTAAGCCTCAGTAATATTGACAGGGGAGAAACTTGAAAGTATTATAAGCGAATATAGCTAAACACTTTCAAGACAATGGAATTGAACGGGTTTTTATGAAATACGGAAAAATATTAGCAGGACTATTAATTATTGCCGCTGCCGCTTTTTGGTGGTTTACCGGTTTTTATTCATCACAGGAAAGAGCCCTGCCTCCATTACATACAGAAACGGTAGACAGTGGTGAGGTCTCTCAGCGTGTTACCGCATTTGGTTCTATACAGCCGGTACAGAAAGTGACGGTGGGCAGCCAGGTGTCCGGCATTATAGATGAAATTTATGTTGATTTTAACAGCCGTGTGGAACGCGGCCAGGTTATTGCACAAATTGATCCCTCAACATTTGAAGCGGAAGTAAGTTCTGCCAGGGCTGAACTTGAATCGGCAAAAGCAGGCCTCGAACTGGCCCGGATGCAGTACAATCGGGTGCAGGAGTTGCGTGAACGGCAGTTTATTGCACCATCCGAAGTGGATCAGGCAAGCTCAACACTTCGCCAGGCTGAAGCCCAGGTGAGAGTACGGCGGCATTCACTGGAACGTGCTGAAAGAGAGCTGGACCGAACCACAATCAAAGCACCGACGGATGGTATTGTAATATCAAGGGAAGTTGATGTGGGACAAACGGTAGCTGCAAGCCTCAATGCACCGATTTTGTTTGAGCTGGCATCTGACTTAAGCGAAATGTGGATTCATGCCAACGTTTCCGAAGCTGATATTGGAATGGTTCATGAGGGGCAGAGGGTCACATTTCAGGTTGACGCATACCGTGAAAGGAGATTTGAAGGAGATGTAATTCAGGTTCGAAATGCTCCTATGGTTGTGGATAATGTTGTTAATTACGAAACCATTATCGCTGTTGATAACTCAGAACTGTTGCTCAAACCCGGTATGACTGCCGAGGTTTCTGTGATTGTTGCTGAACGTCAAGATGTTGTCCGTGTAAGAAATACAGCGCTCAGGGCTCGCCTGCCGGATCAAATAAGACCGGAAAACCCTCCGCAAGATGATGAAATGGATGGAATTGTCTACCTGGTTGAAGGTGAAGAGCTGGTAGCCAGAAGAGTAAAAACAGGATTGAGTGATGGCCTGCATACCGAGATTCTGGATGGTGTTCAACCCGGTGAAAGATTAGCGATAGGGCTTTCGCTACAGAGAAGCGGTGAGGAAGGACGAAGAAGCCTGTTCAGCGGCAATCAGGCTCAATATTGATAGAGATATGAGTGTACTTAAGCTTCAAAATATCACCAAAACCTATCGATCCGGTTCCCTTGCCGTGGACGCACTGCGCGGAATTGATCTGGATATTGAACGCGGAGAGTTTACATCAATTATGGGGGCCAGCGGTTCGGGTAAATCAACCATGATGAATATTCTGGGGTGTCTGGATCAGCCGACGGAGGGAGTTTATCTGCTAAATGATGAAGATGTATCAAAATTTAAGAAGGAGAGACTCGCTGAAGTCAGAAATCGGACACTGGGATTTGTTTTTCAAAATTTTCATCTGCTTCCCAGAACAACAGCACTGGAAAATGTGGAACTTCCGCTTCTCTACAGCAAAGAGAATTTGAGCTGGAAGGAGATGCATCAAAAAGCAAAAAAAGCACTGGAGATTGTCGGGCTTGCAGATCGGGCCGATCATACTCCGAACGAACTTTCAGGGGGGCAGCAACAGCGTGTGGCCATCGCACGTGCGCTCGTTTCAGAACCGAAATTGTTGCTGGCAGATGAACCGACGGGTAATCTCGACAGCCGTACCAGTCTCGAAATTATGGATCTGTTTCAGGAGCTGAACAGAAATGGCTTAACCATACTGATGGTGACGCATGAACCGGAAATCGCCCGGTTTACCGGTCGTATTGTTACTCTTCGCGATGGTTTGATTCGATCGGACAAAACCATTGAGCCACGCAGCGCAGAGCAGGCTCTCAGCGAGTGGGAAGATGAAGAAGACATTGAGTTAATTAACGAAGGTTATTGATTATGAAATGGTCAGCAGTTCCATATGTGGCATTTAAAGCCCTTCGAAGAAACCAGATGCGGACTCTGCTCACCGCGCTGGGTATTATCATAGGCGTGGCTGCCGTGATTACAATGGTTGGTTTGGGACAGGGAGCAAGCTCTGAAGTTCAGGAGCAGGTGAACCGGCTGGGGCAAAATGTGGTGTTGGTGTTTCCGGGATCTCGCCAGCTTGGAGGTGTGAGTATTGGAGGTGGTAGTGCCAACACTTTAACGGTAGAAGACGCGATTGCCATGCGCGACGAGATTCCTGAAGTGATAGCAGCCAGTCCTGAAGTAAGGTCGCAAAGAGTTTTGGTTTATGGCAATCGAAACTGGCATACGAGAATTTATGGCCAGTCAGCTGATTATCTTCAAATTCGCCAGTGGCCTGTAGAAAGTGGAAGAATGTTCAGTGATGAGGATGTAGAGAGATCGAGTTTGGTAGCCGTCGTCGGTCAAACCATTGTAGAGGAACTTTTTGAAGGGGCCGATCCAATTGGGGAAACTATTCGAGTAAGAGGATTACCATTGGAAGTGATTGGTGTTTTAGAGCCCAAAGGGATGTCACTAATGGGGTCGGTTCAGGATGATATTGTCCTGGTGCCTTACTCGACGGCCTTTCAAAGAATATCAGGCCGAAGTCATGCAATGGTGATTAACGTTCAGGTTTTTGATGACAATTCCATGGCCATTGCTCAGCAAAAAATTACAGATCTGCTTCGGGAGCGTCACAGGCTTGCACCGTCTCAGGAGAACGATTTCACGGTTCAGACGCAGGAAGAGGTTGCTCAGGCGGCTACGGAAACATCCCGGATTATGACCTGGTTGCTGGCTTCGATCGCCGGCGTATCGCTATTTGTTGGCGGTATTGGGATTATGAATGTGATGCTGGTGAGTGTCACCGAGCGAACCCGCGAAATCGGATTGAGACTTGCCGTTGGAGCGAAAGGCCCGGATGTACTTCTTCAGTTTTTGATTGAATCCGTAGTACTCTGTCTGTTGGGTGGAATTGGCGGAATTCTGCTTGGTATTATTGCAACTGAAGTGATTGCCACATACGCCGGTTGGCCCGCACTTTTCTCAACCGAAGCGATGATTGTGGCAGTGAGTGTATCAGCTGCTGTAGGCGTGTTTTTCGGTTTTTATCCTGCATGGAAAGCGTCAAGGCTGGATCCTATTGTAGCCTTGAGAAGGGAGTAACAACTGTTAGCCAATCGAACTTTATTTCGTTCTTTTAGCTGCACCACTTTCATAAGCGGCTTCCTTCACTGCTTTTGCCACTTCCCGCACAACTTTTTTGTTAAATACACTCGGGATGATGTACTCTTCACCCACTTCATCTTCACCAATGCAGTTGGCAATAGCGTAAGCGGCAGCCAGTTTCATATCTTCATTAATATCTGATGCCTTGGCATCCAGTGCACCTCTGAAGATTCCCGGAAACGCCAATACATTGTTGATCTGATTTGGATAGTCGCTACGTCCGGTAGCGATAATTCTGGCTTTCCCCTGAATTTTTTCGGGGCGAATTTCCGGATCGGGATTTGCCATAGCAAATACAATCGCATCGTTTGCCATCTGTTCCACGGCTTCGACGGGAACAGTGTCCGGACCGCTAACCCCAATGATCAGATCGGCTCCTTTCGTAGCATCCAGAAGCCCGCCTTTAACATTTTTTTGATTTGCATTTTCAGCAACCCACTTTTTGTTGTCGTCAAGATGCTCTGTTTCATCCCGGTTCAGAATTCCGTCTATATCTACGGGCAGCAGCTCTTTAACACCGGCTTCAAGCAGTATTCGGCTGATGGCACTTCCGGCCGCTCCAATTCCTACAACGACCACTCGAATATCCTCCAGTTTTTTCCCAACAACCTTGAGCGCGTTGATTGTTGCTGCCAACGCTACTACTGCTGTACCGTGCTGGTCATCATGGAATACGGGAATATCGAGTTCTTGTTTGAGTCGATGTTCAATCTCAAAACATTTGGGAGCACCGATATCTTCCAGGTTGATTCCGCCAAATCCCGGTGATATATTTTTTACTGTTCTGATTATCTCATCAGCGTCTTTGGTACTCAAACAGATCGGATAGGCGTCAATGTCGGCAAACTCCTTAAAGAGCATCGCTTTTCCTTCCATTACCGGCATGGCAGCTTCAGGGCCGATATCTCCAAGACCCAGTACGGCTGTTCCATCCGTAACTACAGCAACAGAATTTTGTTTAATGGTAAGAGAGTGAACATTGTCTTTATCCCGTGCAATGGCTTTACAGATACGGGCAACACCTGGCGTGTAGGCCATGGAAAGCGTGTCGCGAGTATCTACGGGTACTTTATTCTTTATGCTGATTTTCCCGTTGATATGGAGCAGAAATACCCGGTCAGATACATATCGAACATCAATTCCGTCAATTTGCTTTACTGCCTCAACAATCTCGCGGGAATGGCGGGCATCACGGGCACTTACTGTAATGTCTCGAACTTTAAATTTTCCCTCAACGGCTACAACATCTACACCACCGGGATCGCCCCGATGTTCTGCAATAACATTTAATACTTTTGCGAGCATGCCGGGCTTATTTTCAATTCCAAGCCGCATGGTAAAACTATAACTGACACTTGGTTGTATTTCACTCATGGATTATGGTGTTAAATCAAATTTTTTTCTGTGAACTCTAAAATGCACCAAATACAAAAAACATAAAAAGTGTAGCTGTAAAGTTAATGCTTTTTTACAGAGAAGTGTATTTAAATCTGGTTGCAACGCATTGACTAGGAGCAGGTAAGGGGAAATCAAAGAGTTGTGAATTGTTGAGGATGTTCATGAGCATTGTTCTGTAAATCGACCAATAGATCCTGCATCTGCTGTTCAAATAGCAGGTTGAGATTTTCCGATGACTGTTTAGAATCGAAATCTACAGGGTGTCCTATTTTTATAAACAGCTCGGGCTTGTCATACCTGGCCATATGGATATAGATTCCAATCGGTACAATATCTGAATCAGGACTGCGACCGGCAATCCAGCCCAGTCCTTTTTGAAACTGCGGTTTTTCGGTTGTAAAGGGCACAATTTTTCCTTCGGGATAGATAAATAGGCTTGAGTTTTTCCGCTCCATAGAATTCACAGCATAACGAAGTGATTTAATAGCCGTTCTGGGTTCGCTTAAATTCACTGAAAATGCACCGATTTTACTGAAAAACCTGTGCTGCTTCATCTGTTTGTCTTCCATTAAGGCCCGGGCTTTCTGTTTAAATATTTTTTGATTCAGAAGTAATGGAATCAAACCGTCCCACCAGGAGGTGTGGTTGAGATAATAAATGGTTTTGCTATCCTTTCCGGGTTGGTACTGTTGATCAATCGCGATATTTTTGAAGCGTCGCCAGAACAGGTTGCGAACATAGAGATCAAAAATAGAGATAAACCACTTTGATTCGTTTGCAGGTATGAAATCAGCAGATGATCTATTCACGGTAAAAATGGTGGAAGGGTTTGAGGAGTGTGTAGTAAGATATTCTCCCCTTGAGGGGAGTGACCCGACAGTATTTCGTCGGGACGAGGGGTGTACATCTTTCTATACACTTGATAAATTTCAGGTTCATTTAAGAGTTTAAGGTACATGGAGATCACGAACAAACAAATTGCAGATTACACGGAATCGTTCACGTCGGAAGAGCCGGAGATTATCAAGGAACTTGTGAAGGCTTCAGATGATGATCTGGAGTTTATCGATATGCTGAGTGGCCGGCAGACCGGAATGCTGCTTAAACTGTTGGTATCTATTTCCGGTACAAAACGAATACTGGAAGTAGGAACCTTTACAGGCTATTCTGCAATTATGATGGCCGATGCACTTCCAGACGAGGGAAAATTGATTACCTGTGAAATGAATGAGCGGTATCGAAGAATATCGGAACCGTTTTTGGCGAGAGATCCTTATCGATTGAAAATCAAACAAATAATGGGAAATGCTCTTGAAATTATTCCTAAACTTGAAGGTACATTCGATCTTATTTTTCTCGATGCGGATAAAGTGAACTATCCAAAGTACTACCGTCTGGCAAAAGAGAAAATCAATCCAGGTGGGCTAATTGTAGTGGATAATGTTTTGTGGGGCGGGGATGTGCTTAGTCAAAAAAATCGAAAAGCGGAGGCTATCCACCGGATGAATGAGATGATCCGCGATGATGATGAGGTTGAGCAGCTGATGCTGCCGCTGCGCGATGGTGTGACGATTGTGAAAATGAAAGAATAACGATTTAAAGCGCAATTGGCCGGGAGAGATCAAATTCTGCTTCCAGCCTGAGTTCGCCATTCAAATAGAGCCGGTAGTAATATTTTTCATTTTCCGGATCGATCTCCTTGGCCCATCGGTTTGCCGCTCTTGCCGGTCGTTCCTCTATGGTTCTGTGATCAGCCGGAAAGTACTGAATGGAAGAAGATCCTTCACCGTCAGCATATCCTCCGTAAAAGTTATTGTCGTGTTGAGTACCGTCCGGGTATCGATGATCATGACTCAAGTGCAGACCCTGCGGTGTCATCTTTACAATCCAGGTGCGCGATGTGTCGTCATCCACGTGAAAAGGGATACGGATCTCATCTTCATCACAATTAGATAGAGTCATGGTCAGTCTGGCATTTTCGAAAAGATGACCACTGCTCAAATCCACAAAGTTAGTTGAGCCTTCGTACGCGTATCCGCAATATTCAGAATATTGATTCAGAAATTCTCTCTGAGTGTCTGTCTGTCCGTCGCATGCAGCCAGGAATAGGAAAAAGGGAATCGAAAGTAGAATTCGCATCTAATCAGTTCTTATTTAGTTTACTTTTTACTTCCTTTATACAGCTCGTATTCAAAGAGCTTACACTCCAGTGTAGAGTTGTACAGTGTGGTTCTCGATTTGGCCCGCAATCCAACCTTCTTAGCCAATGCCATATTCGCTGTAAAAACGTATCCTGTTTTCCCGGGACAATCTTGCTTCATGAAATCACCAATACTCTTGTAAAGTGGTCTTAAATCGGTGTTGTCCTCAAGGCGCATGCCGTAGGGAGGGTTGAAGACAACGACGCCATCTCCGTCCGGTATAGGCGTTTTATCGTAATCGCAGGTTTCAAACTCAATCAGATGATCAACACCGGCAGTTTTTGCATTTTTAGCAGCTGCCATTATCGCTCGCGGATCATTGTCGGTTGCAATAAATTTTCCTTCTACATCTTTTACGGCTTTCTTTTTTGCATCGTCTCGTACTTGCTGGTAGTACGCTTCATCATAACCGATGATATGCATGAAACCGAAATTATTTCGCAGTGAAGCGGGTGCTCTGTTAAGAGCAAGCATTACAGCTTCTATGGCAATCGTGCCGCTTCCCGTCATAGGGTTGATGAAGTGCTCCTTGCCCGGTTTCCATCGGGTGGACTGTACGATAGCCGATGCTAAAGTCTCCTGCATGGGAGCAGCTACAGAAGCAGACCGATAATTTCGTCGTGAGAGGGATTCACCGGAGGTATCCAGAAAAATCCTTGCCCCTTTTCGATTCCAGAACAGAAAAAGTACTGTGTCGTTCAGGTTTGATCCGGTATCGGGACGCGATTCTGTTTTAAACCGGATACGGTCTACAACGGCATCCTTGACAACCAGGTTTGCAAACTGATCATTATCAATTGTGGGATGATCAACCCGGGAGGTTACAGAGAAATAGCCGTCGTCAGAGATCCAGTTTTCCCACGGAATCTTCTTTAACCAGTTTCTAAGCTGGTCGGGTGACTGTATCGACTTTTCTTCCATCAGGTAGTGAACGCGGTGAGCCGTTCTTAACCAGAAGTTGAGCAGGATACAGTCGTTTAGGGTTGCTTCAATCTCAACACCTGTTTGCCTTGTCGAAATTGGTTTAAAACCCAGTTGCCGAACCTCTTTTTCCAGCAGTGGGGCGAGGCCCAGTGGGCAGGTGATACTTACGGTACTTTTTTCGTTAAAATCGGCCATTTTTTAATGTCTTGCTGTGGTAATTAAAAGCTGTAAACAGGTTTAAAAAATCGTGATTCCCCTCTCTAGAGGGGGAGTCATCGTCAAATAAAAAAACCCGATCTGATATACAGTAGCAATCAGATCGGGTTTGTAAAATATTACGAATTGAAATTAGTTGGCAATTTCTACCAGCTCAATCTCAAATTTCAGGTCCTGACCTGCAAGCGGATGGTTGGCATCCAGTGTCAGATTTTCTTCTCCAACGTCAGTAATACGAACAGGAATAGGTTGTCCATCCTGCTGATTTACCTGAAGCTGCATTCCAACTTGTGGTTCAACATCATCCGGCAGCTGATCTTTGGGTACTGAGATAACTAAATCTTCTCTTGCTTCTCCGTAAGCATCATCGCTTGGGATTTCTACTTCTGTTGAGTCGCCAACGTTCATTCCAACAACGGCTTTTTCAAAGCCCGGAATCAACTGGCCCTGACCCAGTGTGAATTCTAATGGTTCTCGTTCTGCTGATGTATCAAATACCGTACCGTCAGTCAATGTGCCGGTGTAATGTACTTTTACGGTATCTCCGTCTTTTACTTTTGACAAAATGTTTTGTATTTATTTTCAATTATTGTGTTGTGAGTCCTAAATATAACCATTTTAAAGCAGAATTAAGAATTTGAGCATCCTCTTCGGCGCCGATAAACCCGACCTTAATGAACTTTTTGATACAGTTGAGACCATTGCTGTTATTGGCTGTTCATCCAATCCTTACAGAACCAGCAACCACATCACAAAATATCTGATTGATCAGGGTTTTACCGTGATTCCGATAAATCCAAATGAAACAGAGGTTTTTGGGCTAAAAAGCTATCCTTCCATTGATGACATCCCCGAAGAGGTCAAGGTAGATGTGATGAACATATTCAGAAACAAAAAGTACACGGATGAAACCGTGATAGAGATTATCGAATGGGCTGATAGGAGAGAGCAAAAACCGATTATCTGGACACAGCTTGATGTGAGTACGGACTCTGCGAAGAAAAAAGCAAAAGATAGAGATTTAACCTACGTCGAAAATCGTTGCATCATGGTTGATCACCGTTCTATTTGATCACTAGACGGTCAGTTAACTTGTTTGATTCATACTACTCGTAAAAGCATTTAGGTTATGACTTTTCTAAAAGTCAGAGCAAATTCACATAATAAATGATTGATCAAGAATTATTGCTATCGTAAGCGATCTCTGTAAAAACAAAAATTATTCCCTGTATCTCTTCCTCTCTTCTCTATTTGTTATCTATGATTGCAGTGCAAATTTTGTACATTATTGATATACAAAACATCATAAATAGTTGATTCGAAATATTATCTCACCATGTCTTATTAAGAGTAAATAAATCGATTTGTGAAAAATACGATAGGTTGTTCAAAATCAGGCTTAAATCAAAAATTCTTTAGTTATGGCAAATCTCAACAGCGGTAAAAAAGTTCTCGGAATATTAACAGGCGGGGGTGACGTACCCGGACTCAATCCGGCAATACGTGCCGTAACCATACGGGCACTTCGCGAAGGTTACAAGGTAATAGGTATTCGTCGAGGCTGGGGCGGTATGATCGATGTAATCCGGGACGAAGGTGCCGATAACAGCAATAATTATATTGAATTGACAAAAGATATTGTCAATAGGGCAGGAAGAACAGGAGGTACTTTTTTGCACACCTCACGAACCAATCCAAGTAAGGTCTCAAAAGAGAATGTGCCAAGTCATTTGAAAGATAAATTCTCGGATGATATGAATGATCTTACTCCTGAAGTGCTTAAAAATCTGGACTATTTGGGAATTGATACGTTGATACCCATCGGCGGAGATGACACGCTGAGCTACGGGGTGCGGCTTCATGAAGAGGGAGTGAAAGTTGTGGCAATTCCAAAAACGATGGATAACGATGTGCCGGGTACTGACTACTGCATCGGTTTCAGTACGTGTGTAACCCGTACAATTCATCTGGCAAATAATTTGAGAACTCCTGCTGGTTCTCATGAGCGTTTTCTTGTAATGGAAGTTTTTGGCCGATATGCGGGTTTTACGGCCATGCTGCCAACCATGGCAGGTGCCGCTCACCGATGCGTGATTCCCGAATATAAGTTTGATATGGAGCACCTAACCGAACTGCTCGTGGAAGATCGAAATTCCAATCCAAGTAAGTACTCCATGGTATTGGTATCTGAAGGGGCCATGTTTGAGGGTGGTGAGATGGTGTTTGAAGATAGCCGTGCCGACGCTTTCGGTCATAAGAAGCTTGGAGGGATCGGTGATCTTGTATCTGAAGAGCTTCAGCGACGTTCGCCAAAATTTAATAACGGGAAGGAGATTCGCACGGTAAATCAGAAACTTGGTTACATGGTGCGCGGCGGTGATCCCGATGCGATCGATTCTATTGCTCCCATGGCTTTTGGAAACCTTGCTCTTGATCTGATTCTGGAAGGTGTATCAGGCCGTCTGGTAGTGCTGAGCAACGGGCGTTACAGCAATATTCCTATAGAAATTGTGACCAGCCGAAAGAAACTGGTTGATGTGGATAAGCACTACAATACCGAAAGACTGCGGCCATTTTATCATAGGTTTGAAAACCAGCCTCTCTTCATCATGGCAAGTGAAATGATGAAAAATAGTTAGGAAATGCCTTTGGCTTAAATTTAATTGAACCGGACTATACATTGATCAAATTGTGTGGTCCGGATTTAAAAATTTTGACGTAGTAATTTTCGGTTTTTGCCGAATAATGTATCAGAAGTGAGATGTACTTAATTAACGTGAGTTCGATATAAGAATTTGGAAGAAGCGTCTCCCCTCCTTCGTAAGGAGGGGACTTCTCATGTTGCCAAATTCAATGATTTTATATC
The DNA here is from genome assembly GCA_001564065.1 of Chitinophagaceae bacterium T5-Br10_B2g13. GTDB lineage: Bacteria > Bacteroidota > Rhodothermia > Balneolales > Balneolaceae > Rhodohalobacter. Next base: position 39,748 of record LKNA01000007.1, read on the forward strand.
GAACTCACGTTAATTAAGAATATCGAGTAGCTATAGTAGATTGCAGTACTTATTAATCTTCCTCTGAGCTGAACATCTTTTCCCGGCGCTCTTCGGCAAATTCATCCATTTTCGATTTCAGGATCATCTCAATCTCTTTTCTGTCTGATACAGGCACTGCTGTTGTAAACTGTTTGATACGTTTTTCGCGGCTCTTTTCACCTGCCATAAACTCAATAGCTAAAACCTCCTCACTCTGCCAGTGCCATGATACAACATCAGGCCAGTTGATTCTCCTGTCTAAAATTAGCACCCCGTCGGTTCTGAACTCAGGGACAGGTTTTAGTGTCCATGTAAACAGGCCAAATCCTATGAGTGAGAGTCCGGATGTAATGCGAATTCCGGTAACCGGCAGATCTATCAAAATGGATGTTCGGTAGAGGCCAAATATGATAATAGCGGCAGCCAGCAGGTTTGGAGCGTGATCAACCCAAAACGTTCGGTTTTGATATAGGATGGTGCCTGAGCCGGCTCGCTCTTTGTAAAGCCGGAAAGCATATCCAAAGAAAAATCCTCCGATTATGGTGTAGATACCCATCATAAAAGGAGCTGCAACAGACTGTGGAAAGTAACCAAAGGAGTTGGCGATGATCAAAAGGGTGAAAAAAGCGAGCAGGCCCAAGAGAGAGTTGAGTACAAGTGGCGGAGTGAGCCCGTCTATGTAAAATGACTTTCTGCTGCCAATCCAAGCGCTGGCTGAGAAAATTAGGAGTAAAATGGTACTTAAAATCCACATAAATGGTGCGTATATTTGTAGCAAAACGGGAAAAATCCCATAGTAAATCATTTAAATCATCAGGTAATGGACGCAAGATACAAACCCGTGTCGGTAGATGTAAGCAATTCGGAACAGTTATTCAAAGTTGAATGGGCAGACGGACACACCACAGAGCTATCACTTTTTGGATTGCGTAAAAACTGTCCTTGTGTTTCCTGCCGGGGTGGACATTCTGAAATGGGGAAGTATGAGCCTGAGCTTTTTAAAATTAAACCGACTAGAAAATTCGAAATTGTGAAAGCTGAACCGGTTGGAAATCATGCCCTGAAAATCACCTGGGATGACGGCCACAATGCCGGTATGTACAGGTGGCAGCTGATACGTGATATGGATGAAGCTGTTTCAAAACTCTGAGTATTTGTGACAGAGTTTTGATCGTTAGGCTATGTTTTTGGAAGAACGGGTATTGGTAGGTCGACTTATTTAAAAATCTTTCCTCTTACCAGACCAACCAGCCCGGCAATTGAGAGAGCCCCGCCGCCAGCCATCATCCAGATCGATCGATCACTTGGGGAACCGGTTACAAATTCTTCTACCTCAGACCCGAAAGACTGCATCTCCTGGTAACCGAAATAGAGTAAAATCAAACCTCCGACAAGGAGGGCGGCTGAAATCATTTTTTGCATAATGGTCCTGTAAGCTGGTTAGCGGTTACTGTCATTATCGTAAAATTGATCACGTGCTTCAAGTAATTTAATCACCCGTTCCATACATTTTTTCTTTTCAAGTACATTTTTGGTATAAAAAAAGACGGAAGCGATGGCAAAAGCCCAGGAAAGCAGACCAAGAATGAAACGGGATAAACCGCCCTGTTGACCAAATTCCACAAAGTGCATGATGCTGATGAGAGAGAAGGTAACGATGGTTAGAAATACAATAATCGCGAATATTCTGGTTTGGCGAAGAGATTGAGTTGCAAGCTTTTGATACTTTTTCTCTCTTAAAAGTTCTCTCTCCGTAAATAGAAAAAACCGTTCATGCTGCTCCAGCTCTTCACGGATCATGGCAGTAAATATGTCGTCTTTACGCATATACTGTTACTTGATATTTCAATTATTGAATTCAAATATGTAACATAACTGCATCACAAAAAAATCAATTCAGAAGAAAAAGATTATGAGAGTTAGAACAGTACCAATCAAATTACTTACAGCAAGTTTAATATTCTCTTTAACCGCTGTTTCGGTGTTTTCACAGCCTTCGGCCGAACGGCTTGCTGAAGAGATGGTCAGTAAAAATGCGGAGTGGCTATCGCAAATTGAGAGATTATCAATGACTATGCAGCTGAATGAAGGGGGGATGATTCCCGATATGACCACGATGTATGTGAAAAGAGTTGATGAATACGGAAATCCCTACCTGGATCTGGAAAATGATGAAACCATGGAGATGGATTTTACTGCAATGGCAGGCTCTGTGGATCAGATAGTAAAGCTGATACATGGTGCTGAAAGTATTTCTGAGGAGAGACTGAATGGGGTAAATACCTATAAAGTATTTGTAAACGACCGGGAATTGCTGGAGTCACTCGATCAGAACGAAATGGAGATGGAAGATATGGAGATTGTGTTTGATACAGCTACGTTCTGGATAGAATCGGGCACAATGTATGTTCGAAAAGTTTTTATGGAACAGACTGTAGATGGCGATCAGAACATGAGTATGGAGATGAATCTGGATGACTATCAGGTTTTTTCCGGTTACCCCGTTCCGATGAAAATGACGATGAAAATTGGTGGAATGGCATCTCAATTTAGTGAGGAAGAGATTGCTGAGGCGAGGCAGGCGATGCGCCAGATGGAGGAGCAGCTCAGTCAGATGCCCGAAGCTCAGCGTCAGGCTATAGAAAGACAAATCAAGCCTCAGATGGAGCAGTTTGAACGCATGCTGGAAAGTGATGAGGGAATGACGATGAATATTACAATTACCGATGTAAAAGTGAACGAGTAATCACCTCAATCCTATTTTGAAAAGCGTATTGGAGACACAACTTATGGTTGTGTCTCTTTTTTTATGCAAATGGAAGGTTTTGTAAGTCTACATTCCCACCGGTCAAAATGATTCCAACCTTAAGGTTTGCGACATCTAGATTGTTCTCTAAAATTGCTGCCAGGGGAACAGCACATGAGGGCTCTATGATAATCTTCATTCTCTCCCAGATATCCTTCATGGTTGAAATAATCGCCTCTTCCGATACGGTATGAATGTTATCTACATGACGCTGAATGGCTTGAAATGTCAGTTCTCCCAGCGAGGTCCGGAGGCCGTCGGCTACTGTATCTGTTCGCAGTACAGGTTCAATTTTTCCCGATTTTAATGATCGGTAGGCGTCATCAGCCCATTTCGGTTCTGCCCCGATAATTTTGATATTTGGATTACGGTGCCTGGCCCAGATAGCTGTTCCGCTGATCAGTCCACCGCCGCCAACCGGAGCCATAATGATGTCGAGATCGGGATGATCTTCCAGAAGTTCTTTGGCACAGGTTCCCTGTCCTGCAATCACGTCGGGATGGTTGTAGGGATGAATGAATGTAGCACCCGTTTCATCCATAACTTTCTGTGCGGTTTCTTCGCGGGCTTTAGTTGTATTTTCGCAGAAAACAATGTCTGCACCATAGCCTCGAACGGCTTTCACCTTTACCTTTGGGGCATTTTCGGGCATGACAATAGTAGCACTATAGCCGCTCATTTTCGACGCCAGTGCAACAGCTTGCGCGTGGTTGCCCGAAGAGTGTGTAACAATTCCTTTTTTTCCCGCCGAATGGGTTAGTTTAGAAACAGCATTAAAAGCCCCTCGAAATTTAAAAGCACCGATTTTCTGAAAATTTTCACATTTAAAAAAAATTGAAGCGCCAGTCTTTTCATTAAAATAGGTTGATGTCATTACAGGAGTTCGATGGGCAAACTTCTGAATTCGCTGATGAGCTTTTTCAATCTCAGAAAAATCGGGCAGGGTAGAGGGCATTCTAAAAAATGGATTGATTCAAAGTAATGTGTGCTTCCGACGAAGGTAATGATATGGGTAGAAAAATGAAGACTCTTAAGGTAACACCGGTTACACTTTTGGAGTCTTCATTAAATCGATTATAGGGGAGTTAAATTATCAGTTTAGAAAGTACCTGAAACCAATGCCTCCATTAAATCCAAAAGCAAGGTCGGGAGTGACTTCTAAAATGGGAGCCATTTCTATATAAAAATCGAAGGGCAGGTCGGTGAATGTGAAATTAAGTCCACCTGGGAGCCGAATGCCAAAAAAACTGTCGTCAAGACCCGCATCGCGGTAGATATAACGTCCGCCAACACCGTAGTAGTAGGAGAGAACGCCGATATCCCAGTCAGGAGTGTCGTAGTGTTTATGCATTAAATAATCGGCATGAATGTAAAAAGAAGAGGCATTTTCTCTAAGGTCAAAACTAACAACCGATGCAATGGCTGCATTGTCTGAGATCCAGCCCTTCATGGCAACACCGGCCGGACTCGTTACTTGTGCACCAATGCCAAACGCCCGGCTGTGGGATGCTTCCTGCGCTTGAGCAACAGAAAGTGAAACAGACAATAGAAGTACTACAAAACTTATGGATAACTTTGTTTTCATGTGAATCACCTGTGTGTTTTATTTGTCGATTAAGTTTTCAATCCGGTTTTTACTGAAACAGGTTAAAAAAGATTCCGGTTTGGGTTGGTAATTTACTTATTACCAGTCTAAACCGGGCTGAGTTATTTCAAAACCCTCGGCATCCTTTTTTTCCTGTACGATCTCTTTTACATCATCAAGAAGCTGTTTTGCGTCAAAAACAATTCCGTCTTTGATGGTATACTTAACACCGCCTACTCTTTTCAAGGTATTGGTATCATCTACCCGAATAGCCCCTGTTCCGTAAAGTACTTTAAGATTTTGTTGTGGATTTTCTTCAACAATAACCAAATCAGCAAGTTTTCCTACTTCTATGGTGCCGAGTTCATGGTCGTTTCCAAGAACCTCAGCAGCCCTGAGCGATGCTGACTGGAATATTTCAAGAGGATGGAATCCGGCTTCGCGCATCAGCTCCATTTCGCGGATATAGGCGAATCCGTAGAGTTTGAAAATGTATCCTGCATCTGAACCCAATGTGACACTCCCACCACGATTTTTATACTCATTTACGAACTGCATCCAGAGCCGGTAGTTGTTTTTCCAGGCAACTTCCTGCTCAGTTCCCCAATCGAACCAGTAGGAACCGTGTGCCCTGCGGTCGGGTTGGTAGAACCTCCAGAGTGATGGAAGGGTGTACTTTTCATGCCATTCGGCCCGGCGCTCTTTCATGAGGTCTCGGCTGGCTTCATAAATGGTGAACGTTGGGTTGAGATCTAGTCCCAGGTCCAGCATCCGGTTCATTACCTCGTTCCACTTATCGCTGCCCGGTTTTGCTGCCTGTTCCCACAGTTTCCCGGCCTCTTCAAACCGATGCTGTTCATTACTGTAGTTGTAGTCGAGTGGGTAGTTTTGGATTACCTGATCTTCAAACATCGCTTCGGGAAGTCCATACCAGTGAGTGAGCCCCTGCAGTCCCATCTCTGCTGTGTCCAGCGCATTGTTGTAAACCACTCTCGTTTGGGCATGATGGGCCATAGACCCAAGCCCAAGTTTATTGGCTTCATCCAGTGCTGCTTCAAAAATTTCAGGTCGTGCCCCAAAAAACTTGATCCCCTCAGCACCTTGATTATGAATTGATTGCACCCAGCTTCGGGCTTCTTCCGGTGAGTTGATTCCACCGGACTGACCCATCCCAAATCCAAAGTATGGGTAGATTCGGGGGGCTGTAATTTCGTTATTGCGGCTTCTTTCTGCATGTCGAAGAGTCCAGTCCCCGCCGTTAAAAGATCCCGGCTCACGAATACCTGTAATGCCGTGTGCGAGCCAGAGTTTAAAGACATACTCGGGAACCGTTCCTTGCGCATTTCCGCCAATGTGAGCGTGCATATCTACAAATCCCGGAAGAATGTACATTCCTTCAGCTTCAATTACATGGTCACCCTCTTCAGCCATGGGGCGCCGCCGTTCATCTATAGGTACACCGGGATAGCCTACATTTCGAATTAAAGCGATACGATTCCCCTCTATCACGATATCTACCGGGCCTACAGCCGGTGAACCGGTTCCGTCTATCATGGTAGCTCCGCGAATGATCAGCCGGTCAAATGGTCCGTCACCTTCAGCGCGATCAGGCGCATCCGGCATTTGTGCAAATGCAAAGGGGGATAAGAGGAGACTTAAAAGGAGTGTGTAGATAAATTTCATAGGTCAGATTTAGTTTTCTGTATTTCACTGAAGGTACGATTTCAGAAGGTATGGAAACGTAAAAAATCTTTTTCAAACAAAGGACTCATGAGATGTCTTAAATTTTTTAAAAAAAATTGTAACAAACTTCCCGCTCGTTTCTCTTATAAGTAACAGCATAAGAACTAATCTTATCTCTGGTTAGTCAACTAGTCACTCCTATTTATGCTGAACCTAAAGCATAGAGCTCCGGAACTGAAACTTCCGGAGCTTTTCTTTTTTTAAAAAATGGTGATTTGAAAAGCCGCTTAAAATGCTCCGGTTGGAGAATTTTGGGAAAGGAACTGCAGATACAATGAATGATACTCAGACCTTTAGTCTCAGTCCTTATTCAGTCAATCTACAAAAAAGAAGTTGTACTCACCGTGCTTAGGGCGTTTAGAAGATTGCATCAGAGTAGCTTCACCGCGATAATCAATTACTTCTCCCCCTAAAAAAGTGCGGGCGGCACGTCTGGCAATCCAGCTCAGTTCGCCCAGAATAGTAAAACGCTCATCATCCTGTGTTCGGGAAATTCGAATAGAACTGTTGTCACTCAAATTCATGTTTATGATTCTCGGTATAGATGAGCCGAATGCACTCTGTCTGTTAACAACTTCCATATTTTCTACGGTGGAATACGTTAATTCTCCATCTGTGTTATAAATACGATGTCCAATCGTGGCGTTATTTCGGCTCTCCTCGGGCAGCATCACATATAACAGATCCCATTTGTTTCTGTCGGTGTGGACGACCATGCGGTAACCGCTATGCATCAGGCGTGTTGTAGTCTGGTTTTGCCAGGTGTGATCCATATACGCAGTTCCATTGACCTGCTTTCGCTCTCCGTTGATAGTTACGTGTCCGTTTGCCCTTGCGTAGGGTATGTGAGTTACTATACCGACTTGTTCTCCCCCGATTTGATAGATGCCATTGCCCATTTTGAAACCATTCTGGATGTTGTTCAGTCGAAGGTCGATATCGTAATCCACGCCATCTTTTGAGGTATTGATTACTACGCGATGGTGATCAGGAAGTTTACCCTCAAAAAAGAGTTCACGATCTTCTCTTAATTTGAATAGATTTTTTTCTTTGTCTTGAATGAGATGATGAAGCGGGTATTCCCTGGACAGTTGATAGAGTTCGCCATTGTGGTTAAAAACGGACACCCGAACTCCCGTAACCGGATCTTTCAAGCTGCCAAAGTTGGCTGCTGAAAATGTGATGTGTACTTTCATCCCATCATTGAAGTAAAACTGGTAATTCCAGAATTCATTAAAGTGACTCCCTTCAAGCGTTTGTGCCCAGATCATGTCTGAATCTAAACTGTTTAATACCTGATCAGGGTTGGAGATCTGAGCAGTACTTGTGAAAGTAACACCCAGAAAAACGGTAAGAATGAGTGAAATTCTTTTGAGTAAGTGGTGCATGATGATCATTATTAATCTGATAATAGCCAATCTGAAAAATCAAGTCTCTTAAGCCAACGTGAAACTTATGAAAAGGTTGTTAAACTTTTGATTTCAACATGTTAAATCATTTTTAGAGATAAAAGTTTCAATAACGGAAGTTAATTGCATCCGGGATAGAATCTGCTTTTAATTCACATCAAATGATTGCTACCTTAGGCCATTCTTAAGAATAAAAACAACTGCTATCAATACTGAATCCATAAAACAGAGCTGGAAGAATTTTTCCAAAAGCCCGCATGCGGCTATGCTGAAGAAATATCTACGCAGGGGTGTAATTCTGTTTATTGTTGGAATTATTCTCTACCAGCTTTTTGAAATTGGATGGAGGGAAGTGCTCACCTCTCTGCCTACCCATCCGCTTTTCTATATCATTTTTGCCATTCTGTATGTGTCGCTGCCAATTGCTGAGGTTTTTATCTACGGCCAGATATGGAAGGTTGGTAAATGGGAGTCGTTTAAGGGGTTTCTTACCAAAAGAGTCTATAATGATGAAGTGATGGGATATTCGGGTGAATTCTATCTCTTTGTATGGGGCAGAAAGTATTTGGATAAAGAGGATAAAGAGATTCTGAAGAACATCCGCGATTGCAATATTCTCTCTGCAGCTAACTCAAACCTTGTGGCTTTTACTCTTGTGGGGCTGCTGGTATTTACGGGCATCATTAATCTGGATGAAATGATTAGTGATGTTAACACAGTTTACGTGATTCTGGGTATAGTGATTGCCATTGTCTTTACTGTGCTGGCCGTTCAGTTTCGGAAATACCTTTTTTCACTTCCTCTGAAAAAGACGATCAAGATTTTTGGAATCTACATGATTCGCTTTTTAATCCATCACGGATTAATGATTGTCCAGTGGGCAGTTGTGATACCTAATACCCCCATCTCAATATGGTTTACTTTCTTGGCAATCGTGATTGTTGTGAACCGAATACCATTTATACCCAGCAGGGATCTTGTTTTTATGTGGGCCGGTATCGAACTTTCAAAAATGTTAAACATGGCTACAGCATCCGTAGCGGGTATGCTTCTGGTGTCGAGTGTGTTGCGAAAAGTTACCAATCTGATTCTCTTTTTGTGGATCTCCTACAGCGATAAAGGTAAAGAGCTTAAAAATCTACAGATGAAGAGCACAAATGAGATCATAGAGGACTAATATCCCCGGTTATAGCCACTCTTTTAGTAGAATGGTTTTCAAAAATTTGATTGTACTGTTTGTTGCATTATTCGACTGTTCTTCAAAAAAGAGTTTACGAACGCGACTGCGCTCAGTTTTAAACTTCTCGGTATCGTTCAAAGAGATTTTTAAAGCATTTATAAACTCTGTTTGATGCTGCACTTTAGGACCGGGAGTGACGTCATCATAAGGCAGTGGCAGGCCTCGTTCGTACTCATTTAGGTCGTAAGGAATAAATACGGATGGTATATCCAGCAGAAGTCCCTCAATGTAAATGCCGCTGTAGTCGGTAACAATACAATCCGTCATTTTCAGCAGATCGTTAATATTTTCGATTTTACTTTGATCTCCTTGAACAACCCTATCACCCAATGTTGAAAAGTCCTTGATGATTATTTTTTCATTAGGGTGTGGACGAAGAATCAAAACCGCCTCATGCTCTTCTAGAAATCGGTTGATCTCAGAAGGATTGTAGTCATCAAAGGGAAACCACTTGGTAGTACTTTTTTTCCTGAATGTGGGAGCATAAAGTATGGCGTGCTTAAAATCGGGCAAACCGGGAAACAGCGATTGCAGGTCAGATTTTGATTTTTTTCCATCTGTCAGCTCATCATAAGCGGGATATCCGGTTAGCACAAATTTCGATTTATCTATACCAAAGCGTTGAGAAAAAATACCTGTCACGATCTCGGAGGAGGATAAAAAGTAGTCAATAGGATTAAATCTATACTCAAGAATTAGCTTGTGAAATGCCCACGGCGGCTTGTCGGATTTTGGGCGCATATACTCACCGCGCTTAGTTGGAAGTCCGTGATAGGTTTGAATGATTTCGGCCCTTCGCGGTAAGTGCATGAACGGGTAATCATCTGTTCCATGCGTAAGCAGAATAGCCCCGGCTGATGCCAAATGGTTTAAACCATTTATTGAGTGTGTCAGTGCCACTCTACGTTGTCCAAACTGACTTTTTAATTGTTGAGCCAGTGCCTTGTTGCGAGTCAGCCAGATAACTTCCAGTTCGGAGTCATTCTGCAGCTGCTCATACAGTATCTTTGTATTACCACGGTAACCGTCGCCATGGAAAGCTGTAAAGACGATCAGGTGCTTTTTCTGTTTTTTAAAGATGTGCCAGAAGGTGGAAAGAAAGCCAAATAGATACTGTCTGATGTAGCTGGTTTTACCTGAGGGCTTCATCAGGCTACCTGTTCATCAGTTCGAGATGTTCGAATGTTTTCTCTGCACGTTTCAAATCATCCACTGTATCGATCTCTTCCCAGAGTGTTTCTCTGAAGTCGACCATCTTTAATTTTAATCTGTTCTGCTGCAAAAGCTCTTGCATGGCTAATTCGTAAAAGACACCGGTCTCGTTGCTGCGTACATAATCATCAATAGCCTGCTTCAATTGATTCCAGGAGCGTTGAGAAAACGAGGAGATGTTCACCGTTTTGAAGTGAGTTGTTTTGGGACATTTGCAATTTTCCAGGTGGAGCTGTTTTACAAAACCTTCATCACATACGGAGGCTGTAGTGCCGCTGTGAAATTCGGGACGGTATATATCGAGTGCAATCCTGTCCGGGTGCTTAAATTCTCCAAGAATACGCTGGTCTATGACAAGGTCAGATTCAATAAGTACAAATGATGATTGAATATATGGAGCTGCACACCAGAGGGAGTAGATGTTATTAGTAGTAGCGAACTGATGGTTCCGAACCGTTTTGATACGAATATCAAAATCATGATTAGAGACGTACTCCTCAATTTTTTCGGATAAGAAGCCCGTTACAATAATTAATTCTTCAAAACTATTTTCAGTTAAACAGTCAATCATTTGACGAAGAATGGGTTTTCCACAAACATCAACAAGGCATTTAGGCTTTTGCTTAGTAAATGGATAGAGTCTGCTGCCTTTTCCTGCTGCCAGAATTACTGCTGTCTTTATTTGATCGTTCTTATTACACATATAGATAATATCAGTACCCTTAATAATGGATCATTTTGTAGACGTAGGTTAGAAGTATAGCCTGTAAAGAAGCGAAACATTCCGGCCCGGTTCAGGGAATACATCTTTCAGTCGGCTGAGGTGATTGCGATAGGTCTCATCCAGAATATTATTTCCCTGAATGGAAAATGTATGGAGCATACCCCCGTCTGAACTTAATCTATACTCTGCGTTTACCCCTAACAGTGTGTAAGCCTCAGTTTCGGTTTCAAACTCCGCAGTGCGATCCTGTTTAAAAGAGTGACGCACATTTGCCCCGATATGAAACGGACCGTTTACGTAAGTTAATCCGGTTTTAAAGGAAAATGGTGGGATCATTGGCAGAGGAGCCGTTCCGGAGTCAAAATTACCAGATTCCCGCTCTTCTTCAGATATATCACGACTTCCAATCGTAACCGAAGCCGATACGTTGAACGTAAAGTTGGAAGTAAGTTGATATTCAACTAACCCCTCAATACCGTAAATCTCAGCACCTACCGACTCATACTGATAGTCGTTTAATCTGGGGAAGAATATATTTTGCCGGCCGGTGTCTCGCGGATAGATATAGTTTTTAAACCCGTTGTGATAACCGGTCAGTTCAAAGTTAGCATTTGCCCTTCTATATCTCACAAAGAGCTCTTTACCAACGCCTCGTTCAGGGTCCAGATTGGGATTTCCAATTTCGAAAGAGTAGGCTGCAATATGCGGCCCCTGCGAATAGAGCTCCTCAATAGAAGGTGCCCGAAACGAGTGAATAAATGTAGATCCTACCGAAAACCCTGAACCTAAATTGTAGATAGCTGTGGCAGAAGAGGCCAGTGAATAGAATTCACGCTGGCGTATATGGCCAATTCTCGAGTCCGGATTTTCACGATCCGGTTTAGCAATCACTGCATCAAAACGTGCGCCAATCTCTATATGGAGGGGGCCAAAGTCGGCCTCCTGTATAGCGTATGCTGAACCGCTAAAACTATTGGCATTGATATTAAAACGGTCAAAAACCCGATAGTCCTGAAATTCACCCCAAATTCCAACAACACCATCTTCGAAAACCCAAAGATCGCGATGCATGGCTTTAACATTTAGGTTTGCAGAGTTTTGAGTGTATTCTGTTCCAATAATTCCTGACGCCTCAAACTCTTTATGATTGTAATATCGATAGGATAGGGAGCCTTCAACCAGTTTGAAAAAGTGATCGGTAATTAACAGTTCACTTTTTGTTTCAACCTGATACTTCTCCATTTCAATATCCACGCCATTTGGGTGACCTCCTTCGGGGTCAGGCGGTATTCCGTAATTTGAAATAAAGGTGGAAGCCGAAGCACCCGTATATCCCCAGGGTTGAATGTAACTTACACCTACAGAGTTGTTTGTAGTCAGATAGTTTGAATTATCGATTGGACCTTGAGGTGAGCGATAATCTCCGCCATAACGGCCACTGAGATCTGCCCGGTAAACAAAATTTTCTGTCGGTATGGAAACCATTCCTGCGGCAGAGATCCCTGTGTTTACGCTGGAACCTTGAAGTGTTGCCGTGCCATTAATAGAGGACGGGATGTTATTGCCAATCTGATTTCGAACCACATTAATTACCCCGCCGATTGCATTGGAACCGTAAGCCAGAGCCTGCGGACCACGCGCGATTTCAATTTCGTCGGCTCCCATCGGATCAACTGTAACCGAGTGATCGGGAGAACCGCCTGAAACATCACCCGTTCTCTCACCATCCTGGAGAATCAGTACTCTCTCGTCTCCCAAGCCGCGAATAACGGGCCGAGCCGGTGCCGCGCCCATCGTGCGCTGATCAAATCCTGGCTGATTGGCGAGTGTTTCTGAGAGCGTTGCTCCAAGATTGCGCCGAAGTTGTGAGCCGGTAACTTTAATTGAAGCGTGCTCAAGGTTACCGCCCCGAAATCCTTCGGCATCGGCAACTACTTCAATAGACTGCCCGGTTAATACAGTTTCGTTGAGTTTTACGGTTAGATTGGTTTCTTCTCCCTGCAAAACATCAACACGTTGAGTTTTGGTAGAGTAGCCGATACGGTGAACATAAAGTGTATAACGCCCTTCAGGAACATTATGGATTTTAAAGTAACCGTGCCGATCAGTTGTTGATGTCCGGTTAATCTCTTCGAGGTGGATATATGCAAACGGTATAGGCTCTTCAGTTTCTGAGTCAATGACAAATCCCGCAACCGACCCTATGGATTTGGGATGGGCGGCCGCGGTCATTGTCAAAAACAGAAAGAGAATTGCTGCACTGAACAGGTTTCTCATCAGGTTGTTCTATGTAGATTAATCAGTTGTGTGTTTGTTATTCAACTGCTTCATCACGTTCGAAAACCGTGATGTTGATTGGGAGAGACTCAAAATCTGAGTGATCGACATGCATCAGTTCGAAAGTTATTGTTGTGCTGCCTTCAGTCTGACCTGAAATATTGAATCTCCACTCACTACCGTCAACAGGATGTTCAACTGATACAACGGATGGATTACTTAGAGAGTAGTTTAAAAAGTACTCATCACCATGTCCGTCTGGTGTATAGAGATCACCGTCTTCAGCCAGGAACTGAAGCTGAATAGGTCCAACAACGTCATTGGCAGGGATTTCTATGGCGTTTCCGGTCGCGTATGTAACGGTAGAGTGATCTTGATTAACAAGCATGTCACCGTTTAAAGTGAGTTGAAAACCGACCGGTACTTCACCGTGATCGTGATGATCGTCTGAGCATGAAATTGCAGTGAAAAGTAGTGCAAATGCTAATACTGTGGATAGAATATATGTACGTTTCATTAGTATAGGTTTTATATTAATTGATGGGGGGTTAAACTAAGATTCCGGCCTGAAAACAGGTAGAACCATTGAGAACTAAAAGAAAATTTGTGCAGGAATTAAGCCCGGTAAGGCGGAGCTCTGCCGTCGAAGGAGGGGATTTCGGAAGAGTCGTAAGAAAGAGTTGGCTGAACGTATCTAAGAGTTGTAGAATTGGTAAAAACTTCAGATACAAATTCAGACTGTGGGCTATATTTGAAAACAGAGCCGCAGATTACACACTGAAAATCATCTTCAACTAGCTGATGAACCGTTTCAGTACCGGAAGTATCATCGATGTGAAAATGCATCGAAGACAGTGCCGTGCCCAATAGAAGCACGAAGCTGAAAAAGACCGATATGTATAATCGTTTTTTATCCAATCGAGATGGTTTTTAGTGTGTATTCGAATATACACTCAAAATTGTAAATTGATCAAACGAAATGTTTGTTTATTTGTTTCAACATGTAAACGAAAGGGCATCAAGAATATTGGCGGGAGCAAAAAAGGATAAGGTGATCTTTTTATTGAATCCTAAATATATGTGTAACAGTTGATTATCAAAAAAGTGATTATGGAATGGATAAATGAATTTCAGGTTTGGTTCATGAGCTTGGGGGAAGCCTATGGTGTAAATCCGATCATTTTTGGAGCTATTTACGTTGGTGCAATTCCATTTTTTACGCTTTCAATTGCCTGGCTTGTTCGAAACTACCGGTTACAGTACTCCATTGTGCCGCCGGTTCTAAGCGCTTCATTCTTTTTTGTGTCGGCTTATCTTTATTTGATTATTGCCGGAGAAAATGTCCCCCTATGGGTTTATGGAGTAGTTGTGGGGATGCTGGTATATGGCGGATGGTCTACCTACAAAAAAGTGAAGTCTAAAATAAAAGAGGAAGCAGATGAAATATGATTACGATGCAATTGTAATAGGCGGGGGAGCAGCGGGCATTACCGCATCGGGGATAGCCGCCAATTTTGGGGCAAAAACCATGATGATAGAAAAAGATAAGTTGGGTGGCGATTGCACCTGGCACGGCTGTATTCCCAGTAAAACATTGATTAAAGCGGCTTCAGTAGTACATAAAGCACGCGAAAGCAAAAAGTATGGTGTGGATATTTCTATAGCCGATTTTGACCTCACTAAGCTCATGAAACATATTGACGGTGTTCGTAATGAGATTTATGAAGATGCTGACCGTCCTGAAATTTTTGAGGAGATGGGCATTGAGGTCGTAAAAGGTATGGCGTTCTTCTCAAATGAACACTCTATAAAGATTGAACTTGCAGATGGTTCGATCCGCAATGTAACGTCGAAATATTTTTTCATATGCAGCGGTTCTTCCCCTTTTGTGCCTCCCATACCGGGGCTGGACAGTGTAAATTACTTAACGAATGAGTCACTTTTCGATATAGAAAATATTCCAAAAACCATCTCCATCATCGGTGCCGGACCGATAGGTTGCGAAATGGCACAAAGTTTTGCCAGACTCGGACTGGATGTTACCGTGCTGGATATGGCGGATCGTATTTTGGTAAATGATGATCCTGAGCTTACAGCAATTTTAAAAGAGTCGATGGAAAAAGAGGGAGTAAAGTTTGAGTTAAATGCCGGCATCGAAAAAGTAGAAGCAGTCGGAGATAAAATTCGTATTTCCTATCAAAAAAATGGTGAATCTCACATTGTTACGAATGAATCTATTTTGGTGGCAACCGGAAGACGACCAAATGTTGGTGGGTTAAATCTGGAAGCTGCAGGGATTCAGTACTCAAAGAAAGGAATAGACGTAAATAAATCCGGCAGAACCAGCAAACGCCACATCTATGCGGCGGGGGATGTGACCGGGCAGTACCAGTTTTCTCACATGAGCGAACATACAGCAAAAACGGCCGTGACCAGAGCTCTTTTAAAAGTACCTATGAGTATTGATAAAAAACATCTGCCGTGGGTGACGTTTACCGATCCTGAACTTGGGCATGTAGGGGCAACAGAATCCGATCTGAATAAAGAGGGTGTTACATTTGAGACCTACCGATTTCCATTCAGTAAAATCGATCGCGCCATCACAGACGGTAATACAACCGGTTTAATAAAAATTTATGCTAAGAAGTGGAGCGGTAAGATTCTAGGTGCATCTGTAGTTGGTGCTCATGCCGGAGAGATGATTTCTGAATATGCACTTGCTATGAAAAATGGGGTTTCGCTGAGAGATTTTGCCGATACCATTCATCCCTACCCAAGTTATGGTTTGGGAGCTCGCAGAGCGGCTGATCAGTGGTATATTAAAAATCAGTCGGAAACATTGGTGAAGTGGATAAAACGTATCTTCAGATACAGAGGTGAAATTCCAGACTACAGCGATCCCAACAGGATTGTATAAATCTATGCAGCATATTTTGTTTGTAAATCGGTTTTGGAAGCAAGATATTCAATTGTCTTTAAGTTCCGGACTCTCTTATCAATTGCTCATTGTTTTTTTGAACGGGAACTTAGAACTGTATCTACGTTACAACAATACTGAAGATAAAACTCAATCCCATTTGAAATGTATATTGGTTTAAAACATTTACACTCTTATCTGGCCTACTTGCTGTTGGCTGCCCTGATATTCTCCATTGTCTATGTAATCATTCAGTTTGTCGGTAAAAAATCGTTCACCGAAAAAGTGAGAAAGGTAACGCTGGTTGGATTTATTGCAACACATCTTCAACTTCTGATTGGTTTGGTACTGTATCTTATCTCACCGGTGGGACTTTCGAATTTTTCAAGCGAGGCCATGTCTGAATCGCTATCCAGACTATATGTCCTCGAACATCCTCTTACAATGCTGATCGGAATTATTCTAGTTTCAATAGGGTATATCAAGGCGAAAAAGCCCGGAGATGATGCCCGCCGGTTCCGAACCATCATTGTCTTTTATGGTCTCGGATTGATTCTCATGCTCTCCAGAATTCCATGGTCTGTCTGGCCGTAAAGGTTTCTACCCACTGTTCCTAAATTCGTGGCACGGCTTAAAGGCGTGCCACAACTACTTTCCAGTCTCTCCTTCCGTAAAAATCTTTAAAATGATCAGCGGGTTTGGTTTACAGTTTGTAAATCGAGTATTGAAGTGTCATATTTGAGGTGTTAGAAAACGAACCCAATTTATCAATTCTAAATTCTACCATTCCATGCAATATCCGTTTCGTACTGTTTCTGTTGTTCTCACCTTTCTCGTATTTATCCTTTCTTTGTTCATAGGTTGTGAATCAGCCGAAGAGACCCGGGTATCATACTCAATACCTGAGCAGCCCGAAATGAGCACGGGTTATACAGAGAAACCCGGATGGGTTACAAATGAGTTTGCTGTTGCAGCTGCTAATCCGCTTGCAACAGATGCCGGCTACCAGATTATCCAGGCAGGGGGTTCAGCCGTTGATGCCGCCATAGCCGTTCAGATGGTGCTCACACTGGTTGAGCCTCAATCCAGCGGAATTGGAGGAGGAGCATTTCTTCTGAACTGGGACGGGGAACAGGTTTATGCATATAATGGTCGCGAAACGGCACCGGCGGCTGCCGACGAAAATCATTTTCTGGATGAGAACGGTGAAACAATGCCGTTCCGTGATGCCGTAAGAAGCGGTAAATCTGTGGGAGTGCCCGGCACACTTGCTATGCTTAAACAGGCTCACGACCGCCACGGTGTTCTTCCATGGCAGGATCTGTTTGAACCGGCCATAACTCTTGCTGAAAATGGATTTAAAGTGAGTCCGCGTTTAAACCAGCTGCTTGTCGGTGAAGATGCATTTAGAAACGACGATATCGCTGCTCAATTCTACTATGATGAGAACAATGAAGCTCGTTCTGTTGGTTTCGAGCTAAAGAATCCGGCCCTGGCCGAAATTTTACGCCGTGTTGCGAATGAAGGTATTGACGCATTCTATCAGAGTGAGGTGGCAGAAAATATTGTTGAACGGATCCAATCTCACGAACGGCCAGGAAATATGACAGTTGAAGATATCAACAACTATCCGGTACAGGATTTTGAAACCCGCGCATTGTGCAACGACTGGAAAAACTATCAGATTTGTGGGTTTCCGCCGCCATCATCGGGACATATAGCCATCATGCAGATGCTGGGGATTATGGAGCATCTTGATGAAACAGAGATTGATTTTGAAGATGGACTGATGACAGCAGACTGGCTGCACAACTACTTTGAGGCAGCGAAGCTTGCGTTTGCAGATCGAGCAAAGTATATCGGCGACTGGGATTTTGTTGATGCACCGACAGGCGACTGGAACAGCCTGATGGACCCTGCTTACCTGGCTGAAAGGGCAGCTCTGATTGGGGAGCAAAGTATGGGAATCGCTGAACCGGGAAATCCACGGGGAGCACAGGCAATGCTCGGTGTTCAGCCGTATCAGCCCGAAAGTGGAACCACTCATATCAGTATTGTGGATAGGGAAGGCAACGCTGTTTCTATGACTGCGACGATAGAGAGCGGATTTGGCAGCCGTATTATGAGTGACGGCGGAACAGGCCTACCGGGTGGATTTATTTTGAACAACGAACTTACAGATTTTTCACTTTCCCCGGTCGATGAAGACGGCAACCCAATGGCTAACCGGGTTGAGCCAAACAAGCGACCGCGATCGAGCATGAGTCCCTCACTGGTTTTTGATAGAGAATCCGGAGATATCCTGGCAAGTGTGGGATCTCCTGGAGGAGCTGCAATTATTCACTATACGGCTAAAGCCATAGTTGGCATGTACGATTGGAATTTAAATGCACAGGATGCCATTAATCTGCCAAATTTTGCCAATTTTAACGGGGCATCTGTTCTGGAGGAAGAACGCTTTCCGGCAGATCTGATAGAAGCACTCAGGGCAAGGGGACATGAAGTAACAGAAAGAGCATTGACCAGCGGACTTCAGGCAATCCAGGTGATTGAGGATGGATATTATGGGGGAGCTGACCCACGCCGAGAAGGTGTAGTGATGGGACAGTAGTCACTGCTTCTGTCCATATCGCTGGATGTTTTTATATTAAACTTGAAACTAAATTGAATGAACTATGTCTTTTCTTGAATTTCTTCTCTTGTTGTTCATCGCCGGTGTATGCGGCTCTATTGGTCAGGCCATTGCCGGATACTCTCGCGGCGGATGTGTAGTATCCATTGTACTGGGATTTATCGGGGCTCTATTGGGAACCTGGTTAAGCGGGCAGCTGGGTCTGCCTGAACTCTTCAACGTAAATGTAGGCGGTAATACTTTTCCCATTATCTGGTCAATTATCGGCTCAGTTATTTTCGTTGTATTTGTTGGTTTATTTACCAAAAGGAGATAATACAGACGCTTTATGAAGCTACTCTATTCAACTATTATTCTGGGTCTGTACTTAACTTTATATGTTAACCCGGTATCAGCTCAATCTGAACTTTTCTCGTTCGATGAGGTAGAAACTGCGAAGGTTGATTCCATCTTTTCTGATTATTCCGATGATACTCCGGGTTGTGCGGTGGGTGTGACTCACCGTGGAGATCTGATATTCTCGAATGGTTACGGCATGGCAAATCTGGATTATGGAATACCGATCAAGCCCGATTCAAAATTTATGATCGCCTCTATATCAAAACAGTTTGCGGCCGCAGCTTTGTTAATGATGGAGCAGGAAGGGTTGCTGGATCTGGATGAAAACCTTAAAACCTATATCCCGGAACTGCCGGATTATGAAACACCGGTTACCGCACGTCAAATGATTCACCACACTTCCGGGATTCGCGATTTGTTCAGCCTGCTGGCTCTCAATGATGTGGGACTTGACAACACAACAACTCCGGATGCTACATTTGAACTGATTACGCGCATTAGCCGACTCAATTTTGAACCCAATACAAAGTATAACTACAGCAACAGCACATATTTTTTGATGTCGGTTCTGGTTGAAAATGTAACCGGAATGACTCTCGGGGAGTACTCGAAACTCCACTTTTTCGATCCGATTGGGATGAACGATACACACTTTCATGACGATGCCGGCAGGATCGTAGAAAATCGTGTGGAAAGCTATCGACCTACAAATAGAGGTGTAGGCCGTTTTTACCGCGATAATCTGGAACGTGTGGGAGCCAGGGGACTTTTCACAACCATCGAAGATTTTGCCAAGTGGGATGCTAACTTCCTGGAAAACCGATCAAATCTGGAAAATTTCAGAGAAAAGATGCTTCAAGTAGGTGTTTTTAAAGACGGCACTGAACAGGATTATGCTGCCGGAATTAGAGTGAGCGATTATCGGAAACTGAACACTTTTGGCCATGGCGGCAATTATATGGGATTTCGAACCAGCTATATGCATTTTCCCGATTATGAGCTGGGAGTAATTGTGTTTTGCAATCGCAGCAATATCAGTCCGGCAAATCATGCACGAGAAGTATCCGATCTTTTTTTGAAGAATGTGTTTGAAGATCTTTTTTCAGAATATGCAGGTACCTATAGAAACAGCTCATTTAGAACGGAGTTCGACCTTACAATCGATGAGGGAAAACTGGTGATGAGAAGAGGTTTAAGAGAAGAGATGGAGCTGAACTGGAATGAAAATGATGAATTTCGATCGGGAAGCTGGGATGTAAAGTTTGAACGAGAGAATGGACGTATTTCCAAAATGAAGGTGAAATCCGGCCGAACCGGTTATGTAACATTTGAACGAATTGACGGATAGAACAGAGTTATGAAACAGATTCAACGAATTATCCTTGTATTAATATTGGTAGTGTTTAATGCCGATTTTTCCAATGCACAACAGTCTGCTGATGCAATAAGTGACAAAATTCAAGAGATCTTCAGTGAGTATGATCGGGACAATGCTCCGGGCTGTGCTGTCTCCGTTTTTGAAAACGGGCAGGTTCTGTTTAGTAAGGGATATGGCATATCAAATTTAGACTATGGTATTGTAATCAGCGACAGTACCCGTTTCTATATGGCATCTGTTTCTAAGCATTTTACAGCTGCGGCAGCTGATCTTTTAATTATAAGAGGTGAGCTGGATGAGGCGGCTTATGTCAGGGATTATCTGGAGAACTGGCCGGAATGGGCTTCCGAAGTGCAGATTCATCATCTCTTTAACCATACGTCGGGTCTGCCCGATATTTACGGTTTGATGAGCATAGCCGGTATGGACATCAACGATGTGATGGACCTGGAAGACTATATGGAAGTTATTAAAAAGGGAGAGGAGTTGATGTTTGACCCGGGGACTGATTTCTCTTACTCAAACAGTGGATACACTACGCTGGCTTTTCTGGTTCAGGAAATCAGTGAAATTAGTTTTCCTGAATTTGTGAAGAGGGAGTTTTTCGAACCTTTCGGTATGAACTCCACACATTTTCATGACGATCGAACCCGAATCGTGCCCAACCGTGCTATAAGTCATACAGTTTCGAACGGAGAGTATCGCCGATCTTACCCCGGTAACTTTCAGGGAGTGGGGCCAGGAGGGCTCTATTCAACACTTCATGACTGGGAAAAGTGGGAGCAGTTCTGGTATGGAAACCTAAGTTGGGAAGGTGGAATTACGCTGGAAGAGTCTGCGGAACTGAAACAGAGAATGGTGGCTCCTACATTTGCGGATGGAGAAGAGATCGACTACCGAAAAGGATTGAGAGTAAACCTGAGAAAAGGAAGTGAGATTGTAAGTCACGGAGGTTCATTTCGCGGTTTTAAAACCAACTACGCACGATACCCTGCAAATGGTTATTCAATGGTTACCCTTTGTAATCGCGTTGATGCAGATCCCGGGGACTTGAATAATCAGATAGCTGATGTTCTGCTTCAGGACAGTTTTAATGAATACTTGTCAGAATATGAAGGGGTTTATATAAATGACGAGTTACCTGCTGAGTATGTATTAAAAGTGGAAGATGGAAACCTGCTCTTGGAGCGAAGACTAAGCCCCAACGGTAAAATGGATGAAGAGGAGAGAGACAAGTGGAAAGCGGGTTCGTGGGATTTTGAATTTTTCAGAAATGATTCAGATAGAGTATCCGGATTTTATGTAACCACCGGCCGAGCGGAAAATGTAGAGTTTACTAAAGTAGAAGATTAAAAGATTGCAGGAAACTTGAGCAAGAACCGCGTGCCCGGTTTATTATTATCAAATACCGGTTCACCATTTATCTGCTGGCTCAGCATAAGAATCATTTGAATTCCCAACGAATTACTCTTTTTCAGGTTGAAATCTTTCGGAATGCCGACTCCGTCATCTTCAATCTTGAAGTGAATATGAGCCTCCTTTTGATAGATATGTACATTGATTTTTCCACTCTCTTTTCCCTTAAATGCGTGTTTAAAGATATTGGTAACCAGTTCGTTTACAATTAGCGCGAACGGGATGGCGTGCTTCATATCCAAATAGACAGCATCAAGATCTAATTGTACGTCAATGCTCTTACCGTCCAGAAACACCTCTCTGATGGAGTGAATGAGTTTTTCTAGTGTGATCGAAAAATCTATCTCTGAAAAATGTTTTTCATGATAGATGATGTCGTGAATTTTAGCGACCGTCTGTATCCTAAACATACTGTCGGTCAGTTTCTCTTTCACAATTTCATTATCAGTTTCAAGGACTTGAATATTCAGCAGCCCGGATATAATGGAAAGATTGTTCTTTATTCTATGATGAATTTCAGAAAGGAGCATATCTTTCTCTTCTAATGCTTTCTGTAGCTTCTCTTGTTGTTCAATGCGTTTTGTGATCTCTTGCTGAACTCCAAACACTCCGATAACTCTTTTTTGAGGATCATCATCTTCGTAGAGTACAACATAATCACCTTCAAAGACTACTCGCGTTCCGTCTTTTTTTTGTTCATAGCTTACTCCTCTGAACTTACCGTGATTAAAAATATTGGTAAGCAGCGTTTTTTCCTGATCTAAATCGTGCTCAAAGAAATCGAATGGAGTTTTTCCGATCATCTCTTTTTCTTCAGAACTGTATTGGTCCAGGAAAGCTTGATTGACACGCGTTATTCGCAAGTGGTGAAGTATATATTCGATAAGTTCTTCTTTATTCGCTTGATCATTCCATGTGATAGGTTTATCAAGCATCATGAAGAATGCACCAAAAATGGAGTTGTTGAAGAAAAGTCTAAGCTCTTTATCGGTTTTGCTTATCTCCATATCCAACGTTTTTATTTAAAAGAAGCATAGAGCTGTTAAGTCAGTTATATAGAAACTCTTTATTTTAATTTAGCTTGATCCACCATCTGATCCAAAAATATTACAAGGTGTGGTCATGATAATTTACATTAAATACAAAAACCGTACATCAACTGTTAGTCAATGTACGGTTACAGCTTTTAGCTTAAGCAACTCTAAAACCGGAATGAAACTTCAGCGAAGAAACGTCGCCCCGGTTCCGGCAAATATCCTCCGGAGGGATTTTCCATGGGATTAAATTGCCGGTTCAAATGCTCATAATAGTCTTCATCAAAAAGATTTCGAACACCGCCTGAGACGGTTACTCCACGGTAGATTGAAGAGCTCACAGAAGCATCGACTAACCAGAAACCTGGTGTTCTGTTTTCACCAAACTCCTCATTGAATCGGGTTTGTGGAAATACACGCCGAACACTCAAGTCCGGTAAAATTTGATCCGAAAGCAATGATCCGCCAATATTTAGGGTAGACTCGAATGGGGGGATCTCAGCTACCGGCGTACTGTCATCCGTATATTCGGCCCGAGTGTAGGAACTGTTCAAACCAATAAACCAATTTCTGGTAAAGCTGTAGCGTACTCCAAGTTCAAACCCGGAGAAGAATGCATCTCCTCGGTTTTGAAACTCTCTCACTCCAGGCGCATTTATTCCAACAGGTTGCATATCAGGATTAATGACTGCTGAAATGTAGTTTGTCATATACGATGCAAAGAGGGTTGTCTCGATACTGAAATTTCCAAGGTCTGAGTTCAGTACCAGGTCAACCTGGTTGTTTGCTTCTGCCTCAAGGCCTGGATTCCCGGCATATTCATAGCTGTCTCTGCCAATCGTGAGGTAGTTGATGTATCTCTCCGTAACATCCGGGCTTCGAACTCCTCGTCCTAAATACAACCCCGCTGTAGTGGTAGAGGAGAGCTGACGAGTAATACCGGCGCTGATACTGAAGTTCGTATGGTCTGAACTGATGTCCATGTTCTGGAAGCGAGGTGCAGGGTCGTTGGAATCTGCGCTGTTATAATCGATGCGTGTACCTGCTGATATAGTCCATCGATCGATGGAATGCTCAATTCCGGTATAGATGCCTGCATTAAAGATGGAGGCATCCTGCCATAAGTTATAGGTCATACTATTTCCGGCTTGAGGACCCATCTTTATATCTACATACCTTGTGCCTGTCACATCTAACTGATCAAATCCTGCTGTTACAGTGTAAGAGCCAGAGTCATAATACCCTTTTAATTTTCCATGGAGACCGTACGTTTCAGTTTCAGCCAGTGCAACGGCGTCGCGCATTTCAAACGAATTCCGGTTGTGGTTATTCATCTCATGATCCACGAGACTCCAGTAGCCATTCATTTCAACAGAGGCGATATTTTCAGATTGAATGGGTGTCCACTTATAGTCCGTTTTGAACTTATAAGTGTCATCAACAGCCATATCCATCATCAGAGCGGGAAAATCGGCGTTCCGAATAAAAGACTGCGACCAACCCGCGGTCAGGCGATGCCCCGGCATAAAGTTGATTCCACTCTCTAAACCGTAATCATACGATTGAAACCCGGAAGCAACAACCAATCCACTTCCGCCTGTATAATCATCTGTTGACGAAATACCTCCGCTCAGCAGAAAATCCCAGTTTTCGGTTCCTCCCTGAATGCGGGCATCTGTTTTTCGGTGTCCGGTATTGCTCTCAATTCCCGCACGGAGATCACCGTTTAGTCCAAAATCTATGTAGTCGGGAGATTTATGACTCACAAAGTTCACCGTTCCGCCGAAGGAGGGGCCATACTGCAAAGCGTGAGGGCCGCGATGAATTTCAACGCGTTCGATATCGCTTAGTCTGATGTGTGATGTTGGTGGATCCATTCGGTTCGGACAAGCCGCAGCGGTAGCCGTTAGCCCGTCGAGACGAACATTCAGGCGACTGCCGCTCAGTCCGCGCAGAACCGGATCGATTCCAAAACCACCTTTTCGGATCCCGGAAGCATTTCCTGCATCTCTAAGAAACTGGCCGGAATCTATGGGCAGAAAAGCCGCTTTATCCGTGCCAATCTGATCAGAGGGAGAATTCATTACTCTGTGAGACAGTACCGTGATTGGGCTCATCATTTCAGATGCGGGACTTAATGTAAATTGAATAGGTTCTCCTGATTGGAGTGTGTTGATTTCCACGGTTTTTGTATTGGGTCTGAATCCAATATGACTGATGCGTATAGTGACTGATTCTGAGGCAGTTTCAAGTTCTATGCTGAAAAAACCCTCAGAATTTGTGACTTCCATCTGACCGGATTCATAGATACGAACATGAGCTCCTGCTATGGGTTCGTTTGTGTCAGAAGCCAGTACGATTCCGGACAGTATTGTATCTGATAATTCTGCACTGTTATCAATTGTGTTAGATGTCGCTGCCTGTAGTGTAACCGTAATAAGGCATAGAGCCACCACCGCAACGATGAACTTATAAATAGACATAATTCATCCTTGTTATTTAATTTCTGTTTTTTGAAAAGTTCTGCAGAGAGATTCATGCTGCAGCATGTTCGGAAGGATGATTATGCTCGGGGAGGGTGAAAAATATCCCGTTGGATTGATTCGGGATTTCCTGGTTGGGTAAGATTATAAACTGTTTTTCTAAACTCTATCTGTGAATATATATAGTTCGCCAGTAAAGCGGTTTTGTCTAACGTATTAAAGAGAATATGCAACTGGCCCGGAGTACTTTTTTCACAGCCACAAACTGATTCACCGCTTGCGGTTTGAGACATATCGCAGTGTTTTGGCTTATTATCTTCAGCCTGGGTGTCCATATCACCCATGTCCATTGAGCAGTGCGCCATATCACTGTCTGAGCTGCTGTCATGAGAACAGCCTATACAAGTACAGAAGTGTGCAGCTTTTTCACCATCAGTAAAAAGTGTATACCCCATAATGGCCACATTGCTGATCTCAGTCATAGAGAAGAGCAGGGTGAAAATAACAAATATGGAGCTGATGGTCTGCTTCATGTGGTCTTGATGTTTTATTAAAGATATATTTGTCCGAAACTAAAGTCAATTCATTGAGTTTAAAAACGGTGATTTTATTATTATGCTATAAGTTTAAAATCAGATTATTCATGAGGAGAACAGTATCATTTTTTTGGTTTGTATTTTTTTCTCTATCCCTATTTGTAACAGGAGTGGACCAGGCTAAGGGTCAGGCCGGTGTAACCTTGATGGAGTGGGAACAGAGAACGCTCAACTTTATGCTGGACCGCAGCCACAATTACGGTGGAACACTCTATAATCGTGGACTTTTTCGGGAGAATATCAACCTGATGAGCCCTGAGCATGAGATTGATCTGTTGACCTATCGATATACAATGGCTGATGATTATGATTGGTTCATGGCTGATCAGGCCTACCGTGCATCAACAGGAAGTTTAAATGCCACAGATTTTTTTGTAGAAAACAGGATAAAGTTCAACTACTCATTTAATGAGAATCATAAGTTTTTAGTTGATGGAATTCATGAAGAGAAGCTGCGGGCCGATCGCTTTCTGTTTCGATTGGGATATGAATACAGTTTGCATCAAGATCATACAATTGGTGCTGAACACACACTTACCAGCAGTAAATCTGATCTGGACCTGACTCTGTTTTATAGATACGGAGATTTTGAAACCGGAATGTTTCAGGCCGGGGTCACTTATCTGGATTGGGGCGCAAATGTAGTTCAGGATCTGGCCGCAGGAAGCGCCAACCAGTGGAATGATCGCTATAAAACCACATATCAATATACACGACGTCCTTTACTGTTTAATGTAAAGCTAATCTCACCGACGTTTAAGAACTTCAGAGCTGAATTGCTTGCCGGAATTCAAACATTCTCTGAGAGGGAAGTTAACTCTACAGAGATTGAAAATTATGACTATCGGGATGAGGAGTGGGCTCACTATGTGGGAGCATTGGTTCAATATTTTCATCCGATTGGGGTTGCAGGATTTACATATCAAAGAAAATTTTCAAAACTTCGAAGGCAGCCGTTGCCCGGGTCTGATTTCGAGAATGATTTCTTTACCCGGCAGCACAGCGATTCAGGGGGCTTTTTTGTCACCGGAAATTACCGAAAGTTCAGTTTGGAGCAGTGGATGTGGCTGGAGCGAATTGTTGATCAGCTACAGGGTGAGGCTGTTCCTGATGACATATCCCCGGATTATCTGGAGAATGTCCGTAGACCTTTCGACTTTGAAGAGTATCGCCTGAAGATGAAAAGCCGGTTATTATACGGTTCATCTGATCAAGGGATACAGCTGGGGTTAGAGTTTCATGCAGACTACAGATACCTTCAGGGTGAAGAAGATCCATCCACCGGAATTCGTGACTATACTTTCAGAAGAGTGTACCCGATTGTAAGAGAGAGAAACGACCGGATAACGTTTTCCATCGGTTACAGAATCAATCCTAATGTATATCTTCTGGCGGGAGTTTCATACGATGTAGACGGAGATAAGGAGTCGGGTATAGGTTGGCCCAGGCAGGATACCACCCGGTTTGACGGTGGATTTGGGAGACTGTCAGTAGAGTGGTGATTTTTATTGGCGAGATGTGAGGGGCCAGATTCGAGATTTGAGGACTGATACATGGTAATTCTATGTGACTTCAATAATCTATGATGAAGTCAGAACCAGTAAGTTGTAATTTCTAAAATTAGAGATTAGTAGAAATACCATGTCAACGTAAATGTTTTTACTGGTGTAAATTACCCGGCTTGGATCTCTTTAAGTTTACTGAGTGCCCGTTCGTTTAGGTTGGAAAAAATATCTTCCGGAATATCACCAACAGTGTATTTCATCCGAAGCCAGACGATGTAGGTTGCCATCACATCTTCATAACAATAGTGTTCAATTTCGGGCAGTTTTCCCTCTCTATACATGGCTAATACCTCATTCCCTTCGGCTGTCTGTTTGAAAGGCACATCAATCAAATAACCGAGGTGCTTGAGTTTGGGATAGGAACTGGCACCGTAATTGCTGAACTCATCCATTAAGTCGATATTCTCCTTGCTAAAGCGGTAGCGAATGTCGTAGTGATTGAGACGCATCGGCATCTGCATATTGTGCTTCATGGCCCGATAAGTGAGTAGCGGAAGATCGAATCCACGGCCATTGTGATGAACCAAACCAAAATCCTTATAGGTCAAAAGCGTATCAAAAATGGCTTCCAACCCTTCTCTTTCATTTTCTCCATTCCATGCTACTTTCTGAACCGGCTTTCCATTGTTTTCAACCCAGAGCCCGGCCCATGAGACCATGCGATGATACATTGGGGGAAGAAATCCGCTGTTGTTTCGGGTTAACTCTTCGCTTGCCTGTAAGAGAAGCTCCTCTTCACCTAAATCCGGTTGATTTAAAACTCTTCGTAGAAATTCAAAATCGGGAATAGTCTCAATATCAAATATGAAAAACATGAAGGAGGAATTAGTTAGCTGTGTTAAATTACTTAGGACTATTTACAATGTATAAAAATGATCACAAATAATTTCATCCGACTGTCGATTACCTTTTTCGACGGTCAGGTTGATGGACTGAGGGTTGGGTTGGGACTCGCCCGTCGACTGAAGGTGTTGAGTTGAGGTTCGTAATGTTGTGGAAGTCGACAGGCGAGGTGATGATTCTCCGACTATCGATTGTATTTTTCGACGGTCGGGTTGATGAACTGAGGGTTGGTTTGGGACACGCCCGTCGACTGAAGGTGTTGAGTTGAGGTTCGTAGTGTTGTGGAAGTCGACAGGCGAGTTAGAAAAGATTCTTTACAAACTCATCAGGAATAGTTTGATTTGAAAAAGAGACGAAATCCCTTTTATTTTTTGGGAAATTTAGCAGTTCGATAGCTAATCTTTGATTGCAGAGCGAACCGTCTCTTAATCCCGCAAAATCTCGGTAGGATGAATATTCCCAATCTTCAAGTTTAGAAACCAAGTCTGCTCTCAATGGGTTTTGATGTATATACAGAAAGCATATAAGGGGATAGTTATTGTTTTTTGCTTTGTCAGGATTCAGTTTCTTCGCTTTAGTTTTAGATCTAAACAAAGAGCCACATCTTCCATGTGATTTATTAATTGCCTTAGTGTAGGAACTTAGTAAAACTGATAATGAGCGATTTATTGGAGGAACTGAATCCTGTAGTGGGGAATCTTTTGAACCTTTGCCAACTTCTAATTCTTGATTTTTCACTTTTATAAGCCAGTGAAAGTGGTTTGGCATTAAGCACCACGCTAAGAAGTCGCAATGATCTGTTAAATGAACTCTCATCTTGTTTATAAAAAATAAGTAATTATCTCTGTTGAAAAATATTTTTTGCCGGTTGTTCCCTTGGTTGTAAACATGATAAATCTCTCCCGGTTCGTAATTCATAGCTATCTTGATTAGTGTGTTAATTATTAAATCAAATGATGACGGTGTTTTAAGTCAAGTAGATTTTTCACTTGATCACCCCCGACTTTCGATTGCTTTTTTCGACGGTCGGGTTGATGGACTGAGGGTTGGTTTGGGACTCGCCAGTCGACTAAAGGTGTTGAGTTGAGGTTCGTAGTGTTGAGGAAGTCGACAGGCGAGGTGCTGATTCCCCGACTGTCGATTACCTTTTTCGTCAGGTTGATGGACTGAGGGTTGGTTTGGGACTCGCCCGTCGACTGAAGGTGATGAGCTTAAATTCATAGTGTTGTGGAATTCGACAGGCGAGGGGGGAGTAATTACCGTTCCCCGGCTAAGTTCTTTTC
>LKNA01000114.1 GCA_001564065.1 Chitinophagaceae bacterium T5-Br10_B2g13
CACCCACTACAAGAAATTGATTGTATAACGTTTTATGAAAAGTACTGCTTATCAGTGAAGTTTGGATTAACACTGTCCCGGCAGGGACAACACATGGGTAGTAAAATGGAAAGGGTTAAGTTTACATCAGCACCGGAGGTACTCAGTTGTAAGTGCGGCCGGGCCTTCCCAACCAACCCCATCGGGATAAACTTCTCGTCCCTCAATTTGAAGCATGTTGGTGATTCTGGTTTATTCAGAATTATGGGTAAGGGAAGAAATTTAAGTGACCCCGCCGGGACTTCCCGATCAACCCCATCGGGATAAACTTCTCGTCCCTCAATTTGAAGCATGTTGGTGATTCTGGTTTATTCAGAATTATGGGTAAGGGGAAAATTTTAAGTGACCCCGCCGGGACTCGAACCCAGATCTAAAGCTTAGGAGGCTATCGTTCTATCCTGTTGAACTACGGAGTCATTTTTTGTTTTTGATGGACGTAAAGGTAACAAATTTCAGGGTTGATGGTTTTATAAGGAGTGTGACTTAACTGCAATGAATAGATCATATTGATCTGCAATCAACACAAAAGATGGGGCTGAATGTTGGACTTCTGATAGAGAAAAAGGGGAAGGTATCTGAAGAGATACTTCATTATCTAAAACCCACACTTTGGCTGGCATGTAGCTGCTCCGGATGGAACAGTATGTTTGTAAGACATGTAACCCGTCTACCAAATCAGCACCGTAGGTGCGGCTCAATAAGAGTTACCATCACCCCTAAACTGTTATGCCTGAGCTGTCTCTGCCTCAGGATTCTTGCCATAAAACTTGAGGATCAAATAGAGAATGACTAAGCCAACCAATAGTCCCCAAACAGGATGAATCCATTCAAATGCGGCGGGAATTTCACCGACAATCAAGGCAACAACTGCAACAACCAACGCGTATGGAAGCTGCGTCCGAACGTGGTCAATCAGATCACAGGCAGAAGACATTGAACTGAGAACAGTTGTGTCAGAAATTGGAGAACAGTGGTCCCCAAATACAGCGCCCGCCATTACGGAACTGACCGATCCAAGCAGAATTCCGTAGTGTTCACCGCCGGCGAATCCGATTCCGGCGCCCATAGCTATTGCGAGTGGCACAACTACAGGAAACAAGATAGCCATGGTTCCCCACGATGTTCCGGTAGAGAATGCAGTAACGGCGGCTATGAAAAAGACAAGGCCGGGAAGAAGTGCAAGCGGAAGTGAATCCTCAAGCAAGCCGGCCAGGTAAGTTCCGGTTCCAATCTCCTGAGTAACGCCTCCGAGGCCCCAGGCCAGAATCAAAATGATAACGGCCATTAACATCGACTGCATACCGCCAACCCACGATTCGAGTGCTTCATTGAGTGTAAGTACTTTCTGAAATACAACCAGACCTATTGCCACTGCACAGCCGGTAAAAGATGCCCAGAGCAGTGCGGCAAACGGATCTGCATTTCCGATAATGGATGTCAATCCACTTTCGCCGGGGCCCAAAGCAGAACTTCCCGTAGTGTAGAGTCCGTAAAGAGCTACCAGTATAACAGAGATAACCGGAAATGCGGCATTTTGCCATCTTTTTGGTTTCCCCTCTTTTGGCTGCAGACTGGATAAACTGGTATCGGTGGCAGGCATAGAACCTTCGCGAATGACACCTCCTCCTGAATAAGCTCTCTTTTCCGCATCATACATAGGTCCGAATTCACGCCTCATAAGAATCGTCATTAGCACAAAAGCCAGAGCAAGAAGCGGATAGAAGAGATACGGTATAGAGTGAAGAAATATGGTAAAGGCGTTATCTGCACCGGCCATAAGCTGTGCAGAAAGCTCAGGGTCTGCCGTCTGTTCGGCTATACCGGCCAGGGAGTTCTGAATCTGTGTGATTTCAAAACCAATCCATGTGGTAATTACGGCACTAACTGCAAGAGGAGCCGCTGTGGAGTCGACGATATAGGCCAGCTTTTCCCGGGAGATTTTCAAGCGGTCTGTCATTGGGCGGAGGGCGTTACCGCGGATCAAAGTGTTGGCATAATCATCAAAGAAGATAAAGAGCGCCGATGCCCATGAGAGCAGCTGTCCTTTTTTACGATTTGTAGCATACTTGCCCAGTACTTCAACTGCGCCCTGTGTCCCACCGCCACGCGACATCACACCGACCATGCCGCCGAGAAGCAAACTGAATACAATAATTGCAATGTGATCATAATCAACCAGAGCGTTGACCAATAAATCGAGCGATTCTGCAGTACCGGCGAAGGGATTGAGGTTTACCAGAAACAGAGCTCCTATCCAGATACCTGCAAAAAGTGATAGGACTACTTCGCGGGTAATCAAAGCTAAACCAATGGCTACTATAGGAGGGATTAAACTGATCCATGTTCCATAGTAGCTGTTCCCTTCAGTATCTGTTTCTGCCCATGCCTGAACATCCAGCCATCCGAAAAGAAGAGTTGAGAGTAGAATGAACCCAATTACAAAGCCAAATTTTTTCATTACGATCTGTTATGGATAAACTTTTTCAGAAGTGAAAATACAAGCATTGCCATTAAATACAATTTAAAAATCGGGGATGCGGAGGATATGTTAACGATTGCTGCGGTTTGGTTTTTATTGTAACTCCATAAATCTATAAAAGTCTTCTACATAGGTAGCTGATTTCTGAAATTGAAAAAAATGTAAAGATCAATGCACTCGTACAGGTGACAGTCACCCCATATTTTGATATGTTAGAGATCAGATGGTTTATTTATAAATAAAGGCGTTAAGTAGAATATTTTTAAACGGGAAATTCATTGACTAAGGGTAGCAGATCACATAAACGGTTTAGTCGCCGAAGGGCACAGTTGGTAAAACAGATTGAAGAAAAGGGGATAAAAGATCATAATGTTCTTCAGGCCATAAACTCTATTCCAAGGCACATATTTGTTGATACAGCTTTTGAAAACCGGGCTTACGAAGATTCTGCACTGCCAATTGGCAATGGTCAGACCATTTCTCAGCCCTATACGGTAGCAGCTCAGACTGAACTGCTTGAAGTTCAGAAGGGTGATAAAATTCTGGAGATTGGTACGGGTTCCGGTTATCAGGCGGCTATTTTGTGCCATATGGGCGCGGAGGTATATAGCGTGGAGCGTCACGAAAAACTTTATCTGAATGCCAAGGAGATACTGCAGGAGCTCGGTTTCCGCCCTCACTTAAAACTTGGTGATGGTACGCTTGGTTGGAGCGCGTACGCACCGTACGACGGCATTGTAGTAACAGCAGGTGCACCCATAGTACCTGAAGACCTGAAACAGCAGCTGACAGTTGGAGGAATACTGGTTGTTCCCGTCGGTGATCAGAAAAGCCAGGTAATGATCCGGATTACAAGGCTGTCTGAAGAGGAGTTTAAAGAGGAGAGACTAAACCATTTTAAGTTTGTACCGCTCATCGGGGAGAAAGGCTGGGATTGATAAAGCTGCACTTCTATTCTCAAATTCGGTCAGAAATTCAATTAATTTTTCAATCGGGCATCTGCCAGGTTAAAGATACCGGTATCTGCAACTCGTTGACTCGCCTGCCGGTTAAGTGATTTATATCTCCTGTAAATCACACTGAATAAATAAGGAACGGGAGAGGTATAGGGGGCTGTTTTGTAGGCGTTCTGATGACAAACTTAATTTATATCAGATCCTTAACCCCAATTA
This sequence comes from Chitinophagaceae bacterium T5-Br10_B2g13, assembly GCA_001564065.1. Taxonomy (GTDB): domain Bacteria; phylum Bacteroidota; class Rhodothermia; order Balneolales; family Balneolaceae; genus Rhodohalobacter. The sequence continues at coordinate 3,691 of LKNA01000114.1, forward strand.
AAAGTTATTATTATGAAAATCCTAAAAATAGCTCTGACGCTTATGATCGCTATCTCCTACCTGGCGATGGCTCCATATAGCACATCAGATAATGGCCACAATCACCATGATATTGTAAGCATGGCTGAAGACAACGAAGATCTTTCAACACTTTATGCTGCTATCCAAGCCGCAGATTTGGTAGATGTATTGAAAGGTGACGGACCATTTACCGTATTTGCTCCGACAAATGAAGCCTTTAATGCACTTCCCGAGGGTACACTCGAATATCTTCTTATGCCGGAAAACCGGGATGAGCTGGTAAGTATTCTGACCTATCATGTTGTTGCAGGCGAAGTGATGTCCGGCGATTTAAGTGATGGAATGAAAGCTGAGACCGTAGAGGGATCCGAAGTTACTATTTCAATTAACAACTACGGTGTAAAAGTAAATGAGGCAAGTGTAGTAGCAGCTGACGTAGAAGCATCAAATGGTGTGATCCATGTTATTGATGCGGTAATTTTACCACCTGAAGAGGAGTCTGGTTACTAAAATTTCCCGAACATTTTGTTTTGGTTGAGAGACCCGGCTTGAGCTAAGTCGGGTTTTTTTAATTAATTCTTACCCGTTTTTGCAGCAGTCTGTGATCAACGAGCTTTTCATAAAGGTTTTCAAGTGTTTCAGTAAGTGAACCCTTTGTACTCACTTTTAGCAAATTACGTTCGGAGAGTTCTTCGGGAGATTCATATTTAGCAGTAAGCTTATCAAAGTCCTCCAAACGGGCATCAGAAACTGCACCCATCTCTTTTCCCCTGGTTTTCAAACGGGCCAGTATGGTTTCATCCGGAGCCTGAGTTTCAATGAATAGATAATTGGCCTGTACGGATTCAAATAGATTTTTTAACTCCTTACGGTGTGCCCGTTTACTGAATGTTGCATCTAGGATTGCACTCTCCCCGGAATTGATATGTACTGTTATCTCATCGAATAGATGCTGATATGTTTTTTTGGACATCTCTTCCGAGTAGAGTTCTTTTCGTTTTTGGGCAGAGGGTCTCTTATATAGCGGAAGTCCGGCAAGTTTTTTTCGGATGCGATCGGAAGAGATATGATCGATATTAAGAGATTTAGCCATATGTTCGGCTAACGTACTTTTACCGGTTGCGATACGGCCCATGAAAATTAGCTGCACTGGTTTTGATCCCAGAAGGGCGTATCGCAATGAGAGGTGAAAATAGTCGGTCGCAGTTTTTTGAAGCTGATTTCTCTTTTTGGGTGAATTTTCATCACCGGTGCTCTGCAAGCTTTTCACCTTTCCTTTCACATAGCCACGGTAACATTTATAAAAATCGATGATTTTTAAGAGATCAGGGTCATTCAGTTTCTGAGCCATCTGCTCAACGAAATATCGGCTTTCATTCCGGCACTCCTGAAAATCCAGATCCATGGCAAGGTAGGCCAGGTCAGCAGCCAGGTCGCCGCATCGAAACCGCTCATTGAACTCTATGCAGTCATAAATACAGATACTCTTGGGGTTGATATGAATGTGTTCAAGGTGTAAGTCCCCATGCCCGTCCACAATTCGTTTCTGGTTAATTCGCCGATTAAAAAGAGAGTGGTTCTTTTCAAAATAGCGATCAGTAAAATATTTAATGGCTTGATACTCTTCGTTTTCAATCGTCTTACCGATGAAAGATTCAGTTTGTTGAAAGTTTTCTTCGGTGTTGAACCGGATCTGTTCAATTTCACCATATTGAAGTATATCCTCTCCCGGTTCCTGCTGCTGATAAAAACCCGACAGTTTTTCCGCGACCCGGTCCAGGTGTTCTTCAGACAGGGTGTTATTTTCGATATAAGAATAAAGGAAGTACTTCGCATCAAGCATGTTCATTTTTACGGCATACTCAACAATCGCCTCCGGATTCTCTGAATTGAAGGTAAATGTATCTCCATTCTTTGAAATTGGAATGACCCCCAGGTAAATATCCGTGCAAAGTCTCCGGTTCAGCTCCACTTCTCGTTCGCAGAAATGCTTTCGTTTATCGAGGGTACTGTAGTCCAGAAAGCCAAAATCGACAGCTTTTTTAATTTTATATACAAAAGGGGGAGCCATAAACACATGTGATATATGCGTCTGAATGTGCTTTATACTTTCAGGTTTATGAGGATACACCTCTCGGTTTTCCAGGAACTTCCACAGGCTACCCGCGGATTGTAAATTCTGATCAGATTTACTCATGATTTCATCAGTCTGTCCTAAGTTTATGGAGGGCCATCATTCCAAAAGTCTGAAATTGAATCGTTGATATATTCTGCTCTCTATATTAATCAAATTCCAAAAATTCTGAGGGAGTAACAAAGTTTAGTTGAGAAGCAGAGTGAAAATCAGTTTGCATTTTTTGAATTTTAATTCTACACTTGTAGAAACAGTTCTAATAATGTAGAGTTATGAAACTATCAAAATCTGAAGAGCAACTAATGCAGTACATCTGGAAGCGCAAAAAGGCGTTTATGAATGAACTGCTGGAGATGTATCCTGAGCCGAAACCGGCAAACACTACCGTGGCCACCCTTTTGAAAAGGATGAAAGACAAAGGCTACATCGATTATGAGCAGATGGGGCGGTCACGTCAATACTACCCAACTGTAAAAAAATCGGACTACTTTTCGAATCATCTGAAAGGGCTAATCAGAAAATACTTTGATGATTCGCCTTCCACTTTCGCTTCCTTTTTTACTCGGGAAACCGACCTAACGGAGGATCAGCTGAAAGAGCTGCAGGATATTGTTGAGCAAGAACTGGAGAGGAGGAAAAAATGATTATTTACCTGATCTATTCAACGATAAGTCTGGGAGTGCTTCTTCTTTTCTATCATCTGTTTCTGGAAAAAGAGAAGATGCACAAGATGAACCGAGGATTTCTGATCTTCAGTCTTCTTTTCTCATTTACTATTCCATTGATTCCGATTGGATTAATTGACCTTCCAACTGATCAATTGACTTTCTTTAATCAAACAACAGTTCAGGAACCCGGCAGCTTCGTAATGCTTGACGGTGAATGGTTGGATTCTGATTCAGAATATATTGCTTACAATGAATCATCCGAAACGGGAGACAAAAGCTACTGGCCGGCAGTCTGGCTGATTTATATTCTCGTGTCCGGAGGCCTGTTTATTCGCTTGATTCGAATCGTGCACAGAATTCAGTTAAAAGCCGATCGAAATGAGAAGAGGCTTCTGAATGGTTGTGAAATTGTTCTTCTGAATGACGATTCCATTCCCCATACCTTTTTTCATAAAATATTTTTGAACAAAAAGAGCTACCTGAATGGAGAGATTCCGGAAGAGGTGATGATTCATGAGATGACCCACGCAGGGCAGAAACATACCCTGGATATTCTTCTGGTTGAATTCTTGAAAATTCTTTTCTGGTTTAATCCGTTGCTCTATCTCTATAAGAGAGCCATTCTGTTAAATCACGAGTTTCTGGCCGACGAGGCCGTTCTTTCACAGGGGAAAAGCGTGAAAAATTATCAAAACATTCTTTTAAAAACGATGCTGATTCGTCCGGCCCACAGTCTGACAAGTACGCTGAACTACTCCCTCACCAAAAAACGACTCCAAATGATGACACAATCAAAATCTACCTACCGTTCCTTATTTAAAATCCTCGCTTTAATGCCGTTAATTGCGGCCATCGCACTGCTGCCGGGCTGTGATTCTCCAACCACAGAAGTTTCAGATGAAGTGGAAGCTGTTGATGAAGTTAGAATTCAAATTGGGGAGGAAGAAGCTCTGCATGTGAATGGTAAACGAATGACCATAGATGAGCTGGAGAACTATTTATCATCCTTGCCGGAGAGTCCTGGCATAGTGAAGTTCAGTGTGGAACCGGATGCGCCGTTCGGATTTGTTACGGATGTTCAAACCCTGCTTCGAAAATATGAAGCATTCAGGATCAACTACTCTACAAGCAACGATGATGCAAGAGGTGAGGGTAGGGTTGAACTGGATGATGTTACCAATGATTTTCTGGAAGCGGCGAATCAATACATGAAAATTGAGGCCGATCCGTCAAATACAGACGAGTTGAATCAAAAATATAACGAAGTTTTGGAGCTATATGAGGCGATTCAGGCTGTAGAGACAGTTGATCCGAATTCACCCCCGCCACCGCCATTGGTACCATCACCGGAAAAGCGCATGGAGAGCAGCAGGGAATTAACTCTACCACCGGCACCGCCTGCACAACCTGCCCCTGTAAAAGAAGGAGACCTGATGCAGATCTTGATGAATAGTCAGGGTATGCTTCTAATGAACGAAGAACCGGCTGAATTGAATGAAGTGAGACAGAATATTAAACAGTTTGTGGAAATGAGTGCCTCAAGCCCTTCCAAAGCAGTTATAGGAATAAAGACTGCACCGGACACACCGTATGATCAATACCTTGTACTTTTAGACGAAATCAAGGCAGCCTATGCTGAGCTAAGAAACGAAGAGGCTCAAAATCAATTTGGCCGTTCCTTCGGGTCTCTCCAAGAGAACAGCTCAGAGATGGAGAGAATAAAAGAGGCCTACCCGATGAAGCTATCGATTGTGCCTCCGGAGAAAAATTAATGGTATCTAAAAACTGATTTTTTCATTTTGGTGAAAAAGAAATTAAGAGTACAAAATCATGATCATCTATTTAGTTAAATCAATCTTACTGCTTGGATTACTTTACGGGGTTTATAAGCTGTTTCTTGAAAATGAAAAGATTCACCGCTTCAACCGTTTCTTTTTGTTGTTTGCCCTGGTATTTGGACTTACGGCTCCGTTGATCTCTTTTGATCTGAGCCCGGAAACATCCATCGTCGGTGTAAATATGCAGCAGATGGAGCGTTTGGTCAACGCACCGGCTGAGGCGGTAAGCAGATCCGTTGAACCGCTGATCGTACCTCAACAAACACAGGAAGCATTACCCAAAGCTGAAAATACCCCGATTGTTACCGAAGAACCAAGCTGGTCGATAAGTGCCTTAGATGTGTTGCTCTGGATGTATGGAGCGATCACCCTTTTTCTTTTGATCCGCTTTATGACCGGGTTGATCGAAATTAGAAATAAAGTTAAAGCCGGAACCCATAAAGAGACAGATCATGCCACACTGGTTTTATTGGATGAGCCGATCACTCCGCAATCATTTTTAGATTACATTTTCCTCGAAAAGAAACAGTTCGAGTTGGGGAAAATTGAACCTGAGATCCTGGATCATGAACTCACTCATGTTCGCCAGTTCCATTCATTTGATGTGCTATTGATCGAATTCATGAAAGTCATCTTTTGGTTCAACCCGCTGATGTATCTGTACAAACATGCGATTCAACTCAACCATGAGTTCATGGCTGATGAAGCGGTGGTCCGCAGTGGCTCAGCCATAAGCGAATACCAGGAATTGCTGATCCGGGTCAGTGCCGGGAATACATCCTTGAAGACCACCAGTAGTATAAATTTCTCCCTGACCAAAAAGCGTTTGAAAATGATGGGCAAAAGTATTTCTAAAGTAAAAGTTTGTGCTATTTGGCTTTTTCTCCTTCCATTATCTGTAGCCTTGATTATTGTTTTTTCAGCGCAAACAGACAATTATCCTCAAACCATCAGTATGCAGGAAATATGGGATTCCATGCCTAAAACAACGTATCAAGAACCTGAACTGCATTATGACGGCAATCGATCGAAAGAACTTGGAATACCTTTAAATCTTGGAGCTCAATTCAACTCATCAGGTGAGTTATTTACAGGAACTCAAAAAGTCTACTATGTTGAAAATGATAGTCTTTGGCAGGAGCATTTCTATGAGGATGGCATTATCATTGGTTCTGTTTTATATACAGATGGAGATACGATCCGTCAGGTACATGGTATATTTGAAGATAGGTTAGAAATGGGAAAAGAGATGTACGTTAATGGGATGATGAACTATAAGGATGTTCGTCCCCACGAAAGTAAGGATGGTTTAGGTCATCTTCGCATGTGGCATCGAAGTAACGGTGAGCTGGCATTTGAAGCATTTTACACAGGTGATAAAGTATATCAGGGGCTCATGACAGAGTATGACGAAGAGGGGACTATCATCATGCAGGAACGCTATAAAGATGGGGAGCTGGTGGAGAAGATTAAATAAAGAAATTTATGGTTTCAAACGAAATCTGCGTTCTTTCTCGCAGATTAGCGCGGAGTTAAGCGCAGAATTACGCAGATTTTCTGCGAGACTCAGCGGAATCAATCTGCGTAAATCAGCGAGAAACAAAAAATAGTGGGCCGATGTGTGGCCATCAAAAAAACCATTCTAAATAAACAAAAATGATTGAGAGTACTGTAAAGTTAAATATAAATGATGGGCAATAATATCAGCTGCTTATTGTTTAGTTTCATTTTGAGACCTGAGACCTGAGACCTGAGACCTGAGACCTGAGACCTGAGACCTGAGACCTGAGACCTGAGACCTGTAAAATAAAAAACCCCGAACCGGCTATTGCCAATTCGGGGTTTAAAGTTTTGAAACGTTCTGTCCGGTTTAGCTCGGATTCAGAATGTTATCAATTCGTCGTTCGGCATCAGCCAGGTGAGTTCTGGTGGCACGGTCGC
>LKNA01000008.1 GCA_001564065.1 Chitinophagaceae bacterium T5-Br10_B2g13
ACAAATAGGTGGCAATTATGAAAAATGTAATAACAGGTGTAGCGGGTGCTTTAATCGGAGTCGTCATCATGGGTTTGGTAGGTTTTTATAGCCTTCCGGGATTGATGATGCTAGAAGATCAATCGATGTACGATTTTGAAACAACGGTTGAACAGTTTGAAAATGAATTGGATGAGGCCGGATGGAGTGTTCTTCAGGTTCACGATATGCAGGAAACTTTGGAAGGGCATGGGCATGATGTTCTAAGCGTAAAGATATTTGAACTCTGCTCTGCACGATACTCTGCGGAGATACTCAAACTGGATGATGAACGTATTGTTTCTCCATTAATGCCATGCAGAGTTGCCATCTACGAGAAAAGCAATGGCAATACATACATTTCCAGAATGGATTCAGAATTATTGGCTAAACCATTCGGCGGGGTCATTAACGATGTAATGCAGTCTGCTGCCTCCGAGATTGAAGAAGTTTTGGTAAAGTTGATTAAGTAACCGGACCTTTTAAAATAAAGTAAGCCCTCCAGTTAATCGCTGAAGGGCTTTTTCTATTTAAGTCAATTATTTTTGTGAAATTGTGTAAGGATTATACAAATATCGTTTCTTACTAATAAAAAGGAGAAACCATGAGAAGAGAACTTATACTATCGAATCTTAGAATTGAACTTAGAAGAAAACAAGCTTCCTATCTTTCGGAAAAACGGGCTTTGAGTTTTGTGAATGACTTTTTAAACAAGATGTCAATCGTCCACTCGTCTCAAATCAGAACCTGGCAGAAAGAGTTCTTTTTATCAGAACTTGAAAGAAATATAGATTGCTCAAAAGAGGATCTGCTTCAGGCAAAATCAGCTCTAACATTTCTATACAACATTGTACTTAAGAAGGGAAGGGGTATAGATTTTACAGGTTCTGATGACGAAAGTAATGCTGATCCCGGAATACTTAAAATCACCGGTTAATAGCTGGAAATGATTATCAATGATTTAATTAAAATCAATCCATTGACATCGGATTGTTCTCTGCAATATCTCTGTACATCAGATACTCTTCCGGTGTAATATCTGCGAAAAGATAGTTCAAAGGATCGACAGGCTTGCCGTTGTAATGCACTTCATAGTGTAAGTGAGGTCCATTTGTCATACCGGATTCACCTGAGAAGCCAATTAGCTGTCCTCGTTCAACTCTTGCTCCGGGCCTGATACCATCTGCAAATCCAGACATGTGAGCATAGCGGCTTACGTATCCAAATCCATGATCGATTTCAACAAGCAGACCATAGTTACCACGCCGGCCGGCATACTTAACGGTACCTTCACCGGTTGAGTAGATATCTGTCCCGATACTCGCACGGAAATCAATTCCTTCATGCATTCTTCTATATTTTAGAACAGGATGGATTCTTGGTCCGAAACCGCTGAGTAAAATTCCGTTTACCGGACGTATTGCCGGAACATGCTTTAATCTCTCTTGATTTTCATTATAGTAGGATTTAATCTCCTCGAAAGACAACTTCTGTATCCCCAAACGTCTTTCCAGATTATCTAACCTGGAAGCAGTCCATCTCAAAATCTCTGAAGCATCCTCGCTGTAAAGGTCGAAATCTGCATAGGGGTCAGTACCACCGGTACCGGCCATTCTCTCATCCTCAGTAATTGGATTTAAACCCAAAACGGAACGGTACATTTCGTTATCAAGCTCAGATATTGTATTCAGTTCACTCTCAAGTTCGGTAATAGAAACACGGGTAGTTTCAAGCTGGCTCATTAGTGCATCATTCTCAGCTTTCAAAGCTATTTCTGCAGGCGACCCAATGAAATTGGATAGAACAATAATGGCAATACTCGCCATAACGATACTGTTGATAGCCCAGAAGGAGAGAGAATTGAATATCTTTTTCTTTTTTTCGTAGACAACGGGAACAAATTCGCACTTCTCGTTGTCGTAGTAAAAATGTTTGATATCAGACATATTTTGAGCGGTTAAAAATAAAGCGCTGAAAGTTAGCACATTCCTGTAGTATAAAAAAGAGTAATTCGTGCAGGATTTGTTACGAATTAATGTGGAAAAGGTTTATTCAAAATCTCCTTCGAAATACTCAATAGCCCTTTTGGGCATGTCGCCCCTGTTTTTTTTCTGAGAAATATGCTTTTTAACTTTTTCTTGAAATGCTTTTGCTGCATCGTACCCATAGTGTTTTAACAAGTAATTCATAGCAATAACTTCAGCTATTACAGTAATATTTTTTCCTGCTGTAATCGGTAGATGAATCAACGGAATATTGGTTCCAAGAATTCCAATGGTATCATTATCAAGGCCGGTCCGGTCAACTTTTTCAGTATTTTCCCAAAGCGAAAGTTCTAAAACAACTTCAAGCCTTTTTTGATAACGCACTGAACGGATTCCAAACATCGACATAACGTCTACAACACCAAGGCCCCGGATTTCCATGAAGTGTTTATTCATTTCGGTAGCTGATGCCATTAAAACATTGTTTTTCTTGGTAAGAATAACAACATCGTCAGATACCAGACGATGGCCCCGTTCAACGAGGTCTAATGCAACCTCACTTTTTCCTATACCTGACTTACCTGCAATTAAAATACCAATCCCGTAAACGTCCACCATCGTGCCGTGCAGCATAGTTTGTACGGCGAATAGGTCTTCAAGAAAATCTCTGAGCTGATACATGAATTTAGTTGTTTCAACGTCTGTACGGTAGACCGGCACTTTGTGTTGCTCAGCAAGCTTCAATACTTTTTTGGGAAGATTGTTATTGTCAGTCAGAAAAATAACCGGAATGTCGAAAGATACCAGCTGCTCAAAAGAGCTCATCATTTCTGTTTCAGTCAGATTTCTCAAATACCTGCACTCAGTATTACCAATAATCTGTATTCTTTGATACGTGAATAGATCTACATAACCTGAAAGTGCTAATCCGGGACGATGAAGATCTGCTTCTACGATATACTTATTATCAGCATTGTCTACAGCAGCCAAAGACTCAAAATTCAGTTTAAGAGTAGATTTTAGCCGATCTACAAGTGCGGATACCTGAACTTTTTCCCTTCTGGGAATTATTTCCTGATTATCGAAAAGCATAACGGTTATTAAAGGTAAAAAAAGACCTGCCTTGAACGCTTCAAGGCAGGTATTGTTGAATCATTACTGATGCTCGAAGTGCTTTGTTTTATATTTACGCAGCTGTCGTACCGCTGTATCCACAGCAGCCCCAATGGCTTGTTCGTAAGAGGGTGCTTCTTCTTTCACGTTGATCAGTGTTTTAGGGACTTTGACGTTGAGTTCTGCGATAGATGGATTATCATCGTCCTGTCCCGGTTGCAGTACAATATCACACACGATAATTTTATCGAAAAATTGTTCCAGTTTTTCAACAGAGCTTAAACTAAACTCTTTTAAGTCCTGGCTGCAATCAAAATGTCTTGCTGTGAAAGTCGTTTTCATTATTTCCTCCAATTAAGGTTTAATTTTCTGCCCTGGGATGGGCTTTACTATATACTTTTTTTAGACGATCCACACTGGTATGAGTGTAGATCTGTGTTGCAGATAGATCTGCATGACCTAAAAATTCTTTTATAATTCGAATATCGGCACCTGCATTAAGCATGTGCGTAGCGAAACTGTGTCGCAGAACATGCGGACTTTTTTGTGTTACCTCACTTACCATAGTTAGATAATGCTTTACCAAATTCTGAATCCGTCGAGGATACATCCGCTGACCTCCCGGCGCTAAGAATAGAGCTTTCCGTGCATCACTATCCGTTCTTTTTCCATAAAGTTCCGTTCGGGTTTTTAGATGATTTCTTATAGACTGTATTGCCTTTTCCCCTAACGGAATAATACGCTGCTTGTTACCTTTACCAATGACAGTGACCTGTTTATCGTTCAGATCAAGCTGAGTTACGTTTAAATTGGTCAGTTCAGATAATCGCATCCCGGTTGCATAAAATAGCTCAAGTATGGCCTTGTCCTGATTTCCGGATGGAGTACCTGTTTCTACCAAATTCATCATACGTTCAATTTCTTCTACCTGAACGGTATTTGGCAACTTTTTATCCTTTTTCGGGACAATAAGAAGGTGGGCAGGATTTTTTTCTATCGCACCGCGTACAAAACAGTATTTAAAAAATGATCGAATTGAAGCTACTTTTCTGGCAATGGTACTGCGTGCCAGCCCGGCTTCGCTTAGCGCTCCGAGCCACAGGCGTATAATGAGGCGATCGATTTTTTTTAATTCCACTTCTTTGATGTCAACATCAAAATGAGCTGAACAGAACGCTAAAAACTGTTCAAGATCAGTACGGTATGATGTTAATGTGTGAGCAGAGGAGTTCTTCTCTATTCTCAAATACTTGATATATTTGTCGATCCATTCCTTCATCTGTCTTCAATATAGTACACTTGATCAATAAACTAAATAGGGGGTTTTCTTATTTGATGGTTTGTTGAGGTTATACTTTTCGTCCTTTCCACAAAGCAGATCTTCCCGTAAGCTTGTCAATAATTTTTACAACGCCCAACCGCTGAAACCATAACACTCCAACAGGATGTGTAAAAACGTATAAAGGGTTCCATGAAAACCAGGTAGAAATTGTGAGGCGCTGGAGTAGTATGATTGAAATGGAAGCGACGGAAAGAAAAAGAACAGGAGGGTTGTAGTTAACGAACTGCCATCCTAATGTGATGAATGGCAGTATAAACACGACAAGATGCAGTAGTGCAGCAGAAACAAAAAGTGACATTGAGTTTCCAAACCCGGCCAGAAAATTTTTTCTCAGTCCTTCAAACATTTCTTCTTCACTTCTATACATTCTGCAGCTGATTGTACTCATACCGGTAAACATTCTCAGGGTTAAGCCCTCTTTTTTGATGTTCTTTGCAAGCTCTACATCTTCCACAACTTGCTGCTTTACCGATTTGTGACCATCAATACGCTCATAAGCATCTCTCGTAAAAGCCACGCTTTGTCCGTTTGCGGCAGCAAATCTATCTCTGATCCGGTTATAAACGGCTGCAGGCATCCAGCGCGGTTTCCGATACACGTAGATAGTTGGAAGTACAGTAAGCAAGGCAAAGTATATGAGTGGAATAACTGTTTTTTCCCAGAACGTACCCAGAATTTGTCTTGGCCAAATGGTGAGCATGTCTAAATCGTAAATACGGAATGAGTTACTTATTCTGTTAAGTGCCTCGGGCTGTAGTATGGTATCGGCATCAACAAAGAGTAAAAAGTCTCCGGTTGCAAAGTAACTAAGCTGCTGACATGCCCACGGTTTTCCAAACCAATCATCGGGCTTCTCTTTACCGGTGTGGATGAAAAGTTGATCAGGGTGAGCAGCTCTGAACTCTTGTAAAATTTCAGGCGTCCGGTCGGTAGACCGATCGTCCAAAACATGTACATCAAAATTATCGTAATTTTGATCCAGAACAGTCTTTAAAAGTGAACCAATATTGAATTCCTCATTACGAGCCGGAATGCAAACGGAGATTTTTTTGCTCTTAAAATTTTCGGCTGTATCATGTGGCAATTCTGTAAGCTCAATTCTGTTGCGTATAAGTATCATTGACGTTATAAACAGGTATAAAAGCGCAGCAGAGAGAAGCCAAAATAGAATGGAGATATCCATCGATTCATTTATAATTTTAGTAATAGCCGACTTAAGGTGTTCTTGAAAATAGAGATTTATGCAGATCATTTCAGACTACGCAAAAGATACTCGAACCGAAAAACCAATTCCGGGGTCTTACGAGTGGTGGTATTTTGACGCAGTAGACGAAAACGGTTACAGTATTGTAGTGATTTTCTATGAAGGAAACCCCTTTTCGAAAAGATACATTCAGGCGTTATCGGAGAAGAGTAATCATCTTGCTAATAATTACCCCGCAATCAGCATTTCAGTCTATAAAGATGGAAAACCACTTTTCTACAGTTTTGAAGAAACAGACGCTGCATTCGCAGAATTTGGTTCAGAAAAGATATCCGGGAGAGTAGGGGGAAATAATTTTACAGGGAGCAGAGAGGGCGATTCCGTTTCATATTTGCTTGAACTGAATCAGTCCCTGCCAAATGGTGAAAGCATTTCAGGTGAATTACTGTATTTATCTGATAGCGCATCGAGAATAACTGGTTCAGATTTCAATCAACAGAGTTCTAACACGCATGTTTGGAATTTAATACTCCCTAAATGTAAAGTATCAGGCAATCTGAAAATAGATTCACCAAAATCGGAAGCCATTTCGTTCAACGGTAAAGGTTATCATGATCACAATTTTGGTTCAGAACCGATGAAAGATACTTTCGATGAGTGGTATTGGGGGAGGTATCACTTTGAAGACTCTACGCTGATCTACTACGTGATGAATGTGAAAGGTGAATGGGATAGAAAGGGGTGGCTAATCGGCGATGACGGAAATGTCGCTATTGTTGACTCAATAGAACTGCAGGATGAATCATGGACATTTTTTGGATTGAATAGTGCCCGGAAAATTGAATTTAGTGGCAATGGGTTTAAAGCGGTTTTACAGAAAGATCAAATGGTTGATAGCGGCCCGTTTTACCAGCGATTTGAAGGAGTTGTCCTTGCCGAAGTGGACGGCAATATCATGAAGGCTGAAGGGATATCTGAATACATCAAACCGGATAGAATTTACTCGAAGATGTTTTGGCCTTTGGTGGATATGAGAATTAAATACCCCGGAAAGGCACACTGGGTGCAAATGAGTTCCAAGCTATATCGCTGGACGTGGTAAACAAAAAAAGGCGACTCAAATAAATGAGCCGCCTTTCTAATTTTATAACGTACCATCAGAAGCATAAATGCTTCGATATTTGGGTAAACAACTATTCTTATTCATTGTAGAAATAAATGTTGTCTATGTAAACATATCTAATGGTACCTGCTGTGGTAAAGAGGATTTGATAAATACTTTCTCTGTCTAACTCACCACTCGCACTTTCAGCTGTAAAGTCATCAAGTGCTACGTCAAAAGAAACCCATTCACCAACTGTATCTACAGGATTAACCGAACCTATAGCACTTGTTTCACCATCTTGTTCTGGTAAATTGCCATGATTGGATAACTTTGGATTAAGTACAGCACCTGCACCAACGGATTCATCGGCTACCCAATAGTCAAAACTCATGTGAGTGAATTCAGTCAAATCAATAGCACTGTCAAGCTGAATTCCGATAAAGTTTCCTATGTCATATAGCAAAACATTATCACCGTCTGCAATCTCAACTTCTCCAACTAAGCTTCCCTGGCTCCATTCGGTTGCAAAGGATGTAACGTCAATATTTGAATAAGAATCACTGTAGATTGAAATTACATCTTCAGCATCTCTGGCAGGAGGTGTTGGGGCAGCTGCATTTGGTTCTGCTATGTCACCACCGTTTCCGTTACTGCTGCCTTCGCCTCCCTGTACAAGAGAAACATTGTCAATGACTACAACACCTGTTTCAGCACCCATATCGAATAATACACGGCTGTTTGCTGTTCCGAAATCTGCAGTCAATTCAAGTGTAAATCTCTGGGTTTGATCAGTCAGATTTACTGTTTTTACGTTTGCGTCGAAAGGTGCTTCGTTCTGCCCAATTCCTGCTATCATCGTTCTGGTATTTCCAGCTCCGGTAGAAGCGTCAAACTCAAGTATGTAATTCTCGCCTTCTACAATCTCAACTACTTGACTGAGATTTACATCCCAAGGATTACCAGCTGTTAGAACATCAGCAAAAAAGAAACTATTTCCGCCTTCTTCTCTTATTTCTCCGGCCCCTTCAGTCCATGGTGCTCTGCCTGACTCAAAATCACCGTTGGTGATGAGCTCTCCATCTACGCCACCATTACCGTCACCAAGTTCAGGGATAAGAACAGCATCAATAATGTGTACTACACCATTTGTGCCAACCTGATCGGCAACGACTACCTCAGCAGTACCTCCGGCAGCGTCAGTAATGGTTACGGTACCATTATCAACATTAATAGTAATGTCCTGTTCGTTCAGCATTTCAACTGTTTGAGGCGGCATAATATCACCGGACTCAACATTTGCAGCCAGTACGTGGTATGTCAGAACTTCAACGATTTGATCGTTTGTAAGTCCGCCAACTACATCGCTAATTGCGTCGAACGCTGCATTTGTTGGAGCAAAAACTGTAAAAGGACCATCTCCCTGTAAGGTAGTTACCAAGTCAAAATCAACGAGGAGTCCAACAAGAGAAGTCAGATCGTAATTTTTCTGCGCAATTGCTGTAATGTCTACAAATGCATTTGGCAACAATACTGTATCCACTGCGTGAATAATACCGTTACTGGATGCTACATCAGCAGCTACAACGGTTGAATTACCGTTAACTACTACATCACCGTTAACTGTGATATATAAGTTTTCATCAGTAGTAGATGGAACAGCTTGTTGTGCCTGAAGATCTCCCGAAGCAATGGTTTCGCCCGGAATTGTATGATAAAGAAGAATTTCTTCTACTTGCTCAGCTGTTAAGCTTCCTGGATCAACTTCTGCAAACAGATCAGCGAAAGCATCATTTGTAGGAGCAAAAACAGTGAATTCCTGTGATGCTACAGCTTCAACTAAATCTGCCTGAACAATTAATTCAACCAATTGAGTAAAGTTGTAGTTCTTCTGAGCTACCTGCACTGTATTTAGGAAAGCATTTGGCAGTAAAACGTTATCAACTACATGAATGATACCGTTTGAAGCTTCAACGTCTGCGTCTACAACAGTTGAATTACCGTTTACAACAACACCGTTTTCTTCATCTGAAGTAATATATAGTAATTCTTCATTAGCAGATTCCACAGCTTGTTCCGGAGCTAAATCACCGGAAGCAATTCCCGGACCTGCAATAACGTGGTAAGTCAGAATAAATGTAATTTGCTCTTCTGTAAGTGAGCCGGGGTCAACTTCTGCAAAAAGTGCTTCAAAAGCTTCATCGGTTGGAGCAAATGCTGTATATGGTCCTAAGTACTGAAGGGTTGTTGTTAAACCAACAGATTCAACCAGGTCAATTAAAGTAGTAAAAGCACCGGCTTCTTCAGCAACGTCAACCAGGTTTGGAATTTCAAGTGCAATTCTTATATCTCTTGGCAAGAGAACTTCATCAATACCGTGAATATATCCGTTAGTGGCTTCTAAATCAGCCTTTACAACGTTAGAAGAGCCATTTACAATAACTCCGGCAGCACTCGACTGGACGAGAGTATTCTCTTCATTTAACATCTCAACATCTTGCTGAGCTTGTAATGCAGTAGAAGGAACAGATCCTTCAGTTACATGGAAAGTAACAATATCCAATAGTTGTTCTTCAGTTAAGCTTTCCAAAACTCCTTCAGGTAAAGCATTGAACGCAGCATTGGTAGGTGCGAATACAGTATAATCTCCGGATTCGAGTGTTTCTACGAGTCCAAGATCTACAATTACATCAACAAGAATGCTGAAGTCATCGTCGCTCTGTGCAAGTTCAACAAGATTCAGATCAGATGAAGGTGGCGGTGTTACCGGCCCGTCATCATCACTTCCACAAGCTGTAATTAACGTTATCGTAAGAAGTGGTGCTATGATAAATAGCAATAACTTCCTTATCGTATTATTTATTTTCATCGTGTTTGCTGTTTTATTTGGGTTAAGTGATTCTGATATTTTCCAATCAGTAAATCTTACAACATCAAATTAATCCAAATTCGTTTACAAACCCGAAAAAAAAATACTAGTAGATTACTTGTGTAAAATACCTAGGTAAAGGACTATTTTTTGCAAGCTTTGGAGATACGATTTATCAATGCCGGTATTAATCTATCCTCATGCTGTTCAGGAAGTTCTTCAATATAAATTTTTTCATAATGTTGGTGATCAGCTGTTCGGAAAATATCATACAGATCTTTAGCCAATTCTGTAAAATTCCCATTGTAGGACAATATATTTTTAGAATCAGGGTACTGATTTTGAGAGTGAACTACATATAATGCGTTAATCTCGAGAGAGTTAGGGATTTTACTAAGCCATTTTACTTCGGCATCCGGGCTGTAGTGTGTGTACTTGGTTCCGGGGCTTTTAACGGGCTCAGAATCACTTGCGCGTTTCTCCTGAAAAGCGGTCACTTCTACTTTTAAAACTTTGGATATCTCTTCATGGGAAATTGATCCCGGCCTTAATATTTCCGGAGCATCGGTTGTTAAATCTAAAATGGTTGACTCCAAACCGATCGATGTGCTTCCACCATCCAGGATGGGTAAACTTTCACCGTAATCCTGAAGCAGATGTTCGGACTTGGTTGGACTGGGCTTCCCGCTTTTATTCGCACTGGGTGCGGTCAATGGACCGGTCTGTTGAATCAGTTGCAGTGCAACGGGATGATCGGGCATACGTATGGCAACGGTTTTCAACCCACCTGTAACCTGATCGGGTACCGAAGAGTCTTTTTCTACAATTAACGTGAGGGGGCCGGGCCAGAAATGTTTTGCCAGCTTATAAAATCTGTCCGGTAAGTTTTTTGTAATTTTTTCGGTTTGTGAAATGGAGCTTACATGAACGATTAAAGGATTATCAGAGGGTCGTCCTTTCAGCTCATACGTTTTTTTAATTGCATAAATATTGAAGGCGTCTGCACCAAGTCCATAAACCGTTTCTGTTGGGAATGCGACAACATCACCTTTTTTGATAAAATCTACGGCTGTTGGGAGGTCTATAATCATGCCTCAACCTGGTCTTGATTTAGCTGAAATTCAGGGAGTTTCTTGAGGAACTTTATAGCAGCTTCCTCATTTTCAATGTTTTGAATAACCAGGGTGACTGTATCATTTTTCTGAACGACTTTGTAGGGGTGTGATTGGTCCTGTTGAATGATACCCAATAATTTTTGAAAGTAACCGGAACCGTAAAACTGCTCACCCAGTTTACTTTCGTTTTTCGGCCCCATTAGCCAAACTCTGTTTGAGCGGATAGTAACCTTTTTGAGTAGCAGTTTAGAAGCTATAAGCTTAATTTTTGATGCTTTAACTAAATTTAAGCCGGGTTCTGTCATTTTCCCAAATCTGTCTTCTACTTCCTCATGCCAGTCATCAATTTGATCAATACCGGTTGCTTCAGATAGTTTGCGGTAGAGGTTCAATCGCTCTACGTTATCTTTCACGAACGACTTTTCAAGATAAGCAGACTGATCGAATTCAACCTGAGTTTCAGGATAATCAATGGAGACCTGTTCATTCTTGAACATTGATTTGTACTCAGTCTCTTTGAGCTCTTTCACTGCATCATCTAGAATTTTGGTGTAGAGCTCAAAACCTACATCAGAAATATAACCGCTCTGTTCAGCTCCTAAAATATCACCGGCGCCGCGAATATCCAGATCACGCATAGCAATGTTGAAGCCTGACCCAAGGTCTGAAAACTCTTCAAGTGCAGTCAAGCGTTTACGGGCATCAGCCGACAATTTTTGAATAGGAGGTGTTATCAAATAGCAAAAAGCTTTTCGGTTCGATCGCCCTACACGTCCGCGTAGCTGATGGAGTTCACTCAAACCAAACTGATTGGCGTTATTGATGATGATAGTATTGGCATTGGCTATATCAATGCCATTTTCAACAATATTGGTGGATATCAGCACGTCGAACCTGTGATTGTAAAAATCCTGAATAATCTTTTCCAGCCGGGAAGGGGCCATCTGGCCGTGGGCAAAACGAACCCGGATGTCGGGTACCAAATCGTGAATCATTCCCGCAACTTCTTCAATATTTTTAACCCTGTTGTGGATGAAAAATACCTGTCCGCCTCTGGATACCTCCTCAAGCAGCGCATCTCTGATTAACTCTTCACTAAAACTGTGTATTTCGGTGTAAACCGGCTGACGGTTTGGGGGAGGGGTATTGATGATGCTCAGATCCCGTGCACCCATAAGAGAGAATTGCAGCGTTCTGGGGATAGGTGTTGCAGTAAGAGTCATTACATCTACGGTAGCTCTGAACTTTTTCAACTTTTCCTTAACAGAAACACCAAATCGCTGCTCTTCATCAATTACGAGAAGTCCCAGGTTTTTAAATTTCACATCTTTTGAGACGATTCTGTGGGTACCAATCAGAATATCAACTTTACCTTCTTCCAGTTTTTTGATGATCTCTTTCTGCTCCTTAGCAGTTCTGAACCGGGAGAGTGCTTCAACCTGTACAGGGAACTCCTTCATTCTCTCTTTAAAGGTTTTGTAGTGCTGATCGGCCAATATAGTTGTTGGAACAAGCACAGCAACCTGTTTTTGATCCATTACAGCTTTAAACGCTGCTCTAACGGCGACTTCGGTTTTCCCAAAACCAACGTCCCCGCAAATGAGTCTGTCCATAGGCTGTTCAGATTCCATATCTGCTTTAACAGCCTGGATCGTTTCTAACTGATCGGGTGTCTCTTCATACTCAAATCGAGCTTCAAGCTCTGTTTGCCACGAGTTATCCGGAGTGAAGGAGAAGGCACTCTGAGCTTTTCGCTTTGCATAGAGTTCAATCAAATCCCGGGCAATATCCTTTACTTTCTTTTTGGTGGTGGCTTTTTTCCTTGCCCACTCCCCCGAACCGAGTTTTGTTATTCTCGGTTGCTTTCCCTCTTTACCCGAGTACTTCTGAATTTTGTGAAGGCTCGATACATTTACATAGAGAGTTGAATCATCCTTATATCGGAGTACAGCCGCTTCTTGAGTAGTATTGCGGACTTTGATTTTTTTAAAACCTGCAAATTTTCCAATTCCGTAATCAACGTGAACTACATAGTCTCCAATATTCAGATCTTTTAGTTCTTTGAAGGAGATGCCGCCACGAACTTTTTTACGCTTTACTTTTGGGCGATGATAACGGTCAAAGATTTGATGATCAGTTAAAACCGCACTCTTTTCTGAGTTGAGTATAAACCCTTCATGAATAGTTTGAGTTGATACTCTATACATGAACCCGTCATCAGCTTCACCGAGTAGCTCTTCAAAACGCTCTTTCTGATTTTCATGATCAGCCAGAATGTATGTTTGATATCCTTTTTGGGTATGGTCTGTGATAAACTCTCGTAAAAGTTTAAAATTACCATGGAAAGAAGGGTGGGGCGATGTGTCCAGCTCGAAGGTCTTATCAATCTGAACCGATTTATTGAAGCTTCCAAGCAATATTAAAGGTCTTCTGCTGATATCTTTATCCCACTCATCGGGAGTTACGTAGTTAGTTTCGGGAGAAGGATACTGCTCAGGGTTTAGATCAGCATAACTCTTCTCAGCCTTTTCAAAAAATTCGGAAAGCTCCCCGCTTAGCACATCGAGGTCTTCGGCAACAAGAGTTGAATTTTCTGATAAGTACGAGAGAAGGCTCTCTTTTTCCTGAGCCTGATCGCCGCCTGAATTAGGCACCAGTCGTGTTTCGTTTAAAAATGAGATTGATCTTTGCGAATTTGGGTCGAATTCCCGGATAGATTCAATCTCATCACCAAAGAACTCTAACCTTACAGGATACTCACCGGAGAAGGGATATACATCAAAAATGCCGCCCCGTACTGCAAATTCGCCCGGAGCGTCCACGAATCGGGTAGATGCATACCCTTGGTTAGTAAGCTGTCCCGAGAGGCTTTCGGGGCTAATTTCACCACCCTTTTTTAGCATAATGGAAGATTGATGAAACAGATCAGCCGGAACCAGTTTTTCAACGATGGCATCAATGGATGCCACAATTATTCCGTTATCACCGGAACTGATTTTTTCGAGCACTTCAGACCGCTGTACTAAAACAGACATGTCCACAACTTTACCGGAGTCGTAGGGTTTCTTTCTGGTTGGAGGAAAGAGATACACATTAGATTCCGAAATTTGCTCTAAATCTGCTGCAACTGCGGCTGAACGCTCAAAATCTTTTGTAATGTATAGAAGTGTTCTTTTCTGAGGTTGAATTTCAGGAAGAAGAAAAAGGGCAGATGATCCCTGAAAGTTTTTTAATAAAAGACGTTTTTTTTCGCTCAGAAGTGCTTCTATTTCATCTACGGGTATGGATTTTAAAATGGAAGAGCGTATCTGATCAATCATAAATAAAAAAAGAAGGCTTCGGGTCGAAGCGGTTTTTAAGGTTTCAAAATTTTAGAGCCAGTTAGGATTGGAATAACGGTGATCTGACTAAAAAGCGTTCATTCAGAAAAGCAAGAAGTAGAAAAACCAAACCGGTAAGAAGATAGCTGAAATAGAGATCTTCATAATCTACATAGGTTATCTCTTCAATTTCAGATTGCTCTAAGCTGTCAATTTCCTGATATATTTCGGCATATTCGTCAACGTCAGTGGCTCTCCAATATCTCCCTCCGGTCTGAGAAGAGATCTGTTGCAACATCTCCTCGTCAATATTGACCTGAACATTTTGGTATCGTCTGCCGAAAATTGGATCATCAACAGGGTAGGGGGCTGTGCCTCTGGAACCGATTCCCACCGTGTATATCCGAATGCCATAAGTGGCGGCAATTTCCCCGGCGGTAATCGGATCAATTTCACCCGCGTTGTTCATTCCGTCGGTCAACAGTATAATTACTTTCGATTCTGCCGTGCTGTCTCTTAATCGATTTACAGCGGTGGCAATGCCCATACCGATAGCGGTACCGTCTCGAACCATTCCAAGATCAACAGTTTCAAGCATATTTTTAACAAGGTTGTAATCCAGTGTGGGTGGAACAACCGTGAAGCTCTCTCTCGCAAATACGTTAATTCCAATTCGATCTGAAATACGTCTGTCTACAAATTCCGATGCCAACTCTTTTGATGCAATCAATCGATTTGGCTTGATATCTTCAGCCAGCATGGAAGAGGAGATGTCAAGGCTAATCACAATATCTATACCTTCGGCACTGCGTTCAACGGTCGTATTCTGTAGCTGGGGCCTGGCCAGGGCTACAACAAAAAAAGTAAAAGCTAAAGTGTGTAATAAAGGAGTACTTCGAGATAACCAGACTCTATAACCTTTTGATATACCCTCAAGTTTATGAGTTGATGAGAATAAGAGAGCAGATTCTCTGGTTTTAACCCATTTCCAGATATGGTATCCCAGAAAGAGAGGTAAAAGTAGTAAAAGCCAAAAAAATTCAGGATTTGCCCAGCTCATTTCTGCCCGCTAATTTGATTATCAGACTTATCGGACTCAGCTTTTTCATGCTCTTGGCGTAAATGATCAATTGTTTCTACATCTGATTGAGAAACAATTTCTAGAAAAGTGTTTGCTTTCGTTAGTGTAGCATCGGCCTGCTCTTTTGTAGGCTCAAAGTGAGCAAACTTTACCATATCTGCACTGTTGAGAACTTTTCTGGTAATATTTATTACATCTGCAGATGTGAACTCTTTTTTAAGTGATGCCGTAATTTCTGAAGTTGTCATTTCTAAAGCGGGAATTCCGTGTACGCGTTTTAAATATCTGCGGATTGAATCTCCCAGCTGAATGTAATACTGCTCAAAATCACTAAATGATGATAATTCATCTACACTTCTAAGTTGTTCTAATTCTTCTCTTAATTGCTTCAGCGGATCGTTAAAAGGTACAGGTTTGTACTCCGTTTTAACCTGATCTCTTTTATCTTTTTGTTGCTGCAAATACCTGTAGATAAAGTATCCTGCTACCAGAACTATCAAGAGTATGAGCAGATACGGAAAAAGTGATCTTGCGAATTCAAATATTGGTTTTAACGGTCTGAACTCTTCATCATCTTCTGCAAGCAGTGTTTTAAAGAAAATAGGAACCTGATTCGTAAGCAGGGTAGTGTCACCGTCAGCCGAAGAGAGAACAATAGATTTTCTGCTCAGAGTCAGATTTTCCGTGCCAAAAAATTGCAGCTGATAGACCAGGCTGTCTCTGTTGGCGTGAACCTGATATCGTGTTCTGTTGACGAGCTCAACTTCTTCCTCAAAATCATCTTCAGCCGGATAAGATATTAACTGCTCTCTGCCGTCTACTACAATTGTGTACTCAAAAATGTCTCCCACACTAAGAGAATCTGTATCCACAAAGGTATAGACTTGCTGAGCAAACCCGGGAATTGCTAATAAGAGTAAAATTAACAGAGTTAAATAGCGTGCCGTAGCGTACACGATAAGGTTTTCTTTTATGTATGGGTTCATTGCAAACGGTGAAGATAAGAAAAGAGGAAACGAATAGAGAACTTCATTATTTGATGATTCTAAAATTATGATTCGACCTCAGATTATTTTAATTTTTGTCTGCTTTAGACTAACCAGTAAAAATTTATAGATGTCCCGAATACTTTTAATTGGGTTTGTATGCCTTCTAGCCGTTTTGTCTGTCGCTCTACTTGAGAGGCCGGAAAAGGTTGAGGATTTAGAAGAAAATATTATCAACGCCCAAAACTTTTATGAAATACCTCCACTTCCCGCAAAAGATATTTATGGGTTTATCATAGAAGGTGAGCAGATCCAAATTAAAGAGAGTGTTGTTCGGAGAAATGAAAGCTTATATATCATTCTCCGAAAGCATGATATCGATCCTCAAACGATTTATAATATCCAGCAAAAAGCCAGTGGGATTGTAAATTTGCGCAGAATGATACCCGGGCAGCAATATCGAATTTACAAAAATGATGAAGGCGCATTTGCCATGGTGTGGCATCAGTCAAAAGTTAACTATGCAGTTATCAACTGGCTGGATGAAATTGAAGTGGAAACCGGCATGGTGCCTATTACCAGGGTGGAAGCAGAAGCTGCGGGTGTGATTACCAGTTCTCTGTATGAGACTGTAGTTGGATCCGGTGTATCCCAAAGGCTCGGAGTTGAGTTAGCAGATGTGTTTGGCTGGGAAATAGATTTTTTCGCTCTGCGAAGCGGAGATCATTTTAAAGTGATTTATGAAAACCTCTATGCAAACGGTGAGTATTTAGGAATTGGCGATATTAAAGCCGCTGAGTTTCAACACAGGGGGAACGTTTATAAAGCCTACTATTTCGAAAATGATTCAAGAAGAGGCTTTTTTAATGAAAATGGTGATAGCATGCAGAAAGAGCTTCTAAAAGCTCCATTCCGATACAGCCAAAGAATCAGTTCTAACTTTTCGCATAGCCGGTTCCATCCGATTTTAAATCAGAGAAGGCCACACTACGGAACCGATTATGCAGCCCCAACCGGAACCCCGATCATTTCAGTAGGTGACGGAATAGTCACAGAAGCTCAGTACAGAGGCGGAAATGGAAACATTGTTCAGATCAGACATAACAACAGTTACAAAACCGCATACCTTCATCTGAACGGATTTGCCCCGAGTATAAGGCAAGGTGCCAAAGTAGAACAGGGACAGGTTATCGGTTACGTAGGGCAGACAGGATTGGCCACCGGGCCTCATCTATGTTACCGGCTTTATGTAAATGACAGGCCGGTCAACTCGGTAACTGTAGATCTGCCGGCAGCTGAGTCTTTAGAAGAGGAGTATCACGAAGAGTTTCAACATGTTGTGAATACCTTAAATATTCGATTAAGCGACTTAGATTTACATTCAGAAATAGCCTCAAACTAATAGCGGTTGATTCTTTTTCTAAAGAAGTTTGTTAGGGGCCGAATGTAAGACTCGTTAGTGTAGACATCTACAAAATCCATTCTGTTTTTTACGAAGTAGTCGTCTAACTCTCTTTTTCTTTTGAATACCTTCTTTTTGAACTCTACCCGAACACGTTTATCAGAAGTGTCAACAACGAGCTGACTACCCGTTTCTGCATCACGAAACGGTACAATTCCCAAATCCGGTAATTCCTCTTCTAGCCTGTCTCGAATTATCAAATTGACAAGATCGTGCTTACGGGAAGTAATTTTATGCTGTTTTTCAAAATTTCGATCCTCAAAGTCTGATGCCAATACTACAATAGCTTGTCTGTTAAGCAATCGATTCACGTAAGAAAGAGCATCGGCTATGTCTGTGCTGTTGCCTGATGGCTTTGTGGTATACATTTCGCGAATAAGTCGTAAAACGTGCTTTTTTCCTTTTTTAGGCGGAATAACTTTCTCCACTTTATCGCTAAAAAGGAGCAATCCTACTTTGTCAGAATTTTTTATGGCGCTGAACGCTAAAACAGCACAGATCTCAATGGCCAGTTCCATTTTTGTTTGTGAACGGCTTCCGAACAACCCGCTTGGAGAGATGTCTACACATAGCATTAAGGTCTGCTCACGCTCTTCCTCAAATACTTTGATGTAGGGTTCATCATTTCGGGCAGTTACATTCCAGTCAATTTGCCGGATATCATCACCGTATGTATAAGTTCTCACCTCGGTAAATTCCATTCCCTGCCCTTTGAAAGCAGACTGATATTCACCGCCAAAAATGTTGTTTACGAGCCCTTTGGTTCGAATTTCAAGCTTTCTGATTTTTTTCAGTACATCCTTCGATATCATAAACTAACTAGTAACAGAAGTTCATCTATTTAAAGACTTAACAGAAGTAAATGCCAATCAATCTTATCCAATATTGGAGATCATCGGCACTTCATTTTCTAAATAAAGTAAAATGGGTCACTTAAGTTTGTCTTTATTTGAGTTCGCAATTTTCAAATCGCGAATGAAGATAATATAAATTAAAGCTGAAGTAACCAATGATTTATAAATGGTGAGATAGCTGCTACTTCATTACTTAAGAGTAAAGTTCCGTGCGGATTAGTTTGTATGAGCTACTTGATTCAGCATCCGGATATCATTCGATACCATTTTGCTCCTGGCGGACTCTGTTCTTTCAAGTGTATTCAAGGCATTTAATGAGCTCAATAGATGTTTGTTGGCAAGCTCAATATTACCTTGTTTGAAATTATAAATACCAAATTGATGATCCGCAATTGCTCTTTCCAGTGTACTTTCCGGATGTATCTCAGTCACTTTATTGTAACCTTCAGTAATTAAGTGATCCGCTTTTTCACTGCCATCAGAGTGAATTTGGCTAAATCCAAGATTCATCTGGGTTCTGGCTGTAAAAGAGTGATTCTCGCCTAAGAACTCATTAAAAATATTAAGTGCTTTCTCGAATTGTGGGTTTGCTTCATCATATTTACCCGTCATTAACAGAAGTTCACCGTATGAGAAATAGCTGATTGCTGATGCTACACTATTCTTGCCAAACCTCTCTTCCTTTTTGGAAATTACCTTAATGAAAGTTTTTGCGGAGAGATCAAATTTACCTTGATCACGCTGCATAATTGCGAGGTTATTTAAGGTGAGGAGAGTCTTAGGGTGGTTTTCACCTAGTATTCTGTTTCTTAAAAAGAATGCTTCACTAAACAGCTTTTCAGCTTCACTAAACTGCCCCAAATTCATAAGCAGTGCACCTAAGCTGTTCTTGCTTTCAGCAATGTCAGGATGAGTATCACCAAAAATCTGAATACGTTTATCTAATACTTCTCTGAAGATATTTTCCGCTTCTTCATAATATCCTCTGTTAAATTGAGTAACACCCACGCCGTTTAAAGCTGCTACAGTTTTAGCATGATATTCACCCTGCTGAGAACGTAGTAAATCGTAATTCTTTCTGAATATCTCTTCAGCTTCTTTATACTTTCCCTGTCTTCTTAGAACATAAGCTTGTTCATTTATGGCATCGGTATAATTGTGTAAATAGGATGCCGAGTGATTTTCCAATATTCCCAAAGCGTAGTCGTATAGATTTTCGGCTTCGTCATAATTACCCATTGAGCTGTATACGGATGCCTGAGAAGCAATTGCCAGTGCCGTTTCCGGATGATCAATTCCATGTAAACTGGTATAGATCTCTACACTCTTGTCGATTAAGCTTTTAGATTTTGGAAGGTTGCCAATTTTCAGGTACACTTTGCCAATTACGCTGAACATTTGAGCCTGAAGCTCCGGCTGATTTACCAGTTTTTCTGCCCTGTCTAATCCTCTTTCGAGTAATTCCTGTGCAGTAATAGTTTCCCCGAGAGACTGATTAGGATTATTTGCTTCAAATAGGTCGTACAGTAGGGAAGAAACTTCAGCCGTTTTCATAGCCTCGTATTGAGCGATATTTCTTTGCTCTGTAATTCTATTTGTGTGAAAAATTGAAAATGTTATGGAGATAAGAAGTAACGCTGCAGCTACAAAAATTTGCTTATAGTTTCTCCGAAATAACTTTTTAGTTCGATAAGTGAAGTTTCCCTGGTGTGCCAGCACAGGCTCATTGTTGAGGTACCTTTTAAGATCTTCAACGAGGTTATCGATGGTTTGATAACGTTGCGAGCTTTCTTTTCGAAGAGCTTTTAGTACAATGGCATCGATATCGTTCCTTAAAACTTTAAAGAGTTTTGATGTAGATAATCCTCTGGATTTGGAAATTTTACTTTGATTCTCAACCGTTAGCTGGTTGTACTTGACAGATGGTTTAAGTGGCTCTTTATTAATTATCTTGTTTTGCCCGTTGAAAGGACTCTCCTCACTTAAGTCGAATGGTGTTATACCACTTAATAACTTATATAGTATTACACCCAGCGAGTAAGTATCAGTAGAGGTGGTGATACCATCACCTGATATTTGTTCAGGTGCTGCATATGCAGGAGTTACAGCTTGCACAGATGTAACTTCATGTGTTTGATCTAGCCCAACTTTATCTTCAATCAGTTTGGCAATTCCGAAGTCTAAAATCTTAACATGGCCGTTTCTGTCAATTAATATATTGGCCGGTTTAAGGTCTCGGTGAATAACTAAATTGTTATGCGCAAACTGGACTGCATCACATAAAGAGATCAGAAGATTAATACGCTTTTTAACAGTCAGTTTATTGCTATCACAATATTCATCAATTGGAATGCCATCTACATATTCCATAACAAGGTAGGGCAACCCGAAATCGGTGACACCCCCATCCAGAAGTTTTGCAATATTTGGATGGTTGAGGCCTGCAAGGATTTCTCTTTCTCTTTCGAACCGGCAGATATTCTCGGGGGTTTCCATACCATGACGTACAATTTTTAACGCCACAGTTTGCTCATAAATACCGTCTACTCTTTTGGCTTCAAAAACGGTACCCATTCCTCCGTGACTAATCAGATCAACAATTTCATATTTATCAATGATGGACCCAATGAGCCTTGTAGATACGCCATTCTTATTACCTGAAGCATTGCTAATCGCAGATTTTAAAACTTTGTCTGCATTGGAAAATAGATTAGAAGATTCCTGAATAGATTTCAGATAGTTTAACACTCTGAGATACAGTTGTTCATCACCTTCACACTGTTCCCGAATAAATTGGTTTCTTTTTTCGGTGGGAAGTAATAGAGCTTCATCTACAATATTTTCAATAACTGTCCAATTTGACATGAAATGCCTGTTTTTACACCAGAAGTTTATATCGATTGAGCCTAAGTGTTTTTTACAAATTGCAATCTATAAGAGCTTTCTGCAAATGAGATTAATTTAATGCCTAAGCCTTTCTACTGTATGGAACGTATTTTGGGAAATCCTTACAGTTTTTTAGAAAAAAAGTGGTAATAGATAATTATTTCTATTCAGACCGATAATTGTAGAGCTAAGGATCAGAAAGAGGATAGGGTAAAAGTCTGTTCATTAATTATAAAAAAAGCCGAAAGGGATTTTACCCATCCGGCTTGAGAAATAAACTGTAATCTTCTTAAAGGATTATCCTACGATGAAAAAGAGGATTGCTGCAATTACAAAGAAATTGATTATGCTGAGAGGTAATAGCCTGGACCAACCCAACTTCATCACCTGATTATATTTAAATCTTGGTATTGTCCAGCGTACCCAGATGAATACGAATACAAAGAACGCAGTTTTACCGGTGAAGACGGCTACATCTAAAATTCCTTTCATTAATGGAGACATTTCCGGTAACCAATAGCCGGCGAAGGGGAGGTGATAGCTTCCAAAAAAGAAAGTAGTCATCAGCATAGAGTTGATGACAACGTGCATGTACTCAGCTAAGAAGAACATTCCGAATTTCATTGAGCTATACTCGGTATGAAATCCACCAACAAGCTCTTGCTCGGCTTCAACCAAATCAAATGGTGTTCGATTACTCTCTGCGAATGCAGCGATAATGAAAATAATTGCCCCTAGTGGATTTAAAAAAACGAACCACCAGTTTTCCTGTGCAACAGCAATATCAACAACACTTAAAGAGCCTACAAAGAGTACGACGGAGGCTACAGCCATTCCCAATGGCAATTCATAGCTAATCATCTGTGCTGCGGCTCTCAAGCCCCCTAAGAGAGAATACTTACTGTTAGATGCCCAACCTGCGAGAGTTACACCATATACTCCCAAAGAAGCTACGGCCAGTAAATATAGAACTCCTGCATTTATATCCGTTGCATACAGTCCTTCACCAAAAGGTATAACGGCAACGGTCAAAAGAGCGGTTACAACCGGTATCATCGGTGCTACGGTGTGCAGAACCTTATTACCTTTATCGGGTGTTACATCTTCTTTTAAAATAAGTTTTAATACATCAGCAATAGGTTGCAGTAACCCTAAAGGTCCTACCCTGTTCGGACCAACTCTGTTCTGTATGAATGCCGCAACGCGACGTTCAGCATATACACTAATCGCTGCCGAATTAAGGAGCATGAATAGTCCAACTCCCAAAACGATGTAAGATGTCAATGTGACTTCAGCCATCCCCAATAATATTTGTTATTAAAATTATACAGTTTGTTGTTCTTTTTGAATGACGATACCTGATTCCTCATCCATTCTGGCATAGCTTACACCATCGAAAGGTGCCAATGTGGATGAAATCTCATCCATAATTTCTCTGCCGGATAAGAAATTAAAATCATTCAATCCCATCTCTTCAGATATTTTATTGATTACAATCCAAAAGGGGAGGCAATCAACTTTATTTTCTTCAGTAACCCAGTTATCGAAGTTTGTTCCGTAACGGTCTAATCGTCCTTCATTCATCTCGAAATCCAATCGCCTATTTGTGTACTTAGTCTCTTTGGCGGGAATTGATCGCTGAATGCGTCCATCGATATTTACATAGCTTGCAGCGTGTTCAGCAATGCATGTAATTGGAATGACCAAATCTGCGAATTTAGTTGTTTCGGTATGATTAGTTGCAAAATTGACAACAAACGTGTTGTTCAAGTGATCTTTTGTGATAACTTCACGATCCAACAGGTTGTCGTTTAATAGAAGAACTACTTTTGCACTTGATGCTGATTTCGAGAGTTCATCACCGGTGATTTCTTTAAAACCGAGAAGCCGGCATCCATTAGCATTTGGTGCAACATCATCTGTTAACAGAAATCCATCCCCTTTACCATTTTCTATGTGGGAGCAGAACACAGGATCATTATAACCCAAAATAGAGGCGAATTTAGAGAGTATGTAGTTCTCTTCAACAGAGGAGTGAGGGCTGCCTATAAGCAGAATTTCATCTTTTGAAACGCCTTCGAGTTGCTCGGCAGCTGTAGCAAAAGCATTACTCCAGGATGATTTAATTTGTCCCTCATCAATTTTTTGAAGAGGTTTTGAAATCCTGTTTTCATTAAAGAGTCTGTACGCTTCACGCCCCTCATCCGGCATCCAGTGATCGTTCACAGCCTCATTGTATCGGGGAGTGATACGAAGAATGAGGTTATCTCGTGTCCATAAATCAATATTAGTACCTTTTGCATTGGTTATATCAATGCTTGGTGTTTGATTCATTTCCCAAACACGTGCTTTAAACCTGAAATCTGCGGATGTTAAAGCTCCAACCGGACAAATATCGACGGTGTTAAGAGAGTATGCATCATCAAACTCCATTCCGGGCGCAGTGGTTGGGTAGTTCTTATCTCCCCGTGAGGTAATTGTAAGCTGATGTGTTTCACTGATCTCATCAGTAAATCTGACGCAACGGGTACAGTTAATACACCGCTCTGCATCGAGAATAACACGAGGGCCTAACTGAATTCTTTTCGGCTTGTGAACCTTTTTTACTTCAAACCGGCTGCCTTCAGGTCCGTACTTATAGGTTTGAATCTGAAGCGGGCACTCACCGGCCTGATCACAAATCGGGCAGTCAAGAGGATGATTTATTAAGATAAACTCGAGATTATCCTTTTGTGCTCTTTCTACTAATTCATCCGTTTCCTGTGTTCGAACGACCATGCCATCAGAAATCATGATATTACATGATGTTTGAAGTTTGGGGAACCAACGAATTACCCGTTCTCCGTTCTCGTCCAGTTCATATTCACCGGTTTCCCTGTCTTTAACGGGTTGACCTACCTTTACCAGACATTGCCGGCAGTTAGCAGGAGCAGACATTGAAGGGTGATAACAGAAAAAGGGCACTTCAAGGCCTTGATCCTGGATGAACTGAAGAAGCCTTTGATCTCCTTCATATTCGAATCGTTTCCCATCTATAAATACTTCAGGCATTGTATCTTCGTCTTAATTTTGAGAGTGTTTACCTGATTGATTTCAGATAAACCGTTCATCTAATTTCTGTTAAAAAATTAATGCAAATTTCAGTTAAGCTACGGCGTGAACTGACTTCTTACACCTTGCTTCGAATTCATCTCTGAAACGTGTAATTGTATGTCTTACCGGCCAGGCAGCAGCATCAGCTAGTGCACAAATTGTTCTGCCTTCCATCTGTGTGGTAATATCCAGGAGCAGATCTAAATCTTTAATTTCTCCTTCACCGTTTTTAATCTTTAGCATAACCTTTTCAAGCCAGCCGGTTCCTTCACGGCAGGGGGTACACTGCCCGCAAGACTCGTGATGGTAAAAATGAGTAATTCTCCATAGCATGTCCACCATGTCAGTGTCTTCATCCATAACAACCATACCGGCTGTTCCCAGCATGGTACCAACTTCCCGGAGTGAATCACTGTCCATAGTAACTCCATCCAGCTGATCAGCTCTTACTACCGGAGTTGATGACCCGCCGGGAATTACTGCTTTAAGTTTTTTCCCATTCCTCATTCCCTGGGCAACATCATTAATTAGCTCAAGGATAGGCATTCCGGAAGGAAGCTCATATACGCCCGGTCTATTCACATGGCCGGAAATTCCGTACAGGAGAGGTCCCGGATGATTTTCTGCTCCAACGCTTTTAAACCAATCTGCCCCTTTTTTAATTACATTCGGTACGTGAGAAAGAGTTTCTATATTGTTGATTGTTGTTGGACGTCCCCATAACCCTTTCTGCGCAGGAAATGGAGGCTTCACTCTTGGATATCCTCGTTTACCTTCAAGTGATTCGAGCATGGATGTCTCCTCACCGCAGATGTAGGCTCCGGCACCTGAATGGACGTAAAATTCCACATTATAACCGGACCCAAAAATATCTTTACCGATCATGCCGGCATTGTAGGCATCTTGTATAGCCTTCTCCATCATATCGATGTAGGCTTTATATTCGCCTCTGATGTAAACATAGATAGCCGTTACTTCCATCGCATAGGCAGCAATAAGAGCCCCTTCAATAAAAATATGTGGATTATATTCAAAAATCTTTCGGTCTTTGAAAGTGCCGGGCTCAGATTCATCGCCATTGCAGGCCAGATAGCGTGGTCCGCCGTCGGCAGGAGGCATGAATGACCATTTCAATCCGGCATTAAAACCTGCACCGCCACGACCGCGAATGTTGGCATTTTTAACCTCATTAACAACACTTTTCGGATCTGACCATTTTTTATTGTCAGTTAAAACAGCCTTCCATGCATCGTAGCCACCATTTTTTCGGTACACATCAATTTTGTGAAGATCTTTGATGTTGGGAATCAATACCGGCTCATAATTTTTCCAATCAACTGTACTCATAGTTATTATTTAGCGTTTCTGAGTGGCATTTCAATTTGTTCGTAATCAGGTGTTTTACCCGATTTCAGATCGTCAATGAGTTTGTCAACTTTTTCAGGCGTCAGATTATTCACGTACTTATCATTGGTAACCTGCAGCATAGGAGCGTAACCACAAGCACCCAGACATTCAACCTCATTTAGGGTAAACATACCATCATCGGTGGTTTCACCTTTTTTAATGCCAAGTTTTTTCTCTGCATGTTCCAGGATATCGTAGCCACCGCACAATTGACAACTAAGGCAGGTACAGACATCCAGTACAAACTTGCCTTTTTCTTCTTTATAGTACTGTGTGTAAAAGTTCGCAACCCCGTGAACATGAGCTTCAGGTAAACCAAGGGTAGTGGCTACAAGATTTTGAACGTCACCATCTACATGCCCAAAGCGATTTTGTGCAACCCATAAAGCGGGTAAGGTGGCCGCTTTTACATCAGGGTATTTCGCCTTGATTTTCTCAATTTCGTTAAGATCGTCTTGTGTGAATTCGTATTTCATAATGTTTATTTATCAGCTTCTCCCATTACAGGATCCATACCTCCAATTATAACTACGGTATCTGCAACCATTTCACCATCGATAATATTTTCTAAAACCTGCAGGTTAACAAATGATGGTGCTCGTACTTTTAGTCGCCATGGATGGCCCGTTCCGTCACTCTGGATGTAATATCCGAGTTCTCCTTTTGGAGCTTCAACGGCACTGTAGGCCTCCGCACCTTCCGGTGGACAAATACCTGTGTCGGTCATCATAAAGTCGTGAATCATACCCTCCATCGAGTAATATACTTCATCTTTGGAAGGGTAGGCCTGTTTTGCGTTATCAGTACGTACCGGACCTTTCGGTAATTTTTCTAAACACTGGTTAATGATGCGGATACTTTCGCTCATCTCTTCCATACGTACGAAGTATCTGGCTAAATTATCACCCTCCATTCGTGTGGGAACTTCAAATTCTACTTCATCATATCTGGCATACGGGGCAAACTTTCTGATGTCTAACCCAAAACCGGCAGCTCTCAGAACAGGTCCTGTAGCGCCAAAACGCAGAGCATCTTCAGTTTTCAGAACACCAACAGCCTCGTTTCTGTCAATAAAGATTCTATTTCTATCGAGAAGCTTGTGGTAGTCTTTGAGTTCCTGTGGGAAAGTTTGGGCAAACTCTTTAATAGCACCCATCGCCTCATCAGTTATATCGTTTGCCACACCGCCAATTCGTGCATGGGAAACAGTAAAGCGATGACCGGTAAGACGGTCCATGATATCGTAAATCTTTTCGCGCTCCTTAAATGTCCAGATAAAGAAAGATACGGCACCGGCATCCATAACCATGGTTCCAAGCCACAATAGGTGGGATGAAATTCGTGCCAGCTCACATCCAATCATGCGTATGTAGTGAGCTCTTTCAGGAACTTCTACGTTGGCCAATTTCTCAACAGTTTGGCATAGAGCTACATTATTACTGTAAGGAGATAAATAATCCATACGGTCTGTGTATGGCATGAACTCCTGATACGTCTTGTTTTCAGCAATTTTTTCCACACCGCGGTGAAGGTATCCAATATCGAGTTTTGCTTTCTCGATAGATTCGCCATTTAACTGAAGCACCAACCTCAATACACCGTGAGTAGCAGGGTGCTGAGGGCCCATGTTAAGGATCATCTTCGAAGTGAGCGGATCGTTATCATCCATCTCTTCGATAGTGGTGTGCTTATCTTCCAAGCTTTGATAGAGCTTCTTCTGATGCTCTTTAAAAAACTTAGAATGAACTTTCGATTGAATATCCGTTAATTTCATAAAGTCTTTCTATTCAGTATCGGGTGTAGAATTAGGCAGCTCGATAGACCCCGGAATTCCCAATAATGGAAACTCTTTTCGAAGTGGGAAGTAGTCAAAATCTTCAGGCATTAATATTCTTCTGAGGTCCGGATGGTTGGTGAAGTTAATGCCAAACATGTCATAAACTTCTCTTTCCGCCCAGTTCGCAGAGTCCCAAACAGATGTAACTGATTCTGCTTCGGGATTTTCTTCTTCGCAACGAACTTTGAGGAAGAGTCGGACACCATCCCGTAGGGAGATTAAGTTATAGACAACTTCAAAACGCTCTTCTGATGTGTATCGATCAATACCGAAAACATCGGCCAGATAGGTGTAATGATGTTCGTTTTTTAAATAATCTGAGATTTCTACAATAGACTTCCGATCAACTAGTACAAAAGTAGAGCCGGTAGATTGGTATACCTCTAGTATTTTGCCCTCGAATGACTCAGAAAGGCCATCAATAGCTTTTTGGAGTGGTTCTGATAATTCTAAACTCATAAGATTTATCTATCGAGCGCGACAGAGTGCTCAGTTTTAATTTTATCTTGGATTTTCATCAACGCATGCAATACGGCGTCAGGTCGGGGAGGGCATCCGGAGATATAAGCATCAACGGGAATAAAATTATCAACACCCTGCACTACTCCGTAGCATCTGTGCATACCGCCGGTAGAAGCACATGCTCCCATTGCGATACACCATTTTGGATCCGGCATCTGATCCCAGATTCTTCGAATGGCATGCGACATCTTATATGTACACCACCCGGCAACAATCATAACGTCGCTCTGTCTTGGTGAAAAACGCATCACCTCAGATCCAAATCTGGCTGCATCATAACGAGGCCCTGCAAACGCCATCATTTCGATAGCGCAACATGCTAACCCCATTGGCATTGGCCATGCAGCATTTGACCTGGCCCAGTTGACCAGTGAGTCTACTTTAGTGGTTAAATACCCTTCACTTAATGAACTTTCTAAACCCATAATTAAATTATTTCGATAATGCTTCGTATTTAATGTTTTTAACGTCCCAATCTAATGTGCCTTTTTTCAACGTGTAGAGCAGTCCGATAAATAACACTACAATAAATATTGTCATGGCTATAAACGTTCCGGTTCCATGTTCCATAAAACGAACAGCCCAGGGATAAATAAATACAACTTCCAGGTCAAAAACGATAAACTCCATTGCAACAAGATAATAGGCGATTGAGTAACGCTCTTTAGCTTCACCAACGGGGTCCATTCCGCTTTCGTAGGGGCTCAATTTATTTGTGTTAGGGCGATAAGGTCCTAAGATCCTTGAGAGCGACATTAAAACAAGTGCTAATACAAATGCTACTCCTATCAGTACCAGAATGGGATAATATTGTTCAAGCATGAAAAACGGTTAGAATTAATTTTGCCTTAAATTACCGCCACATCGACGGAAAGTCAACGAAATTACCCTCCAAATATAGCAGGTTTTCAGCCCAACTTTGAACTCTTTTTTTAAAAAAGATAAAGAAGGAAGTGGGGAGAGAAATTTTATGAATCCTATAACTGATTAGCCTTCAAAACCTGTTGTGGAACAGTAATATTTTCAGGATTCATAAAGAGCAATGAGAGTAGCTAAATCTTCTTCAAAAAGAGTAGTGTTCTGCATCGAAAGATCACTGATCAGGGTATTAATGATTTGCTGACCCTGAGCTGAACTAAGTGAGGCAACTTTATCGAAAGAGGAAAAATCATCTGACTGAAAAAGGGGAGAATTAAGGTGGGGTAAAAAAAGATAGTCGAACCTATGACTCTCTTTTAAACCTGCCAAAAATTCTTCATACCCATAATGATTTTGCAATTTTTCCATAGTTTCATGAGCATCGCACCACTGCGTGAGTCGCCGGCTTCGTTCAGCCCAGCGATTTTTGTCGGTTTCTTGCCGGTACAATCTGTTTAGCTGAATTAGGATTTTCTCTTTTTCCTCATTGTTGAGGGACTCTGAGAAATAGTAAGCCGGTTGAGCAATCAAATCCTGGTGGTTTTCAAAAAACTGATGAGTGCCCGGAAGATGATATAATGCTGCAAAAATCGTCTCGCCGCAGTAGTCGAAAAGCTGGGCAATCGATAATGTTTCTTCCGGTTTATCAGTTTCTGAATGGGGCTCTTTATCTGTCTGATTGCATCCCGCAATCAGTCCAAAATAGAGTAGTATGCAAAGGAGTTTTAGGAATATGGGCTGTTTATTCATTACTACCAGCCAATTCTTCCTCGTCGGTCATCCCGCTCTCTGTCGGCCGGCTCTTCCGGTAATACAAATCCCGGAGGCTGCTCGAATGCATCATAACTCCACGGAGCATCAGGATCGGAAGTTACATTGTTTATAAATTGCCCAACAATAGGCAGGGCTGTACGGGCACCCTGGCCAATACTTGTCGGAGAGTTGGTGGGAAATCGAATTCGACGATCTTCACCGCCAACCCAGGAACCCATCACAATGTGGGGCATCATAGCAACAAACCAGTTGTCGGCACTGTTTTGAGTCGTTCCGGTCTTGCCGGCTACATCCTGCTGAACGCCGTAAACATTACGCAGACGTACACCGGTGCCGTGATAACCATCACCACCACGAATTACGCCTCTCATCATATCAATCATCATGTAAGCCGTTTCCGGACTGATCACTTCCTCAGTATATTCAGGGTTGAATTCTGCAAGTACATTCCCTTCGCGGTCTTCTATACGGGTAATGGCAACAGGATCAATATGAACACCCTGATTTACAAAAGTTGTGTAAGCACTTACCAGCTCCAGAAGCGATACTTCTGTAGTACCTAAAGCAATGGAGGGGAAGACTTGAGAGCTTCTCATCTCAATACCAAGGTTGGAGGCCATTTCGGCGATTTTTCTTGCGGCCGGCATCAGATCATCTGCGCGGTTTGTCCCGGGGGCTCCGGCAATCTCGGGTAGTAAACGTACTGTAACGTTATTCAAACTACGTGCCAGTGCTTCCCGTAATGCAACCATCTCCGGTCCGGCCGGAACAGATGGATCTTTAGGGCTCCACAACCTGCCGGAGGTTTCGATAAAACTGGTTGGAAACTTTGAAAATCTGTGATAGGGCATGTATCCGTTATCAATGGCAACGGCATAGACAAAAGGTTTGAAGGTAGATCCTGCCTGTCTTCTGGATTGATGCACATGATCAAACTGTTGTGAACCAAAATCGGCACCGCCTACCCAGGCCAATACATTTCCATTTGCGGGATCTACAGCTGTAAAGCTTGCCTGGAGTTTTGTTTTGGCTCGCTTTACAGAGTCAACATAGGCAGAGTCTGCCATTAACTCAGCAAAGACAACAGACTCCTGATCGGTGTTATATTTCTGGAAACCATTTTTGTAGCGATCTGTTTCCCTGATATATTCTCGCAAGAACTGAGGGTATTGATCCCAATACTCATCCATATATTCGCCGCCGCGTGAGGTCCACTCCTGTTCAAAAATTGGCTGAAACTCCAGGAGTTTTTCCTGAACTGCACTCTCGGCATGACGCTGTAGTCTGGAATCGATTGTAGTATATATGACCAATCCATCTGTGAAGAGATCATATCCATTTTCTAATGCCCAATCCTGGATTCGGAGGCGTACATACTCTCCAAAATAACGGCTCTCTCTGCCGGATCTTGAAGGAGGTTGATAATTTAATTGAATCTCTTCGAGCCGCAGATTTTGAAATACTTCGCTGTTTATAAATCCTCTGTTAAACATCTGATTGAGGACAACATTACGACGGAACTGTGCCCGTTCAGGAAATCTTCTGGGATTGTAGGCATAAACAGCTCTCAATTGACCAATCAGCGTTGCAGCTTCACTTACGGTGATATCTCTGGCGGGCTTTCCATAATGAGTACGGGCTGCCTGTTCAATGCCAAATGCACTATTGCTGAATTCAACTGTATTCAGGTACATCTCGATGATTTCGCGCTTGGTGTAGTTGTTTTCGATCTGAATGGCTGTGATCATTTCCCGCAGCTTTCGGGTAACAGAAACTTCAAATCCAATATTTCGATATAGATTCCTTGCTAACTGCTGGCTGATCGTCGATCCACCCTGAATTCTACCCTGTATCCAATAATAGGGAAGTCCCGCGATTCTTCGAATATCGATCCCCCAGTGATCGAAAAAGCGGTGATCTTCTGTAGCAATTAATGCATTAATAATATTGGGAGAGATCTCGTCTATTGTAACGTAGGTTCTGTTTTCTACAAAGTAGCGATCAAGTACTGCACCGTCCCGGCTGCGAACTTCGGTGGCAACAGCAGTTTGAGGGTTTTCAAGTTCCTGGATGGAGGGTAGTCCCTGCACCAGATAAGTAAAATATCCGGCTCCAATCAGAATAAGCAGTAGCAACGAAAGCCCGCCATAGAGAAGAACTTTTTTTCCTAATGATCCGATTTTAGAGGAATTCTCCGGGGGAGATTCGCTGTCTTTGTTTTTTCCCATTACACTTTTTCGATACTCCGGATCTTCAAAATACCGATCCATATCGATGTTGTGCTCGTTATCGCTCATTTTTAAAATTCTGTGTGTAAAGTGTTTGGTTTATCGAACTGTTTTTTCTCTGCATCCCATTTAACGAGTTCAACTCTGTTGTTGGTATACAATGCAACGGTCCGATCTTTGTAGAAAGTACCCAGGTTTATATATGTGCCAAAAGAGAATGTTTCCACTCTGGGAAAATGGTCATGGCCACAAATTACGTAATCATAATCAGTTTCCTTAAGAAATTGTTTGGACCACTTATCTAATCTTTCAGGATTTTCGTCCGGATTATTTCTGCTGTAGTTGGAAAACTGCTTCATTAAATGAAGTCCGGAGTCGGCGCTGTAAATAGTTTGATACGCCTTTGTGAACAGTGGGTGCCGAAGCAGGCGATGGTAAACAGGTCTTTTCAAACCAAATTCTGGATTACTAAGACCGTCACCATGATGCAAAAAGAGTTTCTGTGATCCAAGATGCAGTGACTTGTAATCTTTAATTACTTCAAACCCCAGATTTTTGAAGTGTCCCCGGGTCCAGTTATCGTGATTTCCTGTAATGTATGTAGCCGGTTTGAATGTATGATTATAGGCAGAAAAGTGATGTAAAAGCCGTTTTCCCATTTCGGGAACCTTGTCTTTAAACTCCATCCAGTAATCAAACAGATCTCCAAGTATGTGCAGTTGTATATTATTTTCAATGGAGAACTGCACCAGGTCAATTAAATCATTTTCGAGCTGATCATTTTTTTGATTAGAAAATGCACCGAGGTGAACATCAGACAAAAAAAGGTGTTTCATCATTAACTACTTTTTTCTGTTGATGATAAACCTGATCAGGTCTTCGAAATCGTTTAATCCATCTTTAATTGGGAGTGTATGAAGGGTATCAAGAGCTTTTGAAGCGTAATCCTGCATTGTTTCTTCAGCAGCTTTGAGGCCGTCATATTTGTGTACGAAGTTTACGATTTCGTTGACATTGGCCGACTTCTTCTTACGTTTTTTCATCAGTCGCCTGATTTTTAACTGCTCCAAAGCGGGTGCTTTTTCAAGTGCCTTGATCAAGGGCAGAGTTACTTTTCTCTCCTGAATATCATTTCGAGTGGGTTTCCCTACATTATCAATTCCGTAATCGAAGAGATCGTCTTTTATCTGAAAGGCGATACCTACGTTCATTCCAATCTCTCTCATGCTTTTAATTACCTCCGGATCATCCGTGGCAGCAATGGCACCGCATTCGCAGCAAGCGGAGATCAGGCTGGCCGTTTTTTCCGATATAATTTGATAGTAGCGCTCTTCCGTCATGTTAAACAGCTTCGAGGTTTTAAGCTGTCTTAATTCTCCTTCACTCATTTTACGAACGGCGTCAGACAGAACATGAAGTAGTTCGTACTCTTTATAGTCAAGAGCTACCAGAAGCCCTTTTGAGAGTAGAAAATCACCCAGTAATACGCCGGCTTTATTTTTCCAAAGCTTGTTGATGCTTAAAAAATCTCTTCGCAAATCTGCCTCATCCACTACATCATCGTGTATAAGTGTAGCCGTGTGAAGAAGTTCGATCATGGTGGCGGCTACGTAGCTGCGCTTATCAACTTTCCCAAACATTCTTGCGGTCATAAAGACAAGTGTTGGGCGAATTTCTTTCCCTTTTTGACGCAGCAGGTACTGTATGATTTGGTCTAATACAAAAACATCACTCCTTAACTCATCTTTAAAAAAAGATCTGAAGGTAGTGAGATTTTCCTGTATAGGAGACGTTATCTCTTTAAGGGAGAGTTGGTTGCTTTCTTTATTTGAATCTTTCAGTACTGCCTCTGAGGCCATGTATATATTATCTTTTTATAAATTGGACTAAAAAGTAAGAATAAACTGATTAAATAGTTGCGCAATGATGAAGGGCTCTTTAGTTTTACAACTTATTCAAATTTACTATGAATCTAAATTTTTGAATCTTGAAAAAAATAGGTGTTTTAACAAGTGGGGGTGATTCCCCGGGTATGAATGCAGCGTTTAGAGCAATCGTTCGAACTGCGCATTCTTTGGAAATTGAGGTAGTTGCTATTCGTCATGGTTATAAGGGATTAATTTTAGACGACATTTTTAGTGTTACGTCAAATGATGTATCAAATATAATTCAGAGAGGCGGAACAGTTCTGAAATCTGCCAGGTGTGAAGAGTTTCGTGCTCCTGAAGGCAGAGAAAAAGCTGCAAAAGTTCTTGCAAAACATAACATTGAAGCTCTCATTACAATAGGTGGTGACGGTACATTTCAGGGAGCCGCGCTGCTTGGAAAGGAACATGATATAAATGTAATCGGAGTTCCTGCCACGATTGATAATGATCTCGTAGGGTCTGATGAAACGATTGGCTACGATACCGCGCTCAACACAGCGATGGAGGCGATTGACAAAATCCGCGATACCGCAGACGCTCACGATCGTCTTTTCCTGGTAGAGGTTATGGGTAGAGATGCCGGGTTTATTGCTCTGGAAACAGGTATAGCCGGTGGAGCTGAGCTTATTCTCTTGCCGGAATCGCTCACAGATATTGACGAGGTAAAAACATCTCTTCATGACGTTTTGAGTGAGCAGAGAAGAAGCAGCCTGGTGGTAATTGCCGAGGGCGATGAAACGGGTGGAGCTCTTAAGATTTCAGAAGAGCTGAAGCCTGAATTCAGTAAGTATGAAATGAGGGTTTGTATCCTGGGGCACGTGCAACGGGGTGGTAATCCAACAGCTCGCGACAGGGTTTTAGCCAGCCGGCTTGGGTCAGCTGCAGTAACGGTGCTCAAAGAAGGGCATAGTCAGGTGATGGTTGGTGTTGTGAATAACAAAATTAAACTGACTCCTCTTAAAATGACTTTTGGAAAGAAAAAAGACATTAATTTCGATCTGGTTGAATTAGCGAAAATGTTGAGGTAATCATGATAAATGTCGATTTAAGAGAAGCACTTGAATTTGTTGATGAGGGTGAATTTAAATCAGCCTTGGATCATGCAAACAGTGCATTTAAACAAGTTGTAGAAGGCACCGGTCCGGGCAGTGACTGGCTTGGCTGGCGTCGTATCCTTGCGGAACCGAACGATGCTGAGATAGACAGGATTGCACAGCATGCCGCAAAAATACGCGAGGACGCCGATATCTTTATAGTTTGCGGTATAGGGGGATCTTTTACCGGAGCTAAAGCAATTATAGATGCTCTCAATCTTCCTTTTAATTCTAAAGGTCCTGAAGTTCTATTTGCCGGTCATCATATGAGTGGGCGGTACCTCGAGCAATTAATGAAGTACCTGCAGGAGCCCAAAAGTGACGGTGAACCCAAAAGCGTTTATCTGAATGTTATATCCAAGTCGGGTTCTACACTGGAAACAGCATTGGCTTTTCGAACGATCAGAAAATGGATGCACGAATTTTACGATGATGCAAATAAGAGGATTATAGCTACCACGGGAGAAACCGGTGGTGTTCTCAATAAAATTATTGAAGAAGAGGGCTACTCTAAATATATCATTCCGGAAGA
Organism: Chitinophagaceae bacterium T5-Br10_B2g13; assembly: GCA_001564065.1. Taxonomy (GTDB): domain Bacteria; phylum Bacteroidota; class Rhodothermia; order Balneolales; family Balneolaceae; genus Rhodohalobacter. The sequence continues at coordinate 35,671 of LKNA01000008.1, forward strand.
TATCGGGGGCAGATATTCGGTTTTAACACCGGTGGGATTACTTCCGGTATCGGTTGCGGGTGTGGATATTCAAACCCTCTATTATGGAGCAGTGTCTGAGTATGAGCATCTGGAAAAAGACCCTGAAACAGTTTTGGAATACTCGGCTTTCCGCTACCTGATGCATAAAGAAGGTGTGGCCCTGGACGTTATTGGCTCGTTTGAACCAGAATTGATGGGCTTTGCAGACTGGACACAGCAACTGCTCGGAGAAAGTGAAGGAAAAGAGGGGAAAGGGTTATTTCCCGCTGTGGCCGGTTACTCAACAGATCTGCACAGCATTGGGCAGATGATTCAGCAAGGCCAGCGTAATATGATGGAGACCCTTTTTGTTGTTGATTCGCCGCTATCCCAATTTAAAGTACCGAAGGTTGAATCCGATACGGATCAACTATGCTATCTGGATAACAAACTCTTTCATGAGATAAATAAAAGTGCGCAGGAGGGGACAGTTCAGGCTCATCACGAAGGGGGGGTACCTGTAGTGAAAATTTTAATAGAAAAGCTGAACGCACAGCAGCTTGGTCAGCTTATCTATTTCTATGAACTAGTGACAGCCGTCTATGTGTATATGCTGAGTGTAAATCCGTTTAATCAGCCCGGTGTGGAAAATTATAAGCAGGCGATGTACCGCTTGTTGGGTAAAAACGATAATTAGGATGGACAACAGCAAAAGCAGAAATAAGTACGTTGCAATTGCCGGTAATATTGGTGCCGGCAAATCATCTCTTACTAGATTGTTGGGAAAAAACTTTAATTGGAAGCCTTACTACGAGTCTGTAGATGATAATCCCTACTTATCAGATTTTTATGACGATATGAGGCGTTGGAGTTTCAATCTGCAGATCTACTTTTTGTCGAGCAGATTTCGGCACCAAAAGGAGATTCAGGAATCGAACCTCAATTTGATTCAGGACCGCACCATCTATGAGGATGTTGAAATTTTTGCGAAAAACCTGTTTGATATGGGTTTAATGAGCGACAGGGATTATGAAAACTACAAATCTCTTTTCCACGAAATGGTGAACTATTTAAGGCCGCCGGATCTGTTGATCTATCTAAGGGCAGATGTTCCCACACTGGTTCGTCAAATTCAGCAAAGGGGAAGAAATTACGAAAACACCATTCGTATAGAATACCTGGAGCGGTTAAACGGTTTGTACGAAAGCTGGATTGAGAGATACGAGCACGAAAAGCTCATTATTGATACTGATGATCTCGATTTTGTGAACGACAGCGAAGACCTTGGGAAAATAATTACCCTTGTTGAGCAACGGCTCTACGGATTGTTTAATTAAATTGCTTTCCAAAAGATATCTTTTTATTTTTGTAAGCTATCGTGAATACGTCAAAACTAACATTTCGGCTCCAGGAAATACCTGACGGTGAAAGCAATAGAAGTATTGCTCTTGGGGATGCTGAACTTGATTTTACCGAAGAGGTTTCACTGAAAAAAGCGAATGTTGAGGTTAATTTTTATAAAACAGACCACTTCATTCAGGTGAAATTCAATGTAAACGCAGATCTTAACTTGATTTGCGATCGTACATTAAAACCATTTGTCTACAACGCGGAAGGTTCATACCATATACTTTTTGAGCCAAACCCTGTTGAAGAAAGTGAAACCGTAGAAGGTGCAATAAAACAGATACCGACCGATGATCTTGTAGTAAGTATTGATAAGGAGGTAAGGGATACGATTTTATTGAATCTTCCGATTCGTAAAATTCATCCTGACTTGTTAGATTCTGACGGAAAACCGAAGAAATTTGAAACTCAATCGTTTGGTCCTCAACCAGATGAAGAGGAACTGATTGACCCCAGATGGGAAGAACTGAAAAAACTAAAGTAAATCAATAAACTGTAAAAATGGCGCATCCTAAACGAAAGACATCCAAAACTCGCAGAGATAAAAGAAGATCACACCACAGGGTAGCGGAGATTCCTCTGGCTGAGTGTTCAAACTGCGGTGCGATGCATCGGTATCATCATGTATGCATGGAGTGCGGTTACTATCGTGGCCGTCAGGTACTGAACGTTTCCAAATAATTAAATTACTGAAAAATGCTGATAGCTGTTGATGCTGTAGGGGGGGATCACTATCCGAAAAATCCTGTTCTTGGTGCTGTTGAGGCTCTGAAGGTTGATGATTCAATTCAAATCCTTCTTTTGGGTCCGGAAGATTTAGTCAAAAAAGAGCTTTTGGGTCTTGAGTACGATAAAAATCGACTACATATTCAACACGCCCCGGAAGTTATCGGGATGGACGAATCACCGTCAACAGCTGTAAAAAGCAAGAAGGCATCTTCAATTACGCTTGGTATTTCTGCCCATAAGCAGGGAGAGTGTGATGCTTTTGTAAGTGCCGGAAATACCGGAGCACTCTTAGCTGCTTCAACGTTTATCCTGGGTAAACTTGAAGGCATAATGAGACCGACTATATCAGCTACTTATCCAACCCTAAAAGGTATAAGTCTTCTCATAGATGCGGGTGCTAATCTGGAACTAAAGCCGGAAATGTATCTGCAATTTGCTCAAATGGGGAAAATCTTTGCTGAGGAGATTTTAAATAAACCCAATCCAACCATTGGACTTTTAAACATCGGTGAAGAGCCGGAGAAAGGCACCGACACCCATAAAGAGGTGTACAAGCTTTTGAGTGAAATGGACTCTTTTAAGGGGAACATTGAAGGAAAAGATATTCTCTACGGGGCAACAGATATCTATCTCACAGATGGATTCACCGGTAATGTAGTTCTTAAATTTGGCGAATCCATTCCCGGAGTTTTAAAAATGCTTCTCTCAAAAACGATGGAAGAAGAGCAGGTTGCCCCCGAGGTTCAAAAACAGCTCTACACAATTCTAACAAAAGGGCTCAATACATTTAACTACGAACATGTAGGCGGAGTCCCTTTTCTAGGCGTAAATGGAACAAGTCTGGTTGGTCACGGTGGAAGTTCTCCGATGGCGATCAAGAATATGATTTTAAACGCAGCTCAATGCGTTTCTCATAAGTTGAATGATAAAATCGTAGCTTCTCTTAATTAATATTACTTAAAAAATTTAATGGCTTTAAAGCGATCAAAAATCACCGGTGTGGGAAAATATCTCCCGGACTATGTGATGACAAACGAAGAACTGGAAAAGCACGTAGATACCAACGACGAATGGATCAGGTCGAGAACAGGTATAGCTGAACGAAGAATTTTAAAAGATCCGGATAAGGCAACCTCTTTCATGGCTACAAATGCTGCAGAAGATGCCTTACAAGATGCCGGTGTTGACGCCGAAGAGATCGATTTAATTATTGTTGCTACAGTTACACCCGATTATCTGTTTCCAGCAACGGCGGCTTTGGTTCAAAAACGAATTGGAGCTACAAAAGCATTCGCTTATGATCTTTCTGCTGCGTGTTCCGGCTTCCTATTCGCACTTTCAACGGCCGGTTCTATGATTGAATCAGGTAGAATCAAAAAAGCTTTGGTGATCGGCGCTGATAAAATGAGTTCTATCATAGATTTTACCGACCGGACAACCTGTATTCTTTTTGGAGATGGTGCCGGTGCAGTAGTTCTGGAAGAGACCGATCAGGACGAAGGCATTGTTGATTTTGTTCAATATACAGATGGAGATGAAAACTGTATGCTTTATCAGCCTGCCGGTGGCAGCTTGAATCCTGCAACTGAAGAAACTGTTAAGAATAAACAGCACTATATCAGGCAGGATGGCAGATCCGTGTTTAAAAAAGCAACGGAAGGAATGGCTGATGTATCGCTTGAAATAATGGAAAAGAATAACCTATCGGCAGATGATGTTGCATGGTTAGTGCCACACCAGGCAAATTTACGTATCATTGATGCTACGGCAAGAAGAATGGGGCTGAGTAAAGATAAGGTAATGGTAAACATCAATAAGTATGGAAATACCACTGCCGCTACCATACCTCTTTGTTTATACGACTGGAAAGATAAATTAAATAAAGGCGACAAGATTATACTATCGGCATTTGGCGGTGGTTTAACCTGGGGCGCCATCTATTTAAAATGGAGTAAATAATGAAAGCAATTCTATTTCCGGGACAAGGTTCACAAAAAGTTGGGATGGCGAAGAATCATTACGATTCAGACGCCAATTTTAAGAAGAGAATTGATCAGGCGAACGACATTGTGGGTTATGATCTCGCTGAGATTATGTTTGAAGGCCCTCAGGAGAAATTGACTCAAACAAAATTTACACAACCGGCTATTTTTACACATTCGGTTGCTCTGTTTGAAAAACTAAACCTAAAACCGGATATGGTGGCAGGCCACAGTCTGGGTGAGTTTAGTGCATTAGTGGCAGCGGGTGTTTTATCATTCGAAACCGCCTTGGATCTTGTTAGTTTACGCGGAAAGCTGATGCAGGAAGCCGGTCAACAGCAGCCCGGAACTATGGCCGCAATTATTGGAATGGATGATGATGTGGTAGACCGAATTTGTGAAGAGGCTACTGAAAATACAGGTAAACCCGTAGTTTCAGCCAATTACAACTCTCCGGGGCAGCTTGTAATTTCCGGTGATGTTGAAGCAGTAAAGAAAGCGGTTGAATTGGCTAAGGAGCAGGGATGCCGTTTAGCAAAACTTTTACCGGTAAGCGGGGCATTTCACTCTCCTCTGATGGAGCCTGCATACAAAGCTTTTAAAAGAAGAGTTGTTGAAATTGATTTTTCTTCAGCAAAAATCCCTGTGTATAGTAATGTTACCGCTGAGGGGACAACCGAACCTGATATCATTAAAGAGAATGTGATTTTTCAATTGACAAATCCGGTTAAATGGACGGATACACTGAAAAATATGCAAGAAGAGGGTGCAACTGATTTTATCGAGATGGGCCCGGGGAAAGTATTACAGGGACTAGTGAAGCGAACATTAAATAACGTAAATATTGAAGGTTACGAATAATGGATTTAAAGGGTAAAAATTGTATAGTAACGGGCGGCAGTCGTGGAATTGGAAAATCAATTGCACTGAATTTAGCAAAATTGGGTGCAAATGTAGCTGTCACCTATTCGAGATCTGCTGATGCTGCCAATGAAGTTGTAAAAGAGATAGAGAAATCAGGATCAAAGGGATTGGCTCTGCAGGCAGATGCGGCCAGTTTTGATAAAGCAGAAGCTGTTATTTCAAAAGTTGTTGAAGAGTGGGGATCCCTGGATGTGTTGGTCAATAACGCCGGAATCACCAAGGATAATCTCATATTGCGAATGAATGAAGAGCAGTGGGATGCCGTGATTGATACCAATTTAAAGAGCGTATTTAATTACAGTAAAGCAGCTGCAAAGCCAATGATGAGAGCCCGCGGAGGATCAATTATTAATATTGGCTCTGTTGTCGGGATATCCGGTAACGCCGGGCAAAGTAATTACTCAGCATCAAAAGCCGGTCTTATAGGTTTTACGAAATCGTATGCCAAAGAGCTGGCCAGCCGAAATATCAGAGCGAATGTTGTTGCTCCCGGTTATATTATGACCGAAATGACGGAAAAACTTGACGAAAAAGTTTTAGAATCTATTAAACAAGAGACACCGCTTGGACGCGCAGGCAACCCCGATGAAGTATCTAATGTTGTTGCTTTTTTAGCGTCAGATCTAAGCTCATACATCACCGGAGAAGTTGTTCGGGTTGATGGCGGTATGGCAATGTAATTTTTTATAAATTAGCATAGTCTTTTAGGACTCATGTATTTTTACACTGATATGTTGTATTTTCTGCATGTCAAAAAAACTTAACAAACACTTATAAACCAATAATTCAAATCGATAGGACTCATATGTCACAAGATGTTGAAGCAAAAGTAAAATCCATTATAGTTGATAAACTTGGTGTAGATGAATCAGAAGTTGTAGCAGATGCTAACTTTACCAATGACCTTGGTGCTGATTCATTAGATACCGTAGAACTGATCATGGAATTCGAAAAAGAATTTGATCTGAGTATTCCTGATGAAGATGCTGAAAACATCGCCACAGTTGGGGATGCTGTTAAGTACATTCAAGAAAAGTCTTAGTTTTTTAAAAACAACGTATAAACTAACTAACCGCCAATGACTGAACGCAGAGTCGTTATATCGGGCATAGGCGCGTTTACACCACTGGGTAAGACCGCTCCGGATTTCTGGAACGGTCTTGTATCCGGTAAAAGTGGTGTACGCCCAATAACCCACTTCGACACATCCAACTATCCTACAAAGTTTGCCGGTCAAATAGAAAATTACGATTCTAACAATCACTTCGATCGAAAAGAAGCGAGGAGATTGGATCCGGTTACTCAATATGGGATGATTGCTGCTGACGAAACCATTAAGGACAGTAAAGTCGATCTTGAAAAAATTGATAAAGATCGAGTAGCTGTTTTAATCGGTACCGGAATTGGTGGAATGAAGACTTTTTACGATCAATCTATATCTCATGATAAGCATGGTCCAAGGGGGGTATCACCCTTCTTTATTCCAATGCTGATCCCGGATATGCCTGCCGGACAGATATCTATTAAGTATGGATTCAGAGGCGCAAATTTCTGTGCCGTATCGGCATGTGCAACCGGATCTCATAATATAGGCTTAGCCTATGATCAGATTAAGTATGGCCATGCTGATATGGCCCTTTGCGGAGGTACTGAATCTCCTGTATGGGAAATTGGAATTGCCGGATTTTCTTCAATGAAGGCACTTTCTACCCGCAATGATGAACCTGAAAAGGCATCAAGGCCCTTTGATAAAAACAGAGACGGTTTTGTACTTTCAGAAGGTGCATCTATGATGTTTCTCGAATCTCTGGATTCGGCCCTTGAAAGAGGAGCCAGGATTTATGGAGAAATTGTCGGATACGGTTTTTCTGCAGATGCATACCACATAACTGCACCCGATCCTGATGGAAATGGTGTTCATTTGGCGCTAACAAACGCCCTTAAGATGGCCGGTATAAAACCGGATGATATTGATCACATCAATATGCACGGTACATCCACGCCACTTGGCGATATTGCCGAAACCAATTCTATAAAGCGAGTATTTGGAGATCACGCTTACAATATTAACCTGAACTCCACAAAGTCCATGACCGGTCATATGCTTGGGGCTGCAGGAGCTGCTGAGTCACTGGCTACCCTACTGGCTATATATCATGGCACGGTTCCACCAACAATTAACCTGGAAACTCCCGATCCGGAGTGCGATCTGAACTACACAGCCAATGAGGCTGAAGTCAGAGACGTTAAGTATGCGATGAATAATGCATTCGGATTTGGCGGACATAACACCACACTCGTATTCAAGAAATTTGAAGAGTAAATCCTATGATAGAAAGGCTGAAGGAATGGTTTAGAAGGGGTTCTGCTTCAAATCAGCCTGAGCCTTTAGCTCGTTTAAATACTCTTGAAAAAAGTTTAGGCTTTTCAATTCCGCCTAAAGACCAACCCATCTTTACACAAGCACTTCGTCATCGCTCAATTGTAGACAGTGAGCTTTACGAATCTCACGAAACCTATGAGCGGCTTGAATTTTTAGGCGATGCTGTGCTGGATCTTATCGTTACTGAAATTCTTTTTGAGAAATACCCGACCGAAAATGAGGGGTTTCTTACCAAGCTCCGTTCTAAAATTGTAAAAGGGGATACTCTAGCAACGATTGCTGAGAGTCTTGAATTTCATAACGTACTGGAGGTAGGAGAGCGTTCTTCAGGACAGGGTATTGAATATTCGAAAAGTATACTGGCTGATGTTTACGAATCAGTAATTGCGGCCATTTATATCTCGAAAGGCTATTCATTCACATTTAGCTTTGTGCTGAATAACGTAAATCGCTTTCTCGACTTTGATACACTTGAGAACAAAATTGATAACTATAAAAGTGTGCTGATGGAACATTTTCAATCCGAAAATGCCGCTTTGCCATCGTACAAAGTGATCTCTGAAGAGGGGCCGGGTCACGATAAAACATTCCTGGTAGCTGTCTTTTTTGATGGAGAAAAACTTGGGGAAGGTTCAGGTAAGAGCAAAAAGAAAGCAGAACAGGTGGCTGCAAAAAACGCAATAGAAAAATTGGGTTTCTCAAAAAAATAACTCCAAGCGGTTAGCTTCTGCAGACGGTTTGAATTATCTTTGAAAACAAAAATTGCAGAAGTTTCTGATTTAATTCATAAAAGTAATGATAGCACAACTGCTAAAACCCGAATTTGATGAGCTGATCCGCAAAAAAGAGTGGATTACGATCAAAGAGGCTCTCGAAGATGTTCCGGCTGTGGATATAGCTGAACTTCTGGAGGACCTGGAACCGGAGGTTGCTGTTGTTATTTTTCGGCTTTTAAAAAAGAGTAAAGCGGCTGATGTTTTTACCTACCTGAGTTCCGGTAAAGGGGTTGAATTATTAGAGGTTTTTAGCCGGCAGCAGCTCAGTGATGTGATGAACAATCTTGAGCCTGATGAACGAGTGGCTTTGATGGAAGAGCTGCCCGGAAATTTGACCCAGAGAGTTCTCAACTCAATGGATACCGAAAATATCGCTCAGGTTCGCAGGCTTCTGGGATATCCGCAGGAGAGTGTTGGTCGTTTGATGACAACCAACTATGTAAAAATTAAGAAAGACTGGTCCATCGATCGCAGCCTGAGCCATATCAGAAAATATGGACGAAATGCAGAAACTGTTAACGTAATCTATGTTGTTAACGAAGAGGAGAAGTTGATTGATGATCTTCGTCTGAACCAGTTAATTATTGCAGATCCCGATCTGAAGATCGAGGATATTATGGACTACTCTTTTGAAGCATTGAGCGCTTTTGATGATCAGGAGGAAGCAGTTAGAATGCTCAGTAAATACGACCGTGTTGCACTTCCGGTAGTTGATTCAGATGGTGTGCTGGTGGGAATCGTTACCGTTGATGACGTTCTTGATGTTGCCGAAGAGGAGACCACAGAGGATATGCAGCTGATGGCGGGTATGAGCGCCCTGGACGACTACTACTCCCAGACCAATATAACTGAGATGGTGAGAAAACGGGTTGGCTGGCTCATCTTGCTTTTCCTCGGACAGATGTTTACTGTAACGGCTATGGCAGGTTTTGAAGACACTCTGGCCCAGGCAGCCGTACTGGCACTGTTTATTCCGATGATTATTTCAAGCGGCGGGAACTCCGGTTCACAGGCTGCCACACTTATTATACGTGCAATTTCTACAGACGATATTAAACTGACCGATTGGCTCGGAGTTTTAAAAAGAGAGCTGATGTCAGGGTTTATGCTCGGTACCATACTTGGCATTATGGGTACAGTAGTTATTTCTACATGGATGGTGTTTAGAGGTGAGCCAATGTCTTATGCGGTTTTTCTCCAGGCACTTACAGTAGGTTCCAGTCTGATTGGGGTAGTTCTTTTTGGAAACTTGAGTGGTTCAATGCTTCCATTTATTATGTCAAAGCTGGGTCTTGACCCCGCAGTAACTTCGGCTCCATTTGTTGCCACACTTGTGGATGTTACCGGAATTGTAATTTATTTCAGCATAGCTGTGGCACTGTTAACAGGAGTTGTACTTTAATCAATAATATTTATGCAAGCCTATTTAGATCTTGTCAGTCGCGTGCTGGAGCACGGTGTTCGAAAAGAGAACAGAACCGGAACCGATACCCTTTCAAATTTTGCAGAGTTCTATAAAGTAGACCTTGCTGAAGGATTTCCTCTTCTCACAACAAAAAAGGTCTACTTCAAATCAGTTATAATGGAGCTCTTATGGTACCTGAGGGGGGATGATCACGTGAGATGGCTGCGAGATGAGAAAGATGTACATATCTGGGATGCATGGGCTGATGATGATGGATATGTAGGGCCGATCTACCCGGTTTTGTGGAGACGATTTCCATTTTTAAAATCCCCGGACGGAAGTTCATATCCAAAGCAGGGTGAGAGCCGGGATAAAAATTGGTCGTATGATGAATTTGATCAGGTTCAGAGAGCCATCGACATGTTGAAAACGAATCCAAACAGCAGACGTATCGTCGTTTCTACATGGCACCCCGGTTTGCTTGACGAGATGAGATTGCCACCTTGCCACATCATGTACATTTTTAATGTCAGTGATGGAAAATTGAACTGTCATTTAACGCAGCGATCCGGTGATATTGCATTGGGTATTCCATTTAACCTGGCTTGCTACTCTGCACTAACGCTCGCAATAGCTCAGGAAGTGGGGTTGAAACCCGGAACTTTTGCACATACAATTGTGGATGCACATATTTACGAAAATCATATTGAAGGGCTTCAGGAACAGCTGAAAAGGGAGCCTAGAAAACTGCCGTCACTTAGTATAGCAGATAAGCCAATTGATAAACTGGAGTTTGAGGACTTTACACTTGAAGGGTACAACCCTGATCCTCCCATTAAATTTCCGGTGGCTGTATGAAACTCGTTTTGATCGCTGCTCACGATCCTAATCTTGTAATAGGAAATAACGGTGAACTGCCTTGGCATTACAGTGAGGATTTGAAATTTTTCAAAAAGCAAACTATGGGTTACCCCATTGTAATGGGCAGGGTGGTATTTGAGGAATTGAATGAAAAACCACTGCCCGGAAGGGAGAACATCGTATTAACCAGGTCAAAATCTTACGACCACGTTAAAAGCTTTAAATCGATAGATGAGGCATTGGTTTACCTCAAAGACAGTGAGAAAGTGTTTATTATAGGCGGCGGCGAAATTTACAAGCAGACAATAGACCGCGCTGATGAGCTTATTATTACAGAAATAAAGAAAAAGTTTGAAGGGGACACATTTTTTCCAGAATACAGGGATAAAATTGGTTCAATCTGGGAAGAGTATTGGAGAGAGGAACATAAAGAGTTCGATTTTGTTAAACTTAGAAAAGTTTAACGGAAACTGTGGCTTTTTGAGTCAGTTTCTTTATAGTTAAAAAAAACTAACTGCAGTAAGATAAAGATATGCATTAGTTTCTATTACTATATAATGGAAGCAATTACCAGTACATATCACTTTTATCTATTAAATGAGATTTGGCTCTACAGCCTAACGAATCAAATCTATTTAATAACCCTATTAATGGTGTTTTCACTAGTGGCATACCTGTTTATTAAAAACAGGAAAAGTGAGTCTTTCACTTTAACCACAAATGAACAGTACCATTTTCTACATGCCGTAACGAAGAATTCTGATACAGCCGACTTCATTTTAGATCGAGAGAATGTTCTTAAGTTTGCAAACGATCATTTTTTAGAACTTTTTGGACTCAATGAAGAGTCAATCGACAATCAGCCGTTATCTGAAATTACTCTTCCTGAAAATTTGAAATCATTTATATCGAATTCAAATTCATTAGATCAAAAAAAATCGGTTGAACTGACTATTAATGATCATAAGGTGACATGCCGCAGAGCACCTGTAACCACACATGACGGTCAGTTAATAGGAAGTCTTTTTAAGTTATCAGATCACGTTCTTACCGGTAAAGGGAAAAAGGAGAAAGGTGATTGGTTACATGAGATCAATACTCCACTTAATGCTATTGTTGGTTACTCAGAGATTTTAAAAAATCAGGAGGATTTGAGTGAAGAGCAGAGGGAGTATCTCGAAACTATAAATTCTCAATCGTTTGAGCTTAAATCTAAAATTCAAAGTCTTCTGTCGGATCAGGATTCTGGCAATGTAGTCTCCAACCGGGAAAAGAGAGAGATTAAGAAAGTAATGATCGTTGATGATGTGCCTATTAATCGTACGGTTTTAAAGATCATGCTTAAAAGGATGGGGTATGATATCAGCGAGGCGGTAAATGGGCAGGAGGCGTTGAACATGTTTGATGGTAATCCGGTTGATCTGATTTTAATGGATATCAGTATGCCGGTAATGAACGGACTTGAGGCTGCCAAGAATTTACGGAAAAAAGGGCATTCACTTGATGAACTGCCAATTGTGGCCGTTACTGCAAGTTCATTTTATAACAGCAGAGAAGCTCTGCGCAGCAAAGGGTTTAATGCTCTTCTTAGAAAACCCTTTAAAGAGAAAGATCTCACCGAAATTCTAAGTAAAGTCAACGCACATCTAAATTAATCTCTTTTGGATGCACTACATAAGGCTTAACCACAGGTTGAGTTAAAGCGATAATGTGCTTTGTGTCTGCAGCTTTAGAGAACTCCACAGCTTTCTGGTTATCGTCAAGTATCCAGATACTCTCATTTTCATATTTATACGCTTCGGAATAACTTTTATCGAAGTCTATATAAAAGCTTGCGGAAAACGTATCGTGTGGAAAACCCGCCTTTTTTAAATACGCTCTGGTTTTCGATAAAACATCCTTTTTCAGGTTTTTAAGTCCGCTTTTCTGAATAAAGGTTGTTCTGAAAAGTGAACGATTCAAAAATCTTGATGTGAGATCTGCAAGTATTGGATCTGTGCTGTTAATCCAGGTTTTAAGGCAGATCATTACATCATGATCATCAAGTGAGAGATAATGTCCCATCATTTCATTTGTGATAACCTTTTTTGCCGATGGACGCTCTTCAAGAAAGTAACGAAGCGGTACAGATGGGATCTCTATCTGCTCTCCCTCGTCTATGAGATAGCTAACACGATGGAAGATTTTCTTTAACAGAGAGTCGGCACCCAAAACCGTTTTATGCAGATAAACTTGCATGTACATTAATCTCCGGGAGAGAATATAGTTCTCAATAGCGTAAATCCCTTTCTTTTCGATAACTACATTACCATTGATAACACGCATGGTTTTTAAAATCCGGTTGATTCCAACTGAACCTTCGGAAACTCCCGTAAAGAAACTATCGCGTTTCAGATAATCGAGCCGGTCTATATCAAGTTGAGAGGATATTAGCTGATGAAGGAATTTCTTTGGATACTGGTCTGTAAATATTTCAATAGCGGTAGTTAAGGCGCCGTCGAACTCCTGATTTAGTCTCTCCATGATCTTCAGGCTCATCATCTCATGATTAAAATCCTTGATGAGTGAATGCTCTAGCGTATGGGAGAGAGGTCCGTGGCCTACGTCATGCAATAGAATAGCGATCAATGTACCGTTTATTTCCGGATCACTGATTGTGGTATCTTTTTCCTGTAGGTTTTTTAGTACACGCTGGCCTAATTCGAGTGCCCCGATAGCGTGTGAGAACCGAGAGTGCTCTGCAGCGGGAAAGACCAGGTAGCCAAGGCCGAGCTGACGAATTCTTCTCAATCGCTGTACATATGGATGGTCGATCAGTTTTAAAATAATTCCTTTGGGTACGGAGATAAACCCGTGTATAGGGTCACTGAATATTTTGTATTGTTTACTTTTATCCATCCGTATTAACCTTTAAACGTATATTTTTCCCGATTTTTAAGTTCAGGCAGCCGGGCGGGTCTGTTTTTATCAAGATCGAACCAGACTCCTGTTGTTTTTGCAACGGCTTTCAATTCGTGGTCTTCTTTGGAATAGATAGCCTGAAATCCCTGAATACTGCTATTTCCGAACTCTTCAACCGCTGACCCCACTAGTATAGTATCTTTTAGAAAGATCGGTTTAATATAATCCAGCTCCAGATGAACCAGCACAAAACTGAATCCCGATTGCATTGACGATTTAAATTCCGGAATCTCCTCGATAAACTGTACTCTTGCCTCCTCAAAATAGGTGTTGAAGACAGCATTATTAACGTGATTCAGTGCATCCAAATCCCTGAAACGGACACGGATTTCGGACCAGTGAAAAAAACTTTCCGGGTTGTATTCTGGTTTAATCATAAAGATGTAGATGAAATGTTTTGATGGGGTAAGTTAATCAGAAATTCGTTGAAACATGAATTGAAATCTGGCCGGGAATAAAAGGCGATATCGTTCAAACCGTTGCTTATATTCAAACAAAAATAAATCGAAAATAATTAATGATGATGTTAGATAAAGAGTCACAATCATTTTTAGAAGAGTTACTTATCACCCCAAGCCCTACAGGGTATGAATCGGAGGGACAGAAAGTTTGGCGAAAATATGTGAAGCAATACTCCGATAAAGTTGAAAGTGATGCGTACGGATCAGTTGTGGCTAAGATAGAGACAAACATGGATGTTGCTACCATCATGCTGGAGGCACACGCTGACGAGATTGGCATGGTTGTTCAGCATATCTCCGATGATGGTTTTATTACACTTAATAAACTGGGCGGAAGTGACTCAACCATCGCACGGGCCAAGCGAGTTTATATTCACAGTAGAAATGGAAGAGTTTTGGGAGTTACCGGAAATAAGGCTATTCATTTGCAGGACTCAAAAAATGGGGGAGGCAAGCAGCCCGCCTGGAAAGATATCTATGTGGATATTGGAGCAAGCAGTAAAGAGGAGGCTCTGGAGCTGGTGCAGATTGGTGACCCCGCAACCTATACCGATGAAGTGGAGTATCTAAACGATGAGATTATCGCCGCCCGTGCGTTAGACAACCGAATTGGCGGGTTTGTGATTGCTCAGGTACTGAGGCGATTAAGAAAAAGGAAAAGTGAGTTGAAAGTAAATGTGCTGGCTTTGAACTCCGTACAGGAGGAGGTAGGCGGGTTTGGAGCCCGTATGATGAGCTATCGACATATGCCTGATGCTGCTCTGGTTACGGATGTAACCCATGCCACGGATACACCGGGTATCAACAACAAAGAGCACGGTACAATTAAACTTGGAGACGGTCCTTCGGTTCAGCACGGAGGCGCTAACCATCCATCTGTAGTGTCACTGGTTGAAAAGGCCGCTGAAAAAGGGGAGATAACCGTTCAGCACGAAGCTACAAGTGTACGTACAGGAACAGATACAGACAGTATATTTTACCAGCGTACAGGTATTCCAAGTGCACTGATTTCTCTTCCCATTCGATATATGCACTCGCCTGTAGAAACGGCCTCTCTCAAAGATGTAGAAGCTTTGATATCACTTATGACAGAGGCCGTTCTGGCAATGGAGCCCGATCAGACATTTTCAGTATTTGAGTAAGTCGGAAAATCAGGATTCGTAGCCGTTGGGATTTTTTTGCTGCCAGTTCCAGGCATCACGGCACATCATTTCGAGATTGCGCTCGGCTTTCCAGCCGAGTTCTTTCTCAGCTTTTGCTGGATCGGCGTAGCATATAGCAGCGTCACCGGCCCGGCGGGGGGCAATTTCGTAGGGAATCTCCATGGAGTTGGCCTTTTCAAAAGCTTTTACCACATCCAAGACGCTGGATCCCTCTCCGGTACCCAGATTGTAGATTACCACACCCGGATCGGTTTCCAGCTTTTCTAGAGCTTTCAGATGGCCGATAGCCAGATCCACGACGTGGATATAATCTCTAACACCGGTGCCGTCGTGGGTAGGGTAGTCATCACCAAACACCCGAAGTTTGTCCAGTTTACCGACAGCAACCTGGGTAACAAATGGCATCAGGTTGTTGGGTATACCATTGGGATCCTCTCCGATCTGCCCGCTTTCATGAGCTCCAACCGGATTGAAGTAGCGAAGCAGGGCAATATTCCAATCATTATCAGACTGATAAAGATCTTTTAAAATATATTCGATTGTTAATTTTGTTCGCCCGTATGGATTCACGGATGTGACCGGGCTGTCTTCGGGAATAGGAGATTCTTCCGGATCACCGTAGACGGTTGCTGATGAACTGAATACAATGTTTTTAACTTCGAACTCCTGCATAACCTCACAGAGAGTAACGGTTCCGGAAATATTGTTTTTAAAATAGAGGAGAGGGTTTTCAACAGATTCACCGACGGCCTTTAAACCTGCAAAGTGAATAACAGAGTCAAAACTGTATTTACGGAACAGTTTGCGAAGTCCCTCCTTATCGAGAAGGTCCAGTTGATGGAAGTCTGCTTTTTTACCGGTCAGTTGTTCAACTCTATGCAGAGATTCCGTTTTACTGTTGGAGAGATTATCCATTACTACAACCTCATAACCGGCATTTAGCAGTTCTAAAACGGTATGACTTCCAATAAATCCGGCACCTCCGGTAACTAGTACACTCTTCATAGATAGCTATTATTTTCTCTTTAATTAAATTAAATGAGTTCGTGAAATTCAGCGATTACTTTTTCGCAATAGGAATCCATTTTCCGGGTAAGATCGGTCAGTTTTTCCGTAGATTTATTCTCTTCAAGATATGTTTTAGATGTTTCGTACATCTCAATCAGTGAATCGAGATGCAGCATCATAGCAACCGGTTTAATTTTATGGCCGGCTCTGCGTAAATCGTCCAAATCCCGGGCCATAACAGACTCTTTAAAGTGTTTCTTAAACTCACCAAATGACTGAATGGATGCATTTGAGAACTCTTTAACATATCCGTCATCATCATAAAGCATTTCCCGGATAAGCGATTCGTCAACTAATGGGGTTTGATTGGCCATAACTTAATTTACCGGCTTTTTGATGTTATGCGGAGTTGGACGCCCCTCGCTATCAAGGTGAACAAACACAATTTTATCAATTCGAATGATGGTCTCTTTTGTGAACTTATGGCGTACTTCGCACTTTACAGTAATTGAAGAGTTCCCAAAGTGTACGGTTTCCATTCCGATTTCTATAACGTCACCGAGTTTGGCGGAACTGACGAAGTCTATTTCCGACATGAATTTAGTGGCAATATTGCTTTTGCCTAACTGACAAATAACATAAATAGCCGCCTCTTCATCGATCCATGCCAAAACACTCCCCCCAAATAACGTTCCGTGTGCATTTAAATCTTGTGGTTTAATCAGTTTACGACTGAAAAATCGCATCCCTTCATGTATATCAGGCATTGGTATAAGAATTAGTGGGTTCTTGAGTTCAAAAGTATCATTTCAAACTACGTGTGATCTGGCAAATAAACAGATCAGGATTTATCCGTAGGGTTCAGTGATCGTTCTTTTAACTTTACTGCTCTTAAGGTAAGAATAAAAAATCTTTTTAATGATTGATGTTAATACAATCTCATTTAGAGCAGTTTATACAATGGATGAATTGTTGAGCAAAAAATGAGAGAACCTGTTTAGTGTAATATTGAGCGATGCTTAACAATGAGTTAATCGTTTAATAATCTAAGCAGTGGATATTTCTGATGTAACTCCAAAACGTAGTATCGACAATCAAATAACGGCAAAGAGGGTGCTCTGAATGGGTGCCCTTTTTCTTTTCATTTTTATTCTATAACATAAATTGTAACAAAATTTAGTTTTCTTACTCTTTCTATTAGAGAAAAAATGCGAATGTTTCGATACGACGTGCCATGAGAAAAATTGCTTTTACAAATCAGAAAGGAGGGGTTGGTAAAACCACTACCACGATTAATACAGGTGCCGGCCTCAGTAATCTGGGCTATAAAGTGTTACTGGTGGATATGGATCCGCAAGCCAATCTTACCTATTCGTTGAAACTGCACTCGAACCGCATTGATAAGAATATTTATCATGTATTAAAGGATGCAGTCCCGGTTTCTGATGTGATTATTAAACACAACTCTTTCGATATTCTGCCTTCATCCATCGAGCTTTCAGGTGCGGAAATGGAGCTTGTAAATGTTCCGGCCAGAGAGATGCTGCTCAAGGATGCACTCGATGAAGTGGATGATAAATATGATTTTGTACTCCTGGATTGTCCGCCTAACCTGGGCATATTAACCCTAAATGCATTTACAGCCGCAGATGAGTTGATTATCGTGCTGCAATCTGAGTATCTGGCACTGCACGGATTGTCGAAACTGATGGATGTGATTCAAATTGTACAGAAGCGGTTAAATAAAAACCTTAAAGTAGAAGGTATTGTTTGTACACTCTATGATAATCGTAAAAACCTGAACCGCGAGGTAGTGGGCCATATCAGGGATTATTTTGGATCAAAAGTATTTAATACCGTTATTAGAGATAACGTGGCATTAGCTGAGGCGCCAAGTCATCACAAGACTATTTTTGAGTACGACAGTGAAAGTAATGGCGCCAAAGATTATCAAATGCTTGCGAAGGAAATCAGAAACGGTCACTAGCACACATGGACATCACCAAAAAAAGTTTAGGCCATTTCCCATTCGGCTCCAGAGAAATTGATGAATCGGAATACTCATTTATTCCGGATATGAATGGGGGTGAAAAAAAGAGAGAGCCACTTCGAAGCGTGAAAAACGACTTTACCGGTGAGTTCAATCTTACAAAAGAGCTTCGTGATATGGGAAACGATCGGAAAAATGAAGAAGAGTTGTCTCAACATCTGGTTGAGCGAGATGTTCCTGACCCTGTTGATGAAGATCCTCCAAAGAAAAAAGTAGCCAGCTACTACCTTGAAGTTGATCTGATTGATCGGCTTAAACTGTATTCTGATAAAATCAATCGTTCTTATTCTGCCGTAGTTACTGATGCCATCGAAGAGTATATCGAAGGTTATTAAGCACCCACCTTACTTTACGGTTCAAACTCAAATTCCTGCTCTCTTTTTTTGATGGCGTGACAGAACTTGTCACCTCTGATTCTTACATTGCCGTTGATCATCAATCCGTCAACTCAGAGAGTTCATGATTTCATACTACAGCAGCAACCAGTTACATCTACTTGCAGGTCACCTGTCCGACTCTTTGAAGAGTCATACACCCCGGGATTCATTTCAGCCTCAAACCATTCTGGTTCCAAACCGGGATATGGCCAAATGGTTGCAGCTATTTCTGTCTGAGAAACAGGGGATAGCCGCTAACTACCGGTTTTTAATGCCCGCGGAGTGGCACTGGAAACGAATTCGGGAGATCTACCCCGATCTGCCAAAAGTGCTGCCTTCCGACCCTGAACCGATGAAATGGACTCTTTTTAGTTTACTTACAGAATCCGATGTGCTGAAAAGATTTAGCCGGCTCTATAACTACATCTCTGTACAAAGTGAGGAGATGAGGGAGGTTGCGACGCTGAAACTAAGCCGGCAACTCGCCTCCGTGTATGATCAGTACCTGATCTACCGGCCTGAGATGGTATTGAGATGGGATAGCGGTAACACCGGTACGGGAGATGAAAAGTGGCAGGCTGAGCTTTGGCAGCTTATGACAGAGCGGTGGGAAAATTCATATGAGGATCCGATTCGTCACCACAAAGCCAAGCTGTTTGCAATAGCGGAAAAAGAGTTTCAAAACCGGGAAGAGCACGATAATTCACCACTTTTTATCTTTAATCCCGGATTGATCCCGGGATCAATAGCCCGATTTCTGAAAGTCTATTCTGAGAATCATCCGGTGTTTCTCTTTCAAAACAGGGTGACCGAGAGTGTGGGTGAAACATATGACTGTTCACTTTTGAACTCGTTAGCCGAGGAAACGGTGAGTATCGATACCATTTACCGGTCGATTAAGGATGATGAGTATTCAAAATTTCGGCGGTTTGAATCGAACACACTGCTCAGTGAAGTTAAAAACCGCATTTCGAATAACAAGCCTGATCTGCCGGTTCAATCTGCGATAAGCGGTTCATCCATTCAGATTCGGTCCTGCCACAGCCCGCTGCGGGAAATTGAAGTGCTGCACCAATTTTTACTGGAGCAGTTTGAGGCCGATCCTACATTGAAACCGGACGACATACTGGTTATAACACCCGATTTGACACCCTACGAAAAGTTGATTGATGGCGTATTCGGTATTCAAGAGGAGGGGGTTCCGCTAATACCTTATCGAACACCGGCATCGGGTTACCGGGAATCGATGCAGATTAACAACACATTTATCGACTTTCTCAACCTGCTCACGTCAAGATTTCAGTTCGATGAGGTTATCGACCTATTTCAATCAAGGCCTGTTCTGGAGAGGTTTGATCTGACCGAGTCGGACGCTTCCAAAGTGAAAGAGTGGCTAGAGGATAACTATATCATCTGGGGAATTGATGAAAATCACCGGAAAGAGTGGGGACAGCCTGAGCAGAAAACACACACCTGGAGTAGAGCCATACAGAGAATCTGGGGTGGAGATCTGGTTGGGAGTCATCTTGATGGAACACTCGGCTTTGAGCGATATGAAGGTGTAAAAACGATTTCAGACAGGGAGCGTTGGGCTGTTTTTACAAAGTTCTTCAGGTTTCTCAGTGATTGTCATAGTGAAGTGAAAACACCAAAAACCGTAAGCCAGTGGTGCGATCTGATAGAGCGCTGGGTTTCAAATCTCTTTTCTGAAGGCGTATTGAGTGAAGGTGCGGGTCAGACGCTTAAATCGGGTATTGAATCGCTTAGAGAGCAGGTAAAGAGTTCCGTTTTAAACGGAAAAGTGACATTCAAAATTTTGCAATCGGAACTGAAAAAAGTTCTGGAAAACAGCAGTGGCCGGTCAGCCAGGTTCACTGATGGGGTAACATTTAGCAGTATGGTACCTGTTCGTGGTTTGCCATTTAAACTGATTGCCATGATCGGACTGAATGAGGAGAGTTTCCCGCGAAAGCAGAATGCGCCCGATTTTGATCTGATAAGCCAGAATCCCCGTGTTACAGAAAGAGATCGGAAAAAGGAAGATAAAGCTCTGTTTCTGGAGTCTGTGATGGCTGCTGAACGAGTCCACTACTGTAGTTATATCGGCCAGAGCAAGGTGGACAACGAACACCTTCCGCCTTCGCCGGTTGTGAGCGAATGGATCGACTATCTGGGTCGAATCACCGGTAAGAAGCAGGAAGAGTGGAGCAGGTACGAAGCGATCTCGGGTTTTTCTCCAAATGCTTTCAATAAGAGTAGATTCTACTCAAAACAGTATCACTCGGCAATGAGGGCGTCGGCAGCAGAAACGGCAGTTCGTACCGGTGGTTTGCAGTTTCAGCGTGCCAATGATGATGAGCAGAAACCTGAAGACGCAGAGCTCAGTGATCTGATTCGATTTTACACGCGACACCCTGACTGGTTCTTGCGTAACAGATTTGATGCAAGCCCGCGCGATACTGAAGAGGAGAGAGACGAATTTTCACTGAGTGCTCTGGAGTATCATCAGCTCTTCCGGCAGATCTTTTCATGGCGGCTTTCAGGGTTTGAGACGAATCAGATTCAATCTGCAGTTCTCGAGTCCGGAATAGTTCCGGCAGGCTGGAGCGGCAGGAAAATTGTAAATGATCTGACACATTCAGTCGATATAGCATTCAAGGTTCTTGATGAGTTGGATGTGAAGCCTGAAATTTCTCATATAGATGTTAATATCAAACTGAATGACAGACGTTTAACGGGTTTAGTTGAGAACTATTCAAATAGAGGTTTGGTGCAAATCAATCCCTCATCAAAGCGAGGCGGGCACCTGTTCCAGGCGTGGCAGAATCATTTGGTACTGCAGGCTGCAGGCGATATTGAGGAGAGTCTTTTCATTTGTGAACTAAAAAAAGGAGAGCCCAAAGTGATCCGTTTTCGCAAGGTGGAAAATCCTGAAAAGATTTTATCAGAACTGATGAAAAATCAGGAGAATCATGCATCAAAACCGATGAAGTTCTTCCCCGATGTGATCCACGAGTATTTAGATAAGGATCCGGACAATGCCCCGGAAAGTGCACTCTCTGCAGCCAGGAAGAAATTTGAGGGTGATGATTATACGCAGTTCGCTGTACGCGATAATTTGTCTGTAAAACTGCTCTATGGGCCCGGTGTTGAGTTATCTGATGATATGCTGGATGAAACCTATCTGAGGTGGATGAAAACCATGAATGAGCACATAAAGGAGGAGTTGTGATGTCGAAAAAACTCGAATCAATTTATGATCTGCAGTGGGACGCCCGGACAATTATTGAAGCCAATGCGGGAACCGGGAAAACCTACACAATCGTGGGACTGTTTCTACGACTGCTGCTGGAAAAAGATCTGAAAGTGGATGAGATCCTGGTGGTGACCTTTACGAATAAAGCGGCCTCTGAACTTCGTGAGAGAATCCTGGAGTCGCTCAGAAGTGCTAAGAACGTGCTGAATGGTGAGGAAAAGACAGAGGATGTATTTCTGAATGAGCTTCTGGAAAAAACGGATGATAAGCAGGAGGCGATAGACACTATTAACCGGGCGATTCTCAACTTCGATGAGAGTCTGATCTCCACTATCCATGGCTTCTGCCAGAAGGTTCTGAAAGAGGAGGCGCTGCTGGCCGGATCAGCTTTTGATGCGGAGATCTCCCGTGAAGATACTGAGCTCGAAGAGGCGACAGAGGACTTCTGGAGAGAGTTTACGGCCGAAAACAGTGAGTCTGAGGTAGGCCGGTACAAGCTGGAAAAGCTCTATGGATTTAAAAAAATGAATTTTGATTCAGATCATCCGGACAAACTGAGAGGTTTTCTGAACGATCTTTTCAAAAAGCCTTATGCAGAGGTTGAGGGAGTGGTGCTGGAGGATGTTGACGGATATCTTACTGAAGTAATGAACCTGCGGGAGAAGATGGAAGCGAGCTGGATGGAGAACAGAGATTTTATAGTCAAAGAATTTCATGACAATGATCTTAGTCGATTTAGTCAGCATGCAGATAGCCGGATTCATAAAATGGATCAGTTTCTCAACTCTACGCTAGGCGAGAGCGAAATGATTTCACAGTTAACCTATTTCTGCTGGAGTTATGTTGACGACGATTCAAATCTGACGAGTAAGGGTACAAAGAAACCTCAATATTGTGAGTTTTTTGATCTGGCTGATGAGTATGTGGGGCTGATTTCTGACATCGATAAAGTAAAAACCACGATTCTTCTGGAGGCTTTTGAGCGAATTAAAAAGCGACGGAAGGTGCTGAAATTAAATTCAGAGACATACAGTTACGATGATCTTTTGATAAAACTTCGAGATGCTCTTGCTTCTGGAAGCAACTCTGAAAGCCTGGCCCGAAAACTGAGGAAGCGTTACTCTGTGGCACTGGTGGATGAGTTCCAGGATACCGACCCGATTCAGTACGAAATATTTGATAAAATCTACCCGGCCACCTCTGTTGATTCATCCCTGCTGATGATCGGCGATCCCAAACAGGCGATCTACACATTCCGGGGTGCAGACGTGTATGCTTATCTGAAAGCGAAGAGTGAATTAAAGGGTGAGATACACACGCTTCAGGACAACTATCGAAGCTCGGAGGGAGTAATTGAGGGTGTGAACACACTGTTTGGATTCAGTGAATACCCTTTTCTGGATGAGCAGATTACTTACAATCGATCGGGTGTGGGGAAGAAGAAACTCAAACATCAGTTTTTAAAAAACGGTGAGCCGGCTCCGGGGATTCATTTCACGGTTTACGAACCGTTTCAAACAAGTAAGGACGATCTTCGCAACTACTCGGTTCATCAGACCGTTGCTGAGATTAGTGAACTGCTGGAGAGTTCGGAGGTGGAGATTCTCGATGAAGAGAGTGAGACGATGCGTACCGTTCAGCCCGGAGATTTGGCTATCCTGGTTTCCAAAAACCGGGATGCAGAAAGGATAAAGCGTGAGCTGAAGAAGGTCGGACTTAGTGCGGTGACCTACTCCAGGGAGAAAGTGCTGGAGTCGTTTGAAGCTGTTCGTGTTAAGATATTGATGGAGAGTGTGTTGGACCCGGAAAACAGCTCAAAGGCAAGTAACCTGATGGTATCAGGATTTCTGGGTTTTGACGGAGATGAACTCAATCATTCACGGGGTAAAGAGGAGTTTCTGACTCAGCTTTTTGAGATTTTGAATCAATTGAATGATATCTGGTATAAAAAAGGGTTTTATGCCATGCTTCGCCATCTGCTGTTTGAATACGAGGCATTGCATCACTTTTCAGCTCAGCCCAATTCAGAGCGTGTATTGACCAACCTGTTTCACCTGGCCGATATCTGTGCCAAAGCAGAACAGGAGCACGCACTCTCTATGGGTGAACTCTACCACTGGTTTTTGGATGAGATGAAGCGTGCTGAGGATGACGATGAGAAGACCCAGCTGCTGGAGAGTGATCAGAAGCTGATCAAAATTCTGACCATTCATACCAGTAAGGGGCTTGAGTTTCCCATCGTGTTCTGTCCGTATCTGTGGGAAGGAACTAAAAAAGAGAAGGGAGATCAGTTCAATGAGTACCACGATGAGGATAACCGGTTGAAAATTAATGTTGATTTCCGGAAAGAGGCGAATGGTGACGTTGCCGTGAAGAGTACGCTGGAGTCAGTTTCAGAGGAGGTTAGAAAGGCGTACGTAGCCATAACGAGAGCTAAATATCAGTGCCGGGTTATCTGGGGCAGCCATACCGAGTCGCATAATTCCGGTATGGGAGGAATTATCATGGGTAAAAAGTTTCTGGAAGATAATATCGACAGTAAATTGGCAGATAATGACAAACACATATCACCTACAATATTTATAGATGCGATTAGTGACGTTCAGAAGAAAAATCCCGGACACATATCTTTGAATAAAATTTCGGAGTATCAGAAAAGAACGGAGCCGGTAAAGACTATCGATCAGATGAGTGCAGTTCCCGACTTTAAACCATACATCGGACCGGAAACGATTCAGCCCGGCAGGCAGCTGGAGAGCTTTTCATCACTGAATACTCATGGAGGGGATGCGGGACAGCCGGATTACGACCAGACTCTGGACAGCTATGTCTCTTTTCTTGAGGATGACCAAGAACAGAAAAAATCGCTGAACATTTTCACATTCCCGAAAGGAGCAACGGCCGGTACAGCTATTCATAAACTGTTTGAGCATGAGGAGTTTGAGTTTGCCGGGGCGAATCAGGCCAGCCTGGAGCCGATTGCGGAGGAGGTTCTGGATCAACACAGTTTTGACAAGAAGTGGAAGGGCGTATTGCAGGAGATGATGCGCAATGTTGCCGGATCGGATTTGGGGGAGCTGAAATTGAGTGAAGTGAAACGCGAAGATGAAGTCCGTGAGATGGAGTTCCACTTTCCTTCTGCTGGCCCTGCATTGGATGAAATTCTCAGCATTATTCGTAAGAACTCAATCATGGGTGCTAAAAAAGGTGAATTAAAGAACTATCTCACCGGTTTTATCGACTTGACGGTTCGCCAAAACGGCAAATACTACATTCTGGATTACAAGTCGAACTACCTGGGAGACAAGGTTGAAGATTATGAACCTGAAAAACTGAGGGAGGAAATCCAGTCGGCCAACTATGATGTGCAGTACCACATCTATACGGTGGCGCTGAAGAAGTACCTTGAAGCACGGATTCCGGATTTTAACTATGAAAGGGATTTTGGCGGTGTGGCCTATCTTTTTGTTCGGGGAATGAGAGCGGGATCAGAAACGGGAGTTTGGAGAGTGAAGCCTAAAAAGGAGGTTATCGAGCGGCTTGAGGCCTACCTGACTTCTACTTCAAACATGGCGGAGGTGAAATGATGAAACAATCTAATACACTTTTTGACTGGTTCAGCAGCGGAATAACCGAAGGATGGATTGAGCTCTATGAACGGGAGCTGCTTCACTATCTCGAAACTGAATATGGGAAACTTAACGATGCAGAGAGATACATTGCAGTATTTACTTCTCTGTTTTTGAAAGCGGGTCACGTTAGCCTGCCGATTGATCTTGCACCGAAGGAGTGGGCAGAACACCTGGATCTGGATGACGCGGCATCATCAAGGCTTTCTGAAGTGAAAATTGACCGATCAGAGGTGGTAGCGAGTCGGCTGGTTGGAACCGGCAGTGAGGAGAAGCCGTTCATTCTGCACGGTAATCAGATCAGTGTTCGCAGATTTTTCATGTATGAAAACCGGATTGCTGACTGGATCTCATCAAAAAGTGACAATACGTATCAACTGCCGCCGGATTTTCCGATTGAGTATTTTTATTCACTGTTTGAGGGTGAGGATGAGTTGCCCAACTGGCAGCAGGTGGCCGTGGCGATGTCTTTGATCAAACCATTTTTGATTATCTCCGGTGGGCCCGGTACGGGTAAAACGACGACGGTTGCCAAAATTTTGGCAATGAAGATGATGAGCAGCAAGGAACCTCTGCGAATTGCCTTGGCTGCACCGACGGGAAAGGCGGCCGGACGAATGGCTGAATCCCTGCACGGTGAGATTGGACGATTGAACGTGCCCGAAGAGAAAAGGGCCGGGCTGCCTGAAGAGGCGGCCACGCTACACCGATTGCTTTATGGATTAGATCGGGGCGGACTTTTGCCTGATCCCGAAAAGAAGAAACTGCGATACGATCTGATCATCGTGGATGAGGCGTCGATGATTGACCTGAACCTGATGCACCGGTTGATTTCACACACCGGGCAGAGTACGCAGCTGATTCTGCTGGGAGATAAAGATCAGCTGGCTTCGGTTGAAGCGGGATCAGTATTTGCCGATCTGTGCCGGAAGCCTGAAAACGGATTTCTGAAAGAGAGTGCTGAAATGTTGAAACAACTCATACCGGAAGCAGAACTGCCGGTGAAGAAGCAGTCGGTTCTGAGTGACTCCGTTCTTTATCTGACAAAAAGTTACCGTTTCGATTCAGACAGCGGAATTGGAAAACTGGCAGCTTTGGTAAAAGAAGAGGAATCCAATGTTGAAAAGATGAAGTCTGAAATAGACGAAAGTCCGGAATTGAGTCATGAAACGTTTAATTTCACCCGGGAAAATCTGGAAGGGCTGGCAGCCACTCTTGCCGAAAGGGTAAAAGAGGTTCGAAGTATTCGGGATGAGAGAGCACTTTTGGATTTCTGGAAGCGATCGGTTTGGCTTACGGTGCTTCGGCGAGGGCCGGAGGGGAGCCGGGAGCTGAATCGGCTGGTTGAGAAGATCCTGGTGCTTCAACGTGCGGTTCAGCCCGAAAACGGCTGGTATCATGGCCGACCGATTATTATTACCCGAAACAGCTATTCACTGGGTGTGTTTAACGGTGATATGGGAGTTTGTCTCCGTGATGAGACCGGTGAGCTCCGTGTCTATGTGGAGTCGGGATCGGAAATTAAGAAGCTGCAGCCAAGCCGCCTTACCGATTATTCACCGGCCTACTTTCTGACGGTTCACAAAAGCCAGGGCTCTGAATTTAACCATGTAGACCTGCTTCTGCCCAAGCGGGATACTCCGATACTAACCCGTGAACTGCTTTACACGGCCATCACTCGTGCACGGAAGAGTTTTAGTCTGCATGGAAGTATAGAGCTATTTTCTAAAGGGGCGGGCAGAGAAACGGTCCGATATACCGGGCTGAAAAACTTGGTTAACTAACTAACGTCAGTTCGAGCCACTAATCTTGTCCAAAAGCAGGCAACATTATCTTAAAGGTGACAAAGTCCCCCTTCGAAGGGGGAGGCGAACGGAGAGAGCAGGGGGATGATTGGTCAGGGCATGGAATTAATTAAAGGTTCGTTAAATCTGTCACCGGTAGCCACAAATTTTGCCAAAAAAAGGCAACACTATTGAAGAGATGACAGGAAAGTCCACTCTCGAGAGGCTGTGAGAAATTAAAAATTCAAGCATTTAAAACACTCCTTTTATTTGGCCACGAAGTCACGAGGACCCGAAGAAACACGAAGGGTATTATGTTGATATCGTTATACTTCGTGTACCTTCGTGGCTTTGTGTCTTTGTGGTAAAATTTAATGGTAATTATCATTGATTAAGTATTTTTTCACAGCCTCTCGAGGGGAGTACGGTCCCGAGGCTTCGGGAGGAGGGGTGTCCAGTGAGCAGGGGGATGATTCGTCAGGGCATGGAATTAATTATAGGATCTTTAAATCTGTCACCGATAGAAAAGATAATGAGGCTAGAAAGCCCCCCTTCAAACCACACTTGGTGCCGACCCATCGGCAGGGGGACACTTCTTAACAAACTCTTATGTCGAACTCATGTTAACTAAGATTGTGGATTTTTATGCCACGAAGACGGAATGACACCAAGTTGCCCTAAGTTTTATGATTACAGACCGAGATACGTTTAAAATGTCCACCTGGCAATAGAACGGTGGTGTTTGCTGTGGCTCGTGCAGGCGTAAAAGTTTCCTGCCGGATCCCATGCCATGTCGTAAACAGAAGCACCTAAAAAGTCAGGGCCCGGGTTTTCATTGGGATTTAGATTTAGCATATAGCCGCGGGTGGGGGCAGAGAAGCCGATCATACCGGTTTCACTGATCCGGTAGGCAAGCCTACTTCCGTCGGGTGACAGTGAATATTCACTTCTCCACTGATTACTGTCCAAGTCCCAAATTCCGATCCTGCTGCTTGTGAGTCCTCCGGGACGATGAGCTGCAAGCTGCCGTCCATCGCCGGCGTATATCTCAATTCGCTTATCGGAGGGCTGCTCAACGCGAATATTCGGTTTGACAGGCTCAGGCCTCTCCGCGCAGTTTCTGTCATCACTAACCTGAATGACAAGCGGTTTGCCGGTCAGATCAACCTTGTAGTGAAAGCGAGCCCGTGATCTGGACGGTGTTGACATTCCTACCTGCGGAGAGCTGCCGTCTTCAATCCGGTTCGAACTCCGTTCTGATTCGGCTTTGTTGTTCCAATCAACGATAGTGAGATAGAGGGTTTGGTTGCCCGGGCTAAAGCAGCCCAGTCCATCCGGGCCAATGCCCTGTTCAATTCGCTGTTTAACCGTTGGGTCCGGCTCAGCAAAGAAATTTTCACCCGTTTCCAGGTCGACCAGGTAGGTCTCCCGTTGGTTTGATGCATTTCTTGAGTCCCGGTCAGTCAGTGGTGAAACATCTCCCTCATACTGAAGCCAGCGCCCGTCAGAAGAGATAGAGAAGCTGCACCAAGAGGCGTCAGGTGTAGCGATGATTTCGCCGCCATTGTCATCAGGATTTGATGTAACTGCACAACCGCCTGAGAAAAATAGCAAAAGGAGGGCGGTGATTACAGTAGCCTTTTGGGGCAGAACGGAAAAATCAGAGAATCTACTGAATTGCATAATTTCAGGGCATATTTTCAGAAAATGTCGATCGGGTAGGAAGCTGAAAAGAGGAACGGGGTGAGTTTAAATTTGTTCACCCCGTTCAAGTCGATCACAATGGACAACAGAAGCTCTATTTTTTCTTTGCAAAAAAGTAAATGATTGCTGTGATAATACTGAAAAAGATCGCGGCAACCGTCCATAATACTTTCTCTCCGGTTCCCATAGAGGGCTGTTTGGACCATACTTCAACGATTACATAGATGGCGCAGATCAGAGCAACAATTCCTAGTAGTGTTTCCATAGCAGAAGTCAGTTAGGTTGATCATTTTTTTGATGTAAATACATATATCCAATGTAGTTAAAGAGAGAATAAAACCAAACAGTGAGATTGTTGGTGTGGATCTATGCTATTTTTCTCCGGTCATGAATGACCGGCTCGAATATTGAACCCATAAAATGGGTTTCTGAACTCACCCCCTCAATCCCCCTCTCTATTCACTGCGTTCAAGAAGAGGGGGAGAGATTTATCCGCTTCTCATCAGGGAGATTTTTCGACTTCGTTCAGAAAGACAGTAAGCAGTATTATAGAGGCGGCGTATGGGGTTTTTGGAACTCACCCCCCGGCCCCCTCTCTTTTCTCTCCGTTCAAATAGAGGGGGAGAGTTTGAAATTCAATTTGTTAACAATATTTGCCCTGTAGGGGCAGGATGTGATTAGCCCGGTACGCAGTGCCGGCTTTAAAAGTCAACATCATGTCTCCGCCGAATAGAGGGAGTGGTTTGGAGTGCGTGGTAGAGTTGAGGCGGTTTATACAGTGAGCAGTGACAACAGTTATCAGGGATCAGTGATCCGTTTGGAAGGTCTTTTTGTTAACTAACATTTGTCTGACGGAGAGTTTCGCGTAAACCATAAACCGTAGACCCAGTCTTCACTACTCGCCCGTCGAACCACAGAGCGGAATTCGACAGGCGAGGGTTCCGCGGAAACCTAACTCCGTTAACCGTTTATCGTATTCTGAAAACCAATATGGAGATTTCTCCACTCACTCCCTCCGTTCGTTCGGTCGAAATGACAGGGGGCGGTTTTATGAAGGCGGCGTATTGGGATTTTTTGAACTCACCCCCCGGCCCCCTCTCTTTTCTCTCCGTTCAAATAGAGGGGGAGAGTTTGAAATTCAATTTGTTAACAATATTTGCCCTGTAGGTGCAGGATGTGATTAGCCCGGTACGCAGTGCCGGGTTTAAAAGTCAACATCATGTCTCCGCCGAACAGAGGGAGTGGTTTGGAGTACTTTTAATGATTGAGGCGGTATCACGGAAATCGTATTTCAAACGGTATATCTTGTACTTTTTGTCTTGATCCGCCGGTAGTCGGACAGGCATAAAAAGTACCAATCCCCAATTCTCGGGATGAGAAATCACCGGCGTTCGCAGCCATAAACCTGAAAAACTCAAGGTCTGATAGATTGCAGGATATAGCTGATTTTGTTGGAGACTGGTGAGTTTTCCTTTTCGTCTCCTGTCAGCTCTCTGTACCCGTTGATTTCTCAAGGCCGGGAGATTCAGTGAACAGTGACAACAGTTATCAGGGATCAGTGTTCCGTTTGGAAGGTCTTTGTTAACTAACATTTGTCTGACGGAGAGTTTCGCGTAAACCATAAACCGTAGACCCAGTCTTCACCACTCGCCCGTCGAACCACAGAGCGGAATTCGACAGGCGAGGGTTTCGCGGAAACCTTACTCCGTAAACCGTTTATCGTATTCTGAACAACAATATGGAGATTTCTCCACTCACTCCCTCCGTTCGTTCGGTCGAAATGACAGAGCGTGGTAAAATAAAGACGGCGTATTGGGTTTTGTGTTGGTTCGATATTTTGTGTTACGCCGCTTTTTAAAATTGACGCAAAAGTCCAACCCCGATAGGGGTGGCCTGCTTATAGCCTGTGGTTTTAACCACAGGATTATAAAGAAAGCAATTAATTCACCGCCGAATAGGGGGAGCGGTTTGGAGTGCGTGGTAGAGTTGAGGCGGTTTATACAGTGAGCAGTGGCAACAGTGAACAGTAATCAGTTTGTCTGAAACATTTTATTTATTCTTGTCCTTGAATTTTAGAAAAAGCATCTATTTTGGGGTTTTCTTTCGATTATGACATATCAATGCATAGAAATACCATGTTTTGTCTTAGCAGAAAGTTAAGGCAATAAAACTCGTCTGACGGACTCCAGCCGTCGGACGAGGGCAATTCGCGTAAACCGTTCACCGTAGACCGAGGCTTCACCACTCGCCCGTCGAACCGCTGTGCGGGAATCGACAGGCGAGGGTGCCGAGTAAACCTTACACCACATACCGTACGAAAACAACTCGTCTGACCGCGTGGAGCGGTCGGACGGGGAGAAGGGGAAATTTCTTTCTGATATTTATTTGCAAAACTCCTACCTTTGTTGCTTGGTGAAGACTTTATAATTAAGAAGAATAAAC
>LKNA01000115.1 GCA_001564065.1 Chitinophagaceae bacterium T5-Br10_B2g13
AGGGGTGAGGCAGGTGCAGGAGAAATTATTGAAGATGGGATTGATCAGGAAACCGGTCTGCCTGTTTTTTCTCTGTATGGATCTACACGTAAACCTACGGCAGAGATGCTGGATGCGGTGGATATCTTGCTCTTTGATATGCAGGATGTGGGTGCCCGATTTTATACCTATATCGCCACATTGGGATTGGTGCTGGAAGCCGCTTCAGAATCCGGAGTTCCGGTATGGGTCTTGGATCGACCTAATCCTCTGGGAGGGAATTACGTAAGTGGCTGGATGCTTGAGGAAGAGCTCAAGTCGTTTGTCGGACCCTACCCAATACCGATTGCTCACGGTTTAACGATGGGGGAGATGGCCGGGATGATTGCCGGTGAAGAGTGGATGGATTTTGAAACGCCCCCTGAATTAAGGGTTATCGAAATGGTGGGGTGGAACCGTGATATGATCTGGCCGGATACCGGTCTGAACTGGGTGGCTCCTTCACCAAACCTGGCAACGTTTGAACAGGCTTACCTCTATCCCGGAACGGTGTTTTTTGAAGGCACGAGTATGAGTGAGGGACGGGGTACCGATCAGCCATTTTTAATTTTGGGAGATCCCGAAACAGTACTGCCCGCTGATACAATTCGGACTTTAAATGAAATAACGGATCAGCTTCAGATTCATTCGCTAACGTTTACGCCACGATCTATTCCGGGCGTAGCTGCAACGCCTAAGCATATGGACCTGGAGAGTTTTGGTATTCAGGTACGAGTAGACGGTTACGATTTTGATCCGGTTAGAACGGGACTTGAACTGTTTCGGGTGCTTGTAAACGCTACGCCGGATGTTGAGATAAAAAACTTTCTGTATAATCTGGCCGGCTCCAGGGAAATTAACAAGGTAATATCGGGAGATCTGAATCCATTGACTATGGATTTTAACAACCGGGAGTTTAAAACTAAGAGGACTCAATATTTAATTTATGACTGACATCAGTATTAAAGGAGTCTGTTATTCAATCAAAATTTATTATTATCATCAGTAGTGCTAAAGTACTATTTGATTTACATCTGCAGGTAATGTTAACCAACAAATGGGGAGTTATGATTTCAAAGATTAATATTTATGGTGCGGCACTTCTATTCGCCATTCTGCTCGCTGCAACTATCCCGATGACCGTACAGGCTCAGGAGGAGAATCCACGAAGAGTCAGTTTTACACTAAATTCCGGCGTTACATACGGATCCGCAGGAGATGGAATGGTTGGCCGACTGGCCGGTAATTTTAATGTTCCTTCATTTCGGCAGCCAATTTACGGAGGAAGTTTTCAGTATGCATTTAGTCCGGCCTGGTCGATAGATACAGCCGTACAATTTGGAGAGTTCACAAATCAGTATGATTTTGATGATGCCTACACAAATGAGTTTTTCTATGTATCTGTAAAAGGTGTTGCCAATATGAACGGGTTGTTTAATCTCAACTCTAGATTCATCAACCCCTATTTTTCTGTAGGGATGGGAATGATTCGCAGTAATCTTGAATCTGTAGACCTTGACTCGGAAGACTTGTCACTGATGCTATCCGGCGGTGCTGGGCTCAACTTTTACCTTTTCAGAGGCGCTGATCTGTTCGCTCAATACACCTACAATGCCGCGGCCAGCGATCTGCTTGATGGGTATTCGGGAGAGGGCAGCTCCGATCAATTCGCAGCTGTTACGGCCGGTTTAAGATTTAATTTTGGATCAAGCGGACAGAAGCATATTTCATGGCCGCCTTCAAGAGATCGCAGAGTTTCAGAACCCGCACCGGATGCTGTACCTGAACCGGCAGAAGAGGTACGCCCTGCAGATGAACCCGATCCGGAAATCCTCAGGGAAAGAGAGCAGATGGAACAGCGGTTACGTGAAAGAGTAGAGCGAGCTGAGGATGCCATGATGCAGCGAAGGGAAGAGGCGAGGATTTTTGCAGACAACTGGCGCGAAGAGCGTAGAAGAGCTCAGGAAGAAGCACAGCGCAGAGCTGAAATGTTTACCGATGAACCCGCCCCCGGACACTACGTACAGGTATTCTCTTTCCGAAATCAACAAAGTGCTGAGACAATTCGCGAGACACTTATTGCTATGCTGGGGAATGAGTTCAGCAATCCGTCTGAAATGGTAATCATTCAGAAAGCGGGTGAATATAACCGCGTACTGGTCGGCGCATTTTCCGAATTCAGTAAGGCAAGCCGTACTCTGAGAATGATTTCGGCAGAATATGGCGAATCGTTCATAATCACATTCCCGCGTCCTGAGGAGTAATCACATATTAATCATGTTGAATTTTTTGACGCCGCCATTCATAACAAACCAGTGCTGCACTGACGGAGGCGTTTAAGGATTCAACATTGTTCATCATTGGCAGGGAGAGCAGAAAGTCGCAATGCTCTCCCGTTTTTTTTCTCATGCCCCGCCCTTCATTTCCGATTACAAAAGCCATGGGTACATCGTAAGTCTGATCCCAAACCATGGTTTTACTGTTTTGATCTAATCCTGCAATCCAAAAAGAGTTATCTTTGAGCGAAAGAATGGCCTGGTTTAGATTCACAGCTCTTACAATAGGGATACGTCCCGCAGTTCCTGCACTGGTCTTGAAAACGGCGGCATTTACAGGAGCCTGACGGTGCTTTGGCACAATTACAGCAGATATACCGGCTGCGGCAGCTGTCCTTAAAATTGCGCCAAAATTGTGAGGATCTTCTATTTCATCTAACAGCAGAACAGCGGAGTTTGCATCCGGTTCAAAATGTTCGAGCCACTCTTCAAATTCCTGATACTCTGCCTGTGAAATCGATGCCACAATACCCTGATCGTTCACGCCTCCTACCAGATCATAGAGCTTGTTACCGGGAACTTCCGTTACCGGTATACGGTTTTGAGATGCAAGATCAAGTATGTTCGCGATTTGAGAATGTTGTAAGCCTTTTCTCAGATAAATCTTATCAACATTTTCTGCACTCTGTTGAAGCTGTTCTTCTACAGGGTTTTTGCCGTAAATAAAATGATTAGAATTTTCCACGTATGCGGTGAAATTTTTTGTTAATTGGATACAGTTTGTATAATGGTAATGTGTTCTCAACTAAATAGACAATAAAATGATCGACAATTCAAATAAATCAAAAGGGGTCGAGGGTTCTCAATTTGTACCGGGTAATTCCAGAAGTCCTTATTCGAATAGATCTCATCCAGTGGCCGGCAGTGTTGACTCATTGGTTGCGTATGGTGCAGCGTCACTACAAATTTTAACCGGGTTAACCCTTCTTGCTCTATCCATTCTGGGTATGATCACTCCAATGTGGTTTTCAGCAATTTTAAGCGTTGTCGGAAGCGTTTCCTGTATGGCAGGAGTGTTTTTGATCTACTTTACTTCAGCGAGTAAAGGATCTATCGACGGCCTGATTAATCAGGCGATACACAGAGTGATTAATTCTCAAAATTAGATAAAACTGATTTATAAAAGCTGCAATCTAAACTCAAACCGTGAGAGTTCACCTTCTCATATGGCATGTTTTGTGCAATTGGGGGCTTAAGTAAACTTTTTTAAAAATTTCGGCCTCTTTTTTCTTTTTCGTTTGAATGGCATGTGGAAGCCTCCTATTTTCTGTTTTCCCAGAACAAGTTCCGATCACACATGTCTACAAAATATATTTTCGTAACCGGCGGCGTAACATCATCTTTAGGTAAAGGAATAATTTGTGCTTCTCTAGGCAGGCTTTTGGTCGCCAGGGGATTGAGAGTCACCATTCAGAAGCTTGATCCCTACATTAACGTGGATCCCGGAACAATGAACCCGTACGAGCACGGAGAAGTGTATGTTACGGACGACGGTGCTGAAACAGATCTGGATTTAGGACACTACGAGCGCTTTTTGGATGTAAAAACCTCCCAGGAGAATAATGTTACCACCGGGCGTATTTACTACGACGTTATCACCAAAGAGAGAAAAGGGGAGTACCTTGGTAAAACTGTACAGGTGATACCGCATATCACGGATGAAATTAAATCGCACGTTCTCAATCTTGGCCAAAGCGACCAATATGATGTGGTGATTACCGAAGTTGGGGGTACAGTTGGTGATATCGAAAGTTTGCCATACATCGAAGCGATGCGTCAGCTCAGGTATGATGTAGGCAGAAAGAATACACTCTCCATTCACTTAACGCTCGTACCCTACCTTGCAGCTGCCGGAGAACTCAAAACCAAGCCAACACAACACTCCGTAAGAACACTTTCTGAAAGTGGTTTGAGCCCCGATATTTTGGTTTGCAGATCTGAATATGATCTGGACCTCTCCATTCGCAGTAAGATTGCTCAATTCTGTAATGTAGAAAATGAAGATGTTGTGGCATCCCTCGATGCGGAATCCATTTACGAAGTTCCGCTTTTGATGCGCGAAGAAGGCCTGGACAAAAGGGTGATTGAAAAACTGGGTTTGCCAACTAAGAATCCCGATTTAACAAAGTGGATCGATTTTGTTGAACGGATCAAGCATCCTGAAAAACGTATTCAAATTGCTCTTGTCGGTAAATATGTAGAACATCACGACGCTTATAAATCCATTGTAGAAGCGCTGATACATGGTGGTGCTATGAACAATGCAGGTGTTGATATCAACTGGGTTCAATCAGATGACCTGACAGATGATAACGTTGAAGGTAAATTGAAGGCTGCTTCTGCTGTTCTGGTGGCCCCCGGATTTGGCGGTCGTGGTATTGAAGGAAAGCTGGCGGCTGTTAAATACGCTCGTGAGAA
Organism: Chitinophagaceae bacterium T5-Br10_B2g13; assembly: GCA_001564065.1. GTDB lineage: Bacteria > Bacteroidota > Rhodothermia > Balneolales > Balneolaceae > Rhodohalobacter. Next base: position 4,773 of record LKNA01000115.1, read on the forward strand.
AAAAATCCCGATGCTGGGTATCTGTTTGGGTATGCAGTGTGCCGTAATAGAATTTGCACGAAATGTTGCCGGAATGGCGGGTGCAAACAGTACGGAATTTAATGACGCAACAGAATTCCCTGTAATTGATTTTATGCCGGATCAGCGGGATGTTGAAGACAAAGGCGGAACCATGCGCCTCGGTAAATATGATTGTAAACTTACGGAAGACTCCAAAGCATTTGAAGCATACGATGAAGATATGATCCAAGAACGTCATCGCCATCGATTTGAGCTCAATAATAAACTTCGGAAAAAGCTTGTTGATGCCGGTTTGATCGTCTCCGGGATTAATCCGGAGCGGAATCTGGTTGAGATTGTAGAGCTGGAAGATCACCCATGGTATGTTGGTGTACAGTTCCATCCTGAGTTGAGAAGCACAGTCTACGATCCTCACCCGTTATTTATCTCTTTCGTGAAAGCAGCATTGGAGAATAGTGTTGCTGCAGAAGAAGTCCGTGAAGAAAAAGCATCGATTTGAACATACCGGATCCCTACTCAAATAAAGTGAGGGTGAGGTCGTGCGGGTTGATTATATCGGAGCACCAAATATTATTGGTTCAGCAGAGTGTTCCTACTCGTAATTATCCGGTTTGGACTCCGCCCGGTGGCGGTGTACAGCAAGGTGAATCTGCAGAGCATGCGCTAATACGTGAGTGCCGGGAAGAGACCGGTATTACCCCATCCGGATTTAGACTCAGGTATGTCCATGAATTTATTCAAGATCCGTATCACGCTGTGGAGCTCTACTTTTTAGTTGAAGATTTTAAAGGAGAAGCAGTACCGGGGGCTGACCCCGAGCACGGTCAAAATGAACAACTGATTCGCAATGTTTGTTTTAAACCTTTTGATGAGTTGAATAGTTTAAAAGTGATTCCTCAATTTTTAGTTAAAGAACTCAAAACGGAATCTTTTTTAAAGCCTGAAATCAGCTACTTTAATAGCGATCAGTGATCCATACATGAGTACAACCTATACTAATCTATATCTAAAACAGCTATGATGAAATTACAGATAACTCTCTTCGCAATTCTGCTCCTGCTTACAGCGGCATGCTCAACCCAGGATGATGGTTTTATTATGCACAATATCAACGGCTATACCATTGCCGGTGAAGATCACGAACTAATCACTTTTGATGCCATAGCTGTACAAGATGGAAAAGTTCTGGCTACAGGGACGTTGTCAGATCTGCAGCAACAGTTGCAAGGGCTTAATACTATTGATGGAGACGGGAGAACATTAATTCCCGGTTTGATTGATGCTCATGTTCATGTAATGGGGCTGGGCTACCAGCAACTCGACGTGGATGTGCAAGGAGTGGACTCGCTGGAGGAAACACTCGAAATTATTCGTCAATACGCAGAGGATAATCCCGATCTGGAGTGGATTCGTGGCCGGGGCTGGAACCAGGTATTGTGGGAGGAAAATGAATTTCCAACTGCAGAGGATCTTGACAGTGTTGTGCCAGATCGTCCGGTTTACCTAACACGGGTTGACGGTCATGCGGCCTGGGCCAACAGCAGGGCTATGGAGATTGCGGGAATCAGCCGTGATACACCTGATACGCAGGGCGGAGTTGTGATTAGAAACGAATTCGGTGATGCAACCGGGATTTTTGTGGATGCAACGATGTACTACATTACAGAGCACATCCCTCCGAGAACCGAGGAAGAGAATCAGCAGGCGTTTGAACTTGCACTGCAGGTAATGGCAGAACATGGATTAACATCCGTACATGATGCCCGGATTACGGTTGATACCTGGGAGATGTACAAGAATTTCGCGGACGAGGATAGGTTGATTACAAGAATATATGCCATGATTGGAGGAACCGGTGGTACATTTGATGAGCTGGCAGAAAACGGACCGATAGAAAGCTATGCGGAAGATATGCTGGCCCTTCGAAGCGTAAAAATATCTTCCGACGGAGCATTGGGAAGCCGGGGTGCCGCTATGCTGGATCATTATCATGACGATCCTGGAAACACCGGTCTGCTTTTCTTCGATCAGGAGGAGTTAAATGAGATGGTGATTAAAGGGGCATCCAACGGTTTTCAAATGAATATTCATGCCATTGGAGATGCTGCCAACCGGCAGGTTTTAAATGCGTTCCAGAATGCACAGGATGAGCTGGGTGATCAGTCACATCTGAGGCACCGTGTTGAGCACGCCCAAATTGTACATCCCGATGATATCCCGCGTTTTGTAGATCTTAATATTATCGCTTCTATGCAGCCAACCCACGCCACCAGTGATATGAATATGGCTGAGGATCGTGTAGGCGCTGAAAGAATGGAGGGGGCCTACGCATGGCAAACATTTTTAGATCAGGGAACAGTTATCGCAGGGGGATCCGATTTTCCGGTTGAAAACGTAAATCCTTTCTATGGGGTTTACTCGTCAATTACAAGACAAGATCACGGAGGAATGCCCCCGGGAGGCTGGTACAGTGAACATCGTCTGAGCCGTGAGGAAACCCTGAGAATTTTTACACGCGACGCAGCGTATGCAGCCCATCAGGAAGATGTGCTGGGAACTCTGGAAACCGGGAAATGGGCAGATTTTATCTTAATTGACCGGGATATTTTTGAAGTGGATGCATCAGAAATCTGGCAAACAGAAGTGCTGGAAACATGGATTGCCGGAGAAAAAGTTTATCAAAAGCAGTAATGAGGATTCGAATTGAACAGCTAAATCCAACGGTCGGGGATCTGGCCGGTAATAAATCTCTCATCTTAGGCGCACTGAAACGCGCAGAAAAGAGTGGCGCTGAACTTCTCATTTTGCCCGAAATGGGAGTGACCGGATATCCGGTTGAGGATTTGCTGGAAGAGAGTTCATTCAGAGAGAAGTGCTATAGTGTGAACCGTGAGATTGTAGAGACTACGGGAAAGACGGCGATACTATTTGGATCCATAACACCGAATGATGGTGGGTATGGGAGAAAAATGTACAATTCAGCACTTTTAGCTCAAAATGGCAAATTGCTTGGAACGACTCACAAAACACTGCTTCCTACCTACGATATTTTTGACGACTTGAGGTACTTTGAGCCCAATGAAGAGTTTCATTGTCTTGAATTTGGCGGGATTAAGCTTGGAGTTACCATTTGCGAAGATATCTGGTATAACGAAAACGAAGTACAGTACCACACCTATTCAGTCAATCCGGCGCTGGAACTAAAAAAGTTGGACGCTGATGTAATTATTAATGTCTCAGCTTCTCCTTACACAAACACAAAACATCAGAATAGAGTAAGGATGCTTCAGAATCACGCTAAAAATCTCAGTTTGCCGCTGCTTTACAGCAATCAGGTTGGGGCACATACGGATGTGATTTTTGACGGTGATTCGATGGCCATTGATCGGGAAGGAAGGGTGGTTGCAAAAACTAAACCATTTGAGCCTGATTTTACGGATGTTCTGCTTAATATTGATGGCGGTATTGTTGAACCGATTCAGGATGATATAGAACAACCGATATATCCCGGTATCAAGCAGGAGCGGCAGTTTGAAGCTATCAAACTTGGGCTGCGCGATTATATGAATAAAACCGGAGCGGCGGACCAAGTTGTTTTTGGATTAAGCGGTGGGATAGATTCAGCCCTTGGATGCGTGCTGGCTGTTGAAGCACTTTCGCCCGAAAAAGTGAAAGCTATTACTCTGCCAACTGAATTTTCAAGTGAAGGGAGCGTGACTGACTCTCACAAATTAGCCGAAAATTTAGGTATTGAGCTGTTTGAAGTTCCGATTCAAAATATATTCGAAAATTACAGATCTGCACTGGAGCCTGTTTTTAATGACAACACATTCGGCACGGCCGAGGAGAATCTTCAAAGCAGAATTCGTGGAACAATTTTGATGGCCTACGCTAATAAGTTTAACAGTTTCCTGATTGCAACAGGAAATAAATCTGAGTACGCAGTCGGCTATGCTACGCTCTACGGTGATATGAATGGAGCTTTAAGCCTTATCGGCGATCTCTATAAGACGGAGGTTTACGAGATGGCAAAGTGGCTAAACACATCTTACTATCGAAAAGAGATAATTCCGGAGTCTATCATTACAAAAGCTCCGAGTGCAGAGCTGCGTCCGAATCAAAAAGACAGTGACAGCTTGCCTGATTACGAAACTCTTGATTCACTTCTTTATCAATACATCGAGCTGCAGAAAGGCAGAAGTGAGTTGATAGAGGAGGGTTTTGACGGTAAAACAGTGGATAAGATTTTACGACTTGTTGATTACAACGAGTTTAAAAGAAATCAGGCTGTGCCTATACTTAAATTGAACTCCAAATCGTTTGGCAGTGGAAGACGCTGGCCAATTGTACAAAAATGGACAGCCAATAGAAGCTGACTATAAAATACCTGCTATTTTTTTCAATCAATTCCGATTGACGGTTTAAATTTTTAATTTAGATAATTAAGAAAATTCTAAAAATTACTCCATGAAGCGAACGGTACTACTGCTACTCACTTTCTTCGTTGTTCAAACTCTTTACGCTCAGGATTCCAATCGAGCTGATGAGATAGAAATCCCCGTTAAATTACTTCCATACTCAAACCCACTCACAGACAGCCGGCATGATGAACCGCGAGAGGAGATTCTGGCTGAACAGAGTGAATTGGACAAAGAAATTTTAAAACGAATATCAGACGTGTACCGTGTACAGGTATTGGCCATTGACTCTCAGGTGCAGGGGGATCTGGTTCAGGCAGAAACGTATATCAACCAGGCTTTCGCTTCTATCCAATCTTTGATGGATGACTATCCTGAGGTTCAGAACAACCGCCGGTTTGCTGAACTCTACAGAACGGTAATGGCCGAACACAGTGAGTTTTACGGAATTACAGAGACAAGGAGAGAGGTAGAAGGGGATGTATTTGAGATTCAGGAAGAACTTTTTTCCGAACAGGATGACTGGATAGCTGAAGGTTACGCGCTGCCGGATAATCTGACGATCAATCAAACACAGGTTCCACTGATACAGAATCAGCACGTGAATCGCCATCTTATGTACTATACCCTTCGTCGTCCCGATGTAATGGAGCGATGGCTGGAGCGGTCGGAGTACTACTTTCCCATGATGCGGGAGATTTTTGAAGATGAGGGTGTTCCGCTGGAGCTAATTCACCTCTCGATGATTGAAAGCGGGCTGGTTCCAACAGCCCGAAGCTGGGCGAGTGCTGTAGGTCTATGGCAGTTTATCCGGGCTACGGGTGCCGTTTACGGACTGGAAGTGAACTGGTGGGTAGATGAACGACGCGATCCTGTAAAATCAACGCGTGCTGCAGCACAACATTTAAGAGATTTACACGACATTTGGGGAGACTGGCA
>LKNA01000116.1 GCA_001564065.1 Chitinophagaceae bacterium T5-Br10_B2g13
AGGTCAATGGCTATGTATACTTGTTTATAGAGTTTCATAAGAGGACTCCTATGGATTTGGTTAAAGTTAAAGGGACTTTAAAAATAACAAATCCAGGGCGTCCTCTTTTTTATAATACCTTCGGGGCCGGATCGCACGCCGGAGCCCGACGGGCCGCGATGGTCTATTCCCTGCTGGGAACGTGCAAGTTGCATGGAGTCAACCCCACAGAGTGGCTTACCCATGTGCTGGCCAACATCCTGCAGACCAAATACAACGATGTGCGCTCGCTCCATCCTCAGAACTTCAACCAGCCATAGCCAATCGACCGGCTACATTCAAGATGCAGTTTGTCGGGTGGATACTTTTGTACTTCAACGGAAGGATTTAATGAAGACGTGAAATCAGCCGAGAAACAATTGCGGTTGTTGGAAGAAAATGCGAATCAGCAATTGAATGCTGTTTCTGAAAGCAATGAATATCCTTTAGTTTTTCCCCGTAGTGTTAATGATGGAGAGATAAGATTTGTTGACTCGCCTGACTGGACCAGTGGATTTTATCCCGGTATTCTATGGTATATGTACGACCTTACAGAGGATGCCTATTGGAAAGAAGCGGCTGAAAGACACACCAATTTTGTAGAGCAGGAAATGCAAAATAATTCTGACCACGATATAGGGTTCAAAATTTATTCCAGCTTCGGACAGGGTTACAGACTAACCGGTAATCCTCATTATCGTGATGTAATTATAAAATCTGCAGAAACTTTAATTACCTGATTCAATGATAAGGTTGGAGCTATACGTTCCTGGGACTTTAATGCCGAAAATTGGGATTTTCCTGTTATCATTGACAATATGATGAATCTTGAACTGCTTTTCAGAGCCACAGAAGAAACAGGGGATTCTACATATTATGATATTGCAGTTGCCCATTCGAATACAACATTAGAAGAACATTTTAGAGAAGATAATAGCTCTTATCATGTTATAGATTTTAATCCCGAAACCGGGGATGTCAGGAAAAGAAATACACACCAAGGTTATTCACATGACTCCTCATGGGCCCGTGGTCAAGCATGGGGGTTATATGGATTTACAATGGCCTACAGGTTTACAAAAGATCTCACCTACCTGGAACAAGCTGAAAAAATTGCAGAGTATATTCTAAGTCATCCTAGTGTTCCGGATGATATGGTTCCGTATTGGGATTATTATGCTTCAAACCTTTCAAATGAACCGAGAGATGTTTCAGCAGCTGTTATTACTGCGAGTGCATTGTTTGAGTTGAGCACTTTTCATACAAGTAAAAGCGTGTTTTACGTAGAAAAAGCCAGTAATATTTTGAATAATGTCCAAGAAGGATTTATGTCTGAACCCGGAGAAAACTTCGGGTTTTTATTAGAGCAATCTACAGGCAATTATAACAGAAGTGATGAAGTGAGTGTCCCTATCATATACGCCGAGTATTACTACCTTGAGGCTATTAAAAGGGGGGGGAGAGTTTGAGTAAGGAGGGGAATCAAACTAAATAAAAATCTGAATTCTAATCATAAATTTAACATGTGTGTGAACCCTTGGAGGCGAGCTCCCAAGGGTTCACTAATGTGGATAACAGTAAGTTAGTTTAGTTATTCTTTAAACTGTATAATCAATTAAATCAGAAGTTTAGACACTTGTTTAATTATCAGTTTGTGATAACTCAAATTTGGGCTACTATTTATTTAATTATGTACAATATTTTCAGTTACTTGAACTCAGTAAGTAATAAAACATTCTATTTATGAATAATCCGGGATAGTATTCTTTTAGCAAAAACTGTTTTAATGTTATCAGAAGTAGCAGCCACATCTGTTGCTTTTCCGCCTTTCATTTTTAAACTGATCAGTGCTCATTCGGTGCATAATAGAATAGCGAACAGATGAAAAACACTACATTTAAATTTGATTTACAAGAAGGTTTGAATTATTATGATTTGAGTCCTTAACCGGTAAATCCACATAGCAGACTTTGAATATGGACAAAAAATCTATTCACTTTTTACTGTGTAGCAGCTTGTTATTTTTAGTATTGTCTTGCAGCACATACACTGAGGAGTCACAAAGATCATCTGAGACTATTGAAGAGTTTACTCCAGGAAGTCTTGATATATATTTGCTCATAGGACAGTCTAATATGGCAGGGCGAGCGGATATATCTACTGATGTCAGAGATACTCTGGAAAACGTATATCTCTTTACCGACTCAACTTGGCAGAAGGCAGCCAACCCCTCAATAAATATTCAAATATCCGAAAGAGCATTGATATGCAGAAACTTGGGTCAGGCTACTCTTTTGCCGAAATGCTTGCTCAAAATATAGATAATGAAATAGGATTGGTGGTTAATGCACGTGGAGGAACAAGTATAGAAGAATGGCAAAAAGGATACGCTGGCGACAATGATTATGAACTTTATGAAAATACTTTGGAAAGAATTAAAAGTGCGGCCAATGATGGAGTCATTAAAGGGATAATATGGCACCAGGGAGAGTCTGATCAAAGCAGATCCTCCAGCTATATGGATAGCTTGAAAAACTTGTTCAAGATTATCGAAATGATCTCGGGATGCCCGAACTATATTTTGTGGCCGGACAAATAGGTGATTGGCGTAGCATGTCAGAATTAATTAATAAAGTAATGGAACAAATACCTGATCGGATCAGCAATGCCAGTTATGTGGTTTCTGACGGATTAACTCCATTATTCGGAGATAATTCAGACCCCCACTTCGATAGTAGAAGTCAGCAGGTTTTGGGAAAACGTTATGCTCAAGAGGTGCTGAGAAAAGTGTATGACTAAGATTCTATTAGATTAACTTATTTATATAAATGTGTATTCATAACATTTTTCATATCGAGATCTTTTTGGATTACTTACTCTATTTATTGTGCCCGTAATGGCCAACAATGTTATAGTGGTTGAATAGGACAGGTATTCCCAAATGTTTACCGCCATTGTGGCCTGCAGTAGGTACAATGAGTGTTAAGGTTTTGGTTAGTTGCAAAAGAGATATCTCCTACTGTAGGGGCGAAGTCTGCTACTGCTGTATTAAAGCGAGAAGATTATAAACCAAAGGGGTTTAATTTTTAATTTTTAAATAAATAATTTATGGGATCACGAAGAGATTTTATCAAAAAAGCAACGTTTGGAGCCGGTGGTCTGGCTTTGGGAATGTCGGCTAAAAGCTATAAAAGAATAATTGGAGCTAACGAGCGAATTAATGTGGCTTTTATAGGGTGCGGACGCCGCGTTGGCGCTTTTTACGAAAGTATCTCGGAGCCTTTTAATACCCATCTGACTCACATATGTGACGTAAAGAAAAGTCAGCGTGATAAAGTGGCAGAGGCATTGAAGGATGAACTTTCTTATACGCCCAAACAGACGGACGACATTCGGGAGGTGCTGGAAGACCCGGATGTAGATGCCATTTTTAATGCAACCCCCGACCACTGGCACGTACCGGGATCCATAATGGCTTTGGAAGCTGGTAAACATGTATATGTTGAAAAACCGGGCAGCCACAACCCAAGAGAGGGTGCGCTTTTGATTTCGGCACAAAAGAAGTATGACAAAGTTGTTCAGTTGGGAAATCAACAACGTTCAGCTCCCCATACTATCGAAATTATTAATGAGATACACAACGGGGTAATCGGCAGGCCCTATAAAGCAGTTGCTTTTTACAGCAATGCTCGCAGTAGGGTTGTTAACCCGACACCTCAGAGTCCACCCTCTGATCTGAACTGGGAGCTGTTCCAGGGACCGGCTCCCCGTGAAGAGTATCATCATAATACGTGGGACTATAACTGGCACTGGTACGGATGGAAGTGGGGAACAGGTGAGACTGGAAATAATGCGCTGCACGAATTAGATATAGCCCGCTGGGCATTAAATGTAGGATATCCAATTCGGGTGGATGTGGATGCAGCCAAACAACATTTTCTCGATGATGGCTGGACGATGTATGATACAATGTATGCTACATTTAAGTATGACGATAACAAAGTGATTAACTGGGACGGCAAAAGCAGGAATAGTTTACAAACATATGGTGCAGGCCGTGGAACTATAATTTATGGTACAGAAGGTTCTGTATTTGTTGACAGAGGTGAATATAAACTGTATGATCGTGAAGGAGAATTGATTCGTGAGAAAGATACCGGCGGAGACGAGCAGGGAACAGCTTTGGGTGGCGGAGGAAATATGTCAACACTTCATGTTACCAATTTTTATGATTCTATTCGTGGCACGGCAGAAAAACAAAACTCTCCGATCCATGAAGGAGCTTTGAGTACCGACTTATGTCACCTTGCGAATATTGCTTACCGGACCGGTAGATCACTGGAGGTGGATTCTGCGAATGGCCACATTTATGACCGGGAAGCCATGAAGCTTTGGGGCCGTGATTATGAGCCTGGTTGGGAGCCAAAAATTTAGATACATAGCCCGTGAGTATTATTCTTAGGTATCACCCTTGATTGTGGATGTTAATAGTAAATTCTAAGACAGTTATTCTGTTGAACTCTGAGAACGTATAAACTGAATCGCCGAGGTATAGTTTATTAATAAAAATTCTTATTAGAGATTTAAATTATCAGAAGCACGTTGAATTTGCTGTTGTTCATCCACAGTCCGGTATATCATTTACGGCGTTTTATAGCCAGTGATAGGTCTAATATCCTCTGGTTTTTGTTTTTAGACAGATAATCTCCAATATTGAAGATCTGATAGTACAGGATTTCTATTTTATGGTTTATTTTTGACTGAGGAGTTCTACTTGCCGGAACAGGTCATTGAAGCTGCTCACCATCATCACAACGTTTAAGGCTGCTTCGGCAGGAAAAAACCCCTGCAAATTAAAGATGCCGGACCCAAAGTCGTCTTTAAGCTCCCTGATGCAGTTTTCGGCATTGCCGCGGTTTTTTTCACAGCTCCCAGACCAACTCCGGAGACATAGCTATGCTAGTGACATAGCAGTGTAGCGACAGTTCTCGTAGATTCCCTGATCGGCAAACAGCCGCAGTTTATGCCCGGTAGCCTAAAGGCGTTTGAGAAAATGCTTGCGAACCATCACCACCCGGCGAGGCGTCTGTCACAGCGGGCTCTGGTAGACCGAATGGCCAACCTTAAACCCATCGGCCAGGTGCCAACACGTCTTGTGGCCGGCCAACAGTTGTTGCAGTGGGACGTTTATCGGTGGGGCAACAATATAGTCAATGGCTCCGCCCTTTAGGTAGTCAAAGGCTGATTTGCTGTAAAAGTCGCTGTTAAAACTGTTGGCGAAACGCTAATGCGCATCATATGTTCCCCCGCTGCTACTCGTACTGCGTGTAGACAATCCTCAGACGGTGCGGTTAGTTGTAGGGCTGCGGGAATGCTTTCCCATTTAACACGTACTGAATTCTGTAGATTTGTCCCAAATTGCTCTCAGTAGAGTTCAACAGGTACAGCAGGCTTTAATAAAGCTGGCCATGGGGTCTTTTTTTTCGGCTTGTTCAGGCACCACTCATGTATAAATAAATTTAAAACCTGAGTTCGATTAATAAGCCAATTTTATTTATTTGGTTTCAAGTCTCCCCTAAAAAGTGGGCGATCCCGAACGCCTACGGGACGGGGAGTTTTAAAATCATGATTTAACAATCGAACTGAGGTTTAAAATACTGTAAATCTTTAATTAAGTCAGATTTCAGGAAGCCTATATAATTCTTCAGTTATTGCTTATTTCTGGTAATTCAGCATATGGCATATACATACGATTAATTTTATCCCGTGAAGGTGTGCTTTCTTGAGTAATCCAATATCGGTAACGCACTATTAAAGAGTTGTTTGGTGAAATCTCATAAGGAAAAAACTCTCCGAATCTTCCATATTTCCTCTCCGACATTTCAGCTCCATCAGGGTTAGAAGGATAACTCATATACGCTACTGTATAAGTTTGTCCATCAATTTTAAAATTCATTGCATTCCATGGCAGGTCAATCCGTTCTTCTTCCCCTATTTCATCATCAGGCGAGACATGGTCCCATTTATCAGGGCGTATAAATTGAGTTTGTTCTGCATTTTCAGCCACATATTGTGCCGCACGGAACTGTACACCCGCATGCTGTAAATCACCTTCAAGCCTCACAGATTGATCCAATGCAGAGAGAGTGGATTGAAAATCGATTATAGTTTCACTTTCAGAAACCTTAAACGCTTTGATGTGCCGAATCTCTTCGATAAACGGATTTCCACTAAGATCTTTCCATAAGATTTTGACTGAATGTCCCCCCATTACAGGCCCACCAAACTCACTTACAATCTCTTCATGTTCGCTTCGCTCGCCATATCTCGCGTGCCAGATATCTATTCTTGTGTCTGGCTGGTTTTCTAAATATACATGGTTATAACCGAAAAATATACCTCTGTGATGAGTGTAAAGACCACCCGGGCCTTTTGTGATAAGCTGGTCGCCCGCAGGGCCATAAACATGATGAAATGGCTTCTTTGTAGCTTCTATATTATTTGGATCATATACCGGATACTCATATTGAAGAACCGGCTGTCCGTTAGAGTTTAATCTTTTCGAGTTGTTATTAACATCTTCCCAAGAAAACTGTGTCGTCTGTGATGTACAATTACCATCAGTAAGAAGTGTGTAACTGGCAGTTTCACCCGCTCTTAAGTTTGCTATCCACCAAATTTGATCGTTACCGTCATATTGTTTTTCCAATTGAGCGGGAATTATCTGCCCATTATTTTCAAGACATACATCAGAATTTGCCTGAATAGCAGAAGCATCTATATCAGTATAAACAGGTACATTGTCTAAATCATAATCACTTGCAGAGATTGATAATGTTATTGTATCATTATTACATGCAGTTAATAAGAATATGAAGATAATTGGTAGTGTGTATTTTTTCATGATTTTAGATTTTATTATTTCATAGTTATTTTCTGCCAAAAGCAGGAGACTAAGTTCTTCAGGTTTATTCATTTGAACTTTTAGCCAATTCTTTGGCTTGAGTTGTGATATAATATTTTGTCAGCATGTTGGGAACCTCCCAGAGTGGAAGTTCTCCATCGACTAAATAATTGAAGTAGGCTTCTGCTACTTTACTGAAATGTGCTTCGTGCCCAAGATGGTATTCATCTGGAATTAGAAGCATCCATCCCTGTTCAGTTGTTTCATAACTTATACCGGAAAAATCTTCTTGCAAGTCATTGATTGCTGTATCTAAAGCAGATTCTAAAGTAGATTTATCAATTTCATCATTGGGCTCAATATATAGTGTGCTTATAAAGTCTTGTTCAGGTCCCTGTCGTATAAATAAGTTTGCATATGTTCCACGTTGAACAGAAAAATGAGTGTCTCCACCGCCTTCAGGGGCCTCAAAATCCCATCGTACAGATACTTTCACATGATGATTTTTTATCGTAAATAACATTTCACCATTTGCGTAATAGGGTAGGGTATCTCCATTCAGCTGATTTTGTAGATACCCCGGGAATTCTGGCAAACCGGTTATCAATTCAAATTCTTCCTTTGTAATCATTACCGGCCATCGGTTAGCGGCAAGCATTTCGATATCTTCATTATAATCGATTATCTGATCCGGAAATCCTCCCCACATAGAAAGATCTACAAGGTGAGTGGTGACATCAACTATTCCTTCACCCTGCTGTTCAACATCAAAATACCATGGCGGCCTGCGCAGTGTTTGCCCCGACACTATTTTAAACAGATGATGTACACTTTCTTTTATTATTGCAGGATTATCCGAGGTGCCGATTTCTAATTCACCAAATAACTCTCTATTCTGTGCTAGACGACGCTGTATTTCTGAAGTGACTTCATAGCGTTCGGTCATTATATCGTAGAGCAATACATCATTTTGTTCTGCAGATTTAAATGCTTCTGCAAGAAGCTGCCAGGATTCACTATTAATGGCCATTGGTTTGTCTGACAATACATTTATACCTTCATCAACCGCGCGTTTGATATACATGGTTTTTTTGCTATTGTTTCCAGCGGTAACCATAACGTTTCCAGGTTGTTCGTTAAGCATACGCCCCAGGTAATCTTGACCAGTATTAATATCCGTGTTCCAGTTGGTGGGATTATCGCTGCGAGTATTAAAACTTTGAATACGTTCCAGGTGGAGGTCTAAATCCGGCCCATCGGGGGCAAAAATAAAAACGGTGTCATTTAATTGTTCCATGCTTTGTTTTTGAATCAAAGCGGCATGAAAATGGCCGGGATTTAAAGTCATGATACTGATTTCATCCTTGGCACCGGTAAAATCTTGCTCAGGTTCTGCCATTGTACTACAAGAAGTTATAATAGCGAATATAAATAGTCCCATAAACAAAGAGACAGCTTGGAGTTTTAGTGTTTGTTTGAGCTTAACCATTAGAATGATATTATTAACAAAGATTGAGTATTTACCGGTAAAGTATAACTAATAATATTGAATTTATGAACTCTTTAAATGTCGGGATTTTTTAAGAAAACAGCCTTTGGTCTGTTTGTCCTTTCCACAGGCTTATCAAAAAAAGCATTAGTATTACAATGGGGGCAAACGATCGGCTCAGAACTGGGTTTAAAACCCTGTTCTCTCAATGCAGAACTTTAGGGATACGGAAAGTCTAAAAATTGGTATTCTTCGGGCTATGTGAAAACCAATAAGCAAAGGGAGCCACACAACGATTCGATTAACTTTTTACATCGTTTGGTTGACAAAATATCGATATCATGTTATGAATTGAGACATCCAGTAACGATGTCGGGAACTGATTATTCAGATCTGTGATTTGGATGAAGTGCAAATCTTTAAAGGGGGCGTTAGTAAAGACTATGTACATATCCATATTGATTATTCACTACGAATTTCGATAAGCGAGTTTGTCAAGCGTACAAAAGGTCGACATTCAAGAATGCTTTAGAAAGAATTTCCCAAGCTAAAGAAAAGGTACTGGGGAATGCATTATTGCGCGATGGAATATGGAGCAAGGAGTACGGGGAATATAACCAATGAAATGATTCAGGTGTACCTAGAGTACCACAGAAGCAAGGAGGGTGATGACGACTTAGATTTCATCTTAGAATAAGACCTTAGTCCGTATTTAAATCCCTCTACTTTCAGTGCAGGGTGGTTTAGTTTCCTGTAATTCTTCTAAGTTTGTTCATGACGACTTACAGTTCTACCGGGGTAGCGATTTAAACTGATTAAGTTATCAAGTATTGGATTTCTTTCAGCCAACTAATTATGAACCGGCAACCAACGCTTAAGTCCGTGTTGAAACCGTTGTGCGTGCATGCCTTTGGTGCCTTGGTTTACATTAATGTAAACCATAAATCTTGAGGGGGTGAAAGTCTCTTATGGGTCTTGGTGGAGAGGGGGACAAGAGTGCTGCAGGTAAACGATTCGATTCTAAGAGCCTCAAAATTTATTGAATTGCTCGTTGCAGCTAATCCTTTAGTCATTCATGGAATTAGCTGCAGGGGCTGGTAGGAAAATTTTACGGTTGAGTTCCCTTGTGGGCGAATCCCACGCTGTTTAGGTGGGTATAGCGTTTAGCTATGCATTGCATAAACACTATCTTACTGTCCTTCTTTTAAACTTTCGTGCAATTTTCTACTCTCACTACGTTTCTTGTGTACTCGTTAACATTTACAAGAATGAATAGTTTTATATTAAACACCTCTCAATTTGCCAGTTCATCAAATCTGTAACTTTGAGAGTGGAGGAAGATTTATAAGTGGCAAAAGTTACCCTTGAAATTAGGTTTAAGCTTTATCAAAATATCGACAAAAATAACGCCTGAGCGGACTGGACAGTCTGTTACTTTGTTAACTAAATATAGGGAAAGTTTGTACCGTGGTTTGTACCATTGAGTCTAAACTATTGAAAGGCAAATACTTATAGATTTAAAAGTGGGTTCAGGCAGATTCGAACTGCCGACCTCTGCAATGTCAATGCAACGCTCTAACCAACTGAGCTATGAACCCGAAAACTAAAGATAGTATGATCCGGGGATGAAAAGCAATCAAAAAACG
>LKNA01000117.1 GCA_001564065.1 Chitinophagaceae bacterium T5-Br10_B2g13
AGGGGATTTGAATCTTCTTTTCAGTCTTTACTGGCTATGCTACAACCCGAGTTTGGGAAGGTTGAGATTCAAAATGCAGATCAAAAAACACGAAGGAAGGTTGCCGATCATTTTGTGCAAAGAAGACGAGCAGATGTAGTACAATGGCTGGATGAAGAAACAAGTTTTCCTGATCGTGATTTCGAAGAACTTGATTACCAACTGAGCAACGATTACCAAGCGGTGTTTACCGACCTGATGGATTATGCCAAGGAAATGATTCAATCCGGTAACGGGACACAACACATTCACTATTGGACAGCATTAGGGCTTTTGCGTGGTGTAATTTCGAGCCCGGAGGCAGGTGTATCCATGCTAAGAAAACGGGCCAATAAGAAGGAAGATGAAACTTCCGAAATTGATGATGATACAGCTCGGTTTATGGTGATGGACGGAGATGAGCAGGATGAAGACATCGAACCTACTGCTGTTACATCATCTCTAAGGGTTGAAAAATCAGAAGCAGCTAAAATCAGGGGATTTGCTGATCGATTAGAGAAGCTTGGAACAAAAAAGAAAGATACGAAGGTAAAAGCTGCCATCGATAAAGTGGGAGAATGGCTGGAAGCGGGATACAACCCAATCGTGTTTTGCCGGTACATTTCCACAGCCCATTATGTGGCAAAAATGATTGAAGATAATTTACCGTCGGGCTTTAAGCGAAACACAGAGGTTGAAGCAGTTACCAGTGAATTAAGTGATCAGCAGCGCAAAGAGCGGGTAAAAGCACTGGGTAAAAACGAGCATCGGGTTCTGGTGGCTACAGATTGTCTGAGTGAAGGAATTAATCTGCAAGAGCACTTTACCGCGGTTCTGCACTACGATTTACCGTGGAACCCAAACCGCATTGAACAGAGAGAAGGCCGGGTAGATCGGTTTGGTCAAACGGCACCAAAAGTCAAAACAGCTCTTTTATATGGCAGTGGAAATCCCATTGACGCCACCGTACTTAAAGTATTGTTAAGAAAAGCCCGTCAGATCAAAAAAGATACAGGCATATCCATTCCGTTTCCTGATGACAGTGAATCGATAATGGAGGCGGTACTGAATGCCGTGATGTTAAATCCATCATCAATTAATACAGATCTGAATCAGTTACAGCTTGGATTTGAAAATGATGTTGTAAAAAGAAGTGCGGATAAGGCAACTTTAGCTTTTGAACGAGCGAAAAGTCGAGAAATAGCTAACCGTAATATATTTGCTCAAAGAGCCATTAAACCTGAAGAAGTAAGAGATTATCTGGTTGAAACGGACAGTGCTTTGGGTAGTCCTGCCGATGTAGAAAAATTTGTCAAAGACGCATCAGCTTATATAAATATTGAACTGAGGCCGGTCCCGAATCAAAAACACCAGTACTTTCTGAACCCTGAACGGCTCAATGAACGATTGAGAAAACTTCTGCCGGAAGGAAAGAAGGTCAAGATTGGCTTTCTCGCTCCATTACCTGAGGGCGTTCATTACATCGGTCGAAACCATCCTTTTGTGGAGCAACTTTCCCAGGAGGTAATGGCAGAAGCTTTTAAAGATAGCGAAGATTCTTTGTTTTCACGGATGTCAGTGGTACGTACAAATGCCGTTGAGACAAAAACCACCCTTCTCTTACTTCGGGTGCGAAATGTGATTTCAAAAAAGACACACAAGAATGAATTGGTTGCAGAGGAGATGGTTCTTTGGGGATACCAGGGATCTCCGGATGATAAGCAGTTTCTTTCACACGATACGGTGAACAAACTGCTTGAACACACTCAAGCTACTGCGAATATGAGTCGACAGGAAATGAAACATTTCGCGGAGGAAGAGCTCAAAGATTTTAAACAGCAAGTTGTGGAGCAAACACTGAAAGACCTGACTGCCAAACGGACTCAGAAATTGATTGAAGCCCACGACAAATACCATGATGCGGTAGGTGGAGGGAGGTACACCGGGGTTGAACCTGTATTGCCACCTGATGTAATGGGAATGTACATTTTGCTACCTGCTTAAACGATTTTAGAACAGACAAGAATCTATAATGGATATTTTTTCAAGCATTACAATTGAAGGCCAAATTATTAGCGCTGAGGTTCTCTCCAATCTGAAGCAGGAAGGTACGGCTTATCAGAAACCGGAAGACTTTGGGTTTACAGAGAATCAAAAACTGAGAGACGAAATTCAATTTGCCTACAGTCAGGCCCGGAAGCAGTGGAGTATTTTTAAAGATCAGGCTGAACGTCTTTCACAAGATGAAACGGGAACCTCGGAAACCCGAAGATATTGGATTTTACCACTGCTTGGGTATTTAGGATACAACCCGGAGCATAGTACTGCCGAGATTGTAAATAATCGATCGTATGCGATTAGCCATCGGGACAATGACCGACACGCATTTCCCATTCATATTATGGGTATCCACGATAACATTGATAAAAAGAGAGATACCGGTGGACCTCGTTTATCTCCGCATGGACTTGTTCAGGAATACCTAAACATGACCGAACATCTGTTTGGGTTGGTTAGTAACGGTTATAAGCTGCGACTACTTCGAGATTCAAGTCGGTTTTCCAGGCTCTCTTTTGTGGAGTTTGATCTACAGGCCATGATGGAGGATGAACTCTACTCCGATTTTGCGGTGATGTATCGCCTGATTCATTCTAGCCGTATGCCGGTTAAGTCTGAGGATAGCGCGGATTCTATTATTGAGCATTATCATCAGGATGCTATTGAAAGCGGAGCTCGAATTCGCGAAAAACTTCGAGTCAAGGTTGAGCAAACCCTGCAAATGTTGGGGAATGGATTTTTGAATCATCCCGCCAATCAATCATTACGTCAGGAATTTCTCGATGTGGGCATGGATGCTTCCGGTTACTACGGTAAGCTCCTCAAAATTATTTACCGTTTCCTGTTTTTGATGGTTATTGAAGAACGTAAGCTGGTATTTCCGAAAAAAGAGGATATAAAGGGAGAATGGAATGAAGAACAGCTGAAAGAGTATCGGGAGATCTACGAGAAATACTACAGCATTCACCATCTAAGAAACCTCGCGGAAAAGCGCCATCAGTTGGATCCAGATTCAGAGGATCTTTGGGAGCAGCTAAAGAAAACCTTTCAACTTTTCGAAAAGGAAAGCATGGGTTCCCGTTTGGGTATTCAGGCGTTAAATGGGGATCTGTTTAGTGTTAAAGCACTAGATCCGCTGGACGAGTGCAGTTTAAAAAACGATGTACTGCTTAGAGCGCTGGATGCTATCGCCCGATTTGAGAACGAAAACGGACAGATGACCCGCGTGAATTATGGAGCGCTGGACGTGGAAGAGTTCGGATCGGTATATGAGTCGCTGCTGGACCATGAACCGATTGTGGACCGAGGTGCGACTGCAGAACATGAAACGGAATGGGGCTTCCGATTCTCTGAAGGTACGGAGCGGAAAACGACCGGTTCTTATTACACCCGGCCGGAATTGGTACAGGAACTGGTGAAGTCAGCGCTGGAGCCGGTTATCGAAGAACGCCTTGAAAAAGCAGAAACCGATGAAGAAAAAGTACGGGAACTGATATCGCTGAAAGTTTGCGATCCTGCAGCGGGCTCCGGTCACTTTTTACTTGCTGCGGCCCGAAAGATCTCCGATCACCTGGTGGTAGCACGATATGGAGAAGATTATTCGCTCATGGAACAGCGCTTGGCAATGCGGGAAGTAGTCAAGCACTGTATTTATGGGGTGGACTTGAATCCAATGGCCGTTGAACTTTGTAAAGTGGCGCTTTGGTTGGAAAGCTATTCAGTAGGACTCCCTCTTACCTTCCTTGATCACCATGTAAAAAATGGGAACAGTTTGGTTGGAGTTGATGACCTGAAACACTTGAATGATGGAATCCCGGATGGAGCGTTTAAAGAAGTGCTGGGAGATGTGAAGAAAGTAGCTCAAAAACTGAAAAAGCGGAATAAGAAGGAACGGGAAAAAGGAAAACAAACTGAATTACAAGCCTCCACTGGCTCTGAAGAAATTGCACTGGAGAAATTTGCTGATCGATTGGACGAAATTGATGCCATGCCGGAACGTTCGGTGGAAGAAACAACCCGAAAAAAACTGGCGTACCAGAGTTTTAAACAGAGCCGGGAATTTCAGCAAGCAGTTACAGCCGCCAATATCTGGACGGGAGCGTTTTTTATTGAGAAAACGGAAGAACATGTAGATAAAAAATTGATTGCCACCTCGTCGGGTTTGCACTCCTACATTGCGAATCCTAAGGGATCTTATCCTCCAATGACGGCCAAAATGGATGCTCTTGCCGTGGATCAAAAATTCTTCCACTGGCCGCTGGAATATCCTGAAGTATTTACCAAAGGTGGATTTGACGTAGTATTAGGAAACCCACCCTGGGAGAATGTTCAACCTGAAGAGACGAAGTTTTTTGCTGCAAAAAAACCTGAATTGGCCAATCTGCCAGGATCTAAACGAAAGAAAGCAATAAAGAAGCTTAAGCAAGAGAAGGACCCAGTTTATTTTCAGTGGCAAAAGCACAAACAGGATATTAAAAGAGTAGTACAATTCACTAAAGAGGCAGGGAGAAACGACTTAACTGCGAAAGGGAAAATCAATACATATCGACTATTCAGTGATCTCAACAGAGATTTACTAAATAATAAGGGTCGAACTGGAATGATTGTCCCAACTGGTATTGCAACAGATAATACCTCAAAGTATTTCTTCGGAGATGTAGTTGAACAGAAAGCGATTTTAAGCCTGTTTGATTTTGAGAATCGAGAAAAGCTTTTTGAAGATGTAGATTCACGTCAAAAATTTTGCCTATTAACATTAGGCGGTACGGATTATAAAAACCGCGAGGTTGAAGCTGATTTTGCCTTCTTTTTAACCCATCCTAATCAGTTAGATGATGATATTCGCCGTTTTAAGCTTACGCCTGAAGATTTAGAGCGAATTAATCCGAATACCAAAACCACCCCAATATTTAGAACCCAGCCCGATGCGGAAATTACACGGAAAATCTATAGAAATTTTCCAGTATTAATCAGACATACATTTGATAAAAAGGGAAATAAGAATGGAGAGATAAATTCTTGGGGGGTGAATTTCCGACAAGGGTTATTTAATATGACATCAGATAGCAATCTGTTTTTTGATGAAGATGGGCCTGAGCGTTTACCCCTATATGAAGCCAAGTTTATTTGGCACTACGATCACCGCTTTGCCACCTTTGATGAACAAGGGGAAAATACACGAGATGTAACCCTTGAAGAAAAACAGAACCCAGACTACAAAATAACCCCCCGCTACTGGGTCGATGAAAAAGAAGTGTGGGTACGGCTAACTAAAGTTCCCAAAGATGTAGCTGAAGCATGGAAGTCCGGGGATGAAGAGACTATGGAAACGGCAGTCGCATGGTGGATTTGGGATGAAGAATACGACGGAATACCTGCTACAGAGTGGCTGGAAAAACTGGACTTGAACAATAAGAAATACCTTCCGGAATCTAATACAGATAAACGGAATGCCCGGAAAATGAGCAAGGAGTTTAAACTTTCCGATGAAGACTTAAATTTATTACTTAATGAAGGAATTAACGAAGGGCTTCGCGACCTCATCAAAACAAATATGCCAAAATGGTTAGTTGGGTTTCGGGATATCACGAATGCGACAAATGAAAGAACTGCGGTTAATTCAATTTTCCCGGTTAGTGGTGTTGGGAATAATTTACCTGTTATGATAACAGAGAGTAGCTATAACTATTTACTCAATGCAAATGTCTCTTCAATTATTTTTGATTTTGTAGCTCGCCATAAAGTAGGTGGTACTCACATGAACTTTTTCATTATTGAACAACTACCTGCGTTATCAGAAAATAACTATACTAATCAGGACAGAGAATTTATAAAACAAAGAGTTATTGAACTTACATATACATCTCACGATCTAAAACCATTTGTTGAATCATTAGGCTTCATGGGTGAACCCTTCACTTGGGATGAAGACCGCCGGGCGCTTCTCAAAACCGAACTTGATGCCTACTATGCCAAACTCTACGGCCTAAACCGTGAAGAACTGCTCTACATCTTAGACCCCGAAGCCGTGTACGGCGAAGACTTCCCCGGCGAAACCTTCCGTGGCCTCAAAAAGAAAGAAATGAAGAAGCATGGGGAGTACCGAACAAAACGGTTGGTTTTAGAGGCTTGGGATCGGTTAGAGAAAGGGGAACCGATGATGTCAGAAGAGAAAGAACAACCAATTGGAACAGATTTAGTACATTCAGAAAAAGGAAAAGATATGCTACCGTTTGGAGTAGATACAGGGATTTACACTGTCAGAGACACTATGAATGTGATCAATAGTGTTGTTGAAAAAGAATCAGCCAGAGTTAATTATGGTAAAGTACGCCGTTGGTTCAAAGAGCTTGCAGATATTAATTATCAGGGCATCGATTTAGCTGCAAAAGATGACATTGATAATTTGAGAATAAGTTTTCACGGGCTAATTGAATTGTATGTAATAGGAATACTTAGAGATGCAGGTTTTGTATTGAACAAAATTATGACAGCACGGGAAAGTCTTGCAGAAAAAACAGGGAAGATCTATCCTTTTGCCACCAACAATGTTCGAGATAATCTAAAAGTTGCTGGCCGATCAATTATTTTCACTTTGCCAAATGGTGATAAGATTTCTCTTGATGGCACATCACAACTAAATCTTGACTTAATAAAAGAGTTCTTTAGAGATATTAAGTTTGATACAGATGGAATTGCACGTCGAATTATACCGGAAAAAGGAAACAATGAGATTGTTATAGATCCGGTTCTGTGCGGTGGTAAACCCGCAGTAGAATCGGTCAAATTAGAAGTAGAGACCATTCAGGCTTTCTTAGAGAGCGGGGAATCGAAAGAAGTAATCATGGATCAATATGGTCTCACAGAATCCGCACTGGATGCAGTATTAAAATTCACCAACTAAAATGATATGCTCTTCTATTTTGATACAAGCTATCCGCCTAAACTTGTCGAGTGTATTGAGCTCCTATATACAAATTCCGGGGCACCTGATATTGAGATTGTCAGAGGGGATCAAAACAAACTAATGCAAAACATTGACCGTTCTGTTGTCTTTTTATTTGAGCACAAAAAAAGAGGGGTTTCTCTAACAACAAAGCACCATGCAGAGAAAGGATGCAA
This sequence comes from Chitinophagaceae bacterium T5-Br10_B2g13, assembly GCA_001564065.1. Classification (GTDB taxonomy): domain Bacteria; phylum Bacteroidota; class Rhodothermia; order Balneolales; family Balneolaceae; genus Rhodohalobacter. Next base: position 7,198 of record LKNA01000117.1, read on the forward strand.
AGTTTTTGCCTTTAAAAGAAAAGAGAATGTTCAATTTAATTTTTTCAGCTTCTCACTAACCATTCTTTCGGCCTGGAATAATATCCTCAAGGAAGTAGAAACAGCTAACGGCCCATTTGTTTGCACCATTTATAATGGGAGCCAGAGAGTGAATCGGAATAAAATCTAAACCTATTAATATGGCTGAATACACGTTTTTATTGGGTTCGGGAGTATCGTTAGAATCAGGGGTTTCAGGGGTTAAACAAATCACTGAATCTATATTTTCAGAAAATTATTTTTTGCATACAGATCAATCTATCATTAGAGGAAAACACCCTGCAGAACCGTTAAGAGAATATTATGACCTCTCTTATGTCCAGAAATTTTTAGAATTCCTCAAAGAAAAAAATGACAAATATTTGAGTGAACGGCTTGGTGATCAATACCAATCAAATTTTGAAGACCTATACGACTTAGCTCTACAAATTCGTCAGGAAGCAGGTATTTTTCGAGATAATGCGGCAATTAAACCTTTCTACGAACTCATAGAAGAAGAAACTTTAGAATTGAGGGACAGAAAACCTGAATTTGATGAGCCGATTGACATACAAACTTTGTCACAAAAAGCTCTCGACCTCATAGAAACTGTTGTTAAATATGGATTGAATACTGACAAAATTATGGGATTAGATGTCATTTCTAAATTGGTAGAATCGAATAATCAGTTAGAGATATTTACACTAAATCACGATTTGCTAATCGAAAATTTATGTACCCAAAAAGGATATAATTTTTCTGATGGTTTTTCTGGATTAGATGGTGAAGTACGTTGGTACAATCCAACAGAATGGGATAAAGATCTGGATGTCAATATTTATAAACTGCATGGCTCAAGAAACTGGTCGTTAGTTCGACATCCGAAAAAAGGTCAAGCATTTGCTATGCTTACTGGCCCTGACAAATGGCACAACAAAGATGAGAATGACAATCTGATTGAACTCTTAATTGATAAAGGATGGATTCTTACCGGGCAACGGAAATCAGAGAGTTACTACTCAGGTATCCATGGTGAGGTTCATTACAGGTTTTCATATCATCTCAGATCGTGTAATAATTTGATAGTGTCAGGTTATGGCTGGAATGATATTCAAATTAATTGGAAGATATTTGATTGGCTTGATCATAATAGCAATGCTAAACTCATAATTATCCATAAAGATCCAAAAGAAATGGCAAAACAGTCCAGATTCTTGCAGTATTTAGATATCGAGCGACGACAGAAAATTGGGAAGATAATTTTAATAAAAAAATGGTTCCAAGAAGTCGAATATAATGATATTGATACCTATTCGACTTCTAAAACTAACTCTAAATAAGAGCTTATGGTTTCTGACTTATTATATACCGAAATAATAATTCATTTTCTATTTGTACTTCAAATAAAATAAAATCCAATTATGGAGACTACATCTACCCTTTTAACCAAAATAGAAAACAAAGAAATAGTACTACCTGAGTTCCAGAGAGAATTTACCTGGAAACGAAAACAGACGCTGGAACTTGTTGATTCATTACTAAAAGAGTACCCGATTGGATCGCTGCTTCTATGGAAAACAAAGGAAGTCCCGGCACTAAAAAATATGCCAAACTTTGAACCGGATGGACGTGTGGAAGTCCTCCTGGACGGGCAACAAAGACTTACTGCTTTATATCTTCTAATCAAGGGAATGATCCCACCATACTACTCTGACAAAGATATTGATGATAGAAAAGATCCAAGAAATTTGTACTTCAACCTGGAAACAAGAGCCCTTGGGTACTATAAAGCCATGGAAATGGGGAATAACCCAAGATGGGTTAGTGTAAATGATTGTTTTTCTGGTAATAAAATTAATTTAAAAGAGATTGCAACTGATATTGCAGATGAGGAAGATAGATTTGAGGTTTATGATCAATTAAATGAAAACTTTGGAGATTTAGTCTCACTAAATCAAAAAAATCATTCTTTGATCTATGTAAAAGAAGATTCAAACCTCAAGCACGCCTTAACTGTATTTGACCGGGTCAACAGTAACGGAACTCCGCTTGGTGAAGCAGATATTGCATTGGCCCATATGTGCAGCCACTGGGCTGATACCCGAAGAGTATTTAAGAAGAAATTAAAAGAGCTGGACGCACATGGGTTTTCTTTTGATCTGACCTTTCTGATTCGATCAATGAATGCGGTAATCAATGGTAGAGCGGAGTATAAAATTCTCCACGATAACACTGAAGAGGAGCTGAAATCCGGCTGGAAAGCCTTAAATGTGTTGTTAGACTATCTGATCAATGTACTTAGAGATCGGGCTTATATTTATAGCACGGATGACTTAAGGACATATAATGTGTTAATTCCCATGATTGGATACCTGGCTCAAAATGAGTTGAAGTTTCAGGATGACAGGAATTTACGAAAGTTATTGTACTGGATGTATGCAGCCCTCTACCAATCAAGGTACAGCGGAAGTGTGGATCAAAAATTGGAAAAAGATCTTGGCTGCCTGAGTTCTGATACACCATTGGATGATTTAATAGCTATACTCAAAGAAGATCAGGGAGACCCGAAAGTAAATCCGCAAAATTTAGATGCACGAGGAGTTGGCCATCCGTTCTATAACATGAGTTGTATTCTTATACGGTCGAAAGGAGGTGTTGATTGGTCCAACGGATTAAGCCTTTCAAAACCGATCGGTCAGAAGTACAGCATTGAACGTCACCACATCTTTCCATGGTCTATACTCACAACTGAGGGCGGATATGATCCAGGAAAAAATCTGATGGATAATAAGCGCGTAAATGAAATTGCTAACCGTGTTCCTCTTACAAAGA
>LKNA01000118.1 GCA_001564065.1 Chitinophagaceae bacterium T5-Br10_B2g13
GTCTCAGGTCTCAGGTCTCAGGTCTCAGGTCTCAGGTCTCAGGTCTCAGGTCTCAGGTAAAAGTTTTGTTGTCTGAATGTTTTAGTCAAATAATTTTATGGATTGTTTTGCTTTTGAATAACAAATGTCGAATTCCGAATGTCTGTCTGTCCCTGTAGCTTGAATCATGAGGTATATAGCATACGGTCTGAGATTACCGCCTGCCCCGGCGGGGCAGAATCTGATTGGCCTCGGGTGAAGTGAAACGAAATGAAACCCGGGGTATGATGTAACCAAAAATATGTCGCCGAATAAGGGGATATTCTCGAAGCACCAAACAGTATTGAGGCGATCCTCAACCGAACGTATTTTTGTAAACATTTTTCAACGACGCCAGACGACCCGATTTACAGGGATGAGATTGAATAACGGATTATGATTAAAAAATAACGAACACCGAACGATGATTAGACTGTCTGTAACGTGAAACTTGATGTCTGAAAAACCCGTCAGCCTGCAACTGCAGCATGCCGACGGGGTGAACTCTCTTTTAAAATTTCATCCGAACCTTTAGGCCTCATGAAGATGTTATATCGAGTGAAGAGATACGATTCAAATTATCCCAAAAAGTCAACGAATGACTCCCTTTACGATGTTAATAATTACATCAGGGATGGTTTAATAAACGAAGTGAAGCATTTAAAAGGAATACACCAACATGAAAAACGAAACGCGTTTAAAAATTAAGATTTCGGAAGCGGCAACAAACCGATATCTAAGCAATACCCGATTTACAATACAGTCACTTGCAGATTCACTCGATATGAGTGCAAAGGATATCTTCGACCTTTTCCCCAACCGAAGGTCCATCCTGGACTATTTTTACGAATCCAGAATGATACTCTATAAAGATTCCCTCTCCACTTTGGAAGACTACCATGAATTTTCGCTGAGTGAAAAGTTAAATCATCTCTTTTTAACCCTGCTCGACTCTTTTGAAGAGCACCGGGAATTTACTCTTGTAACTTATAAAGAGATGGTAGCCCTCGACAGACGACGAAATGCGTTCAGAAGATTATTTAAAGAGGAGCTGAAAAAGATATTTAACGATGATCCTCAAATAACCCGCTCTTCATGTATAATTCAGAATGAGCTGCTCTGGAAATCCATCCTTTTGCAGTTCCACGGACTCATAGCATTTTGGGCTAACGATTCCAGCAGAATGAGGGAGAACAGTATGGCGCTGGCCGACAAATGGAGCTCATTTATTGAAGAGATCTTCTACACAAAAATTATCGACAAGGGATTTGATCTCGGCAAATACTTATGGATGAACTCATCTCTCAGCAAGTGCATGACGAGTGACAATTTCAATGTACCCTCCCTGTGCGGCAGAGATCAAAAATATCAGGAGAAAAAGAATGAGTGATTTTCCATCCACAAAGTTTGACCGTGGAAAGATATTTGCAAAAACCGGCTTAAAAGTTGGCACCAATTACGCAAAACACTACCTCAAATCCCTGGCATCGGGGAACGGTGATAAAACAGCACTTCATAAACAGACCGCAGAAGAGGTATTCAGCGAGTTTACCAAACTTAGAGGTACGGCTCTCAAGATTGCCCAATCCTTTAGCATTGATCAGGGGTTTCTGCCGGATGAATTTGCAGAGGTGATGACTAAGGCTCAATACAGCGTTCCACCCATCAACCGATCACTGGTTCGAAGCATCATCAAAAAAGAGCTGGGAAATTATCCTGAACAGCTATTTAAATCGTTTGATACTCAGGCAATAGCTGCAGCTTCCATTGGGCAGGTGCATCGTGCGACATTGAAAGATGGCACTGAGGTGGCGGTTAAAATTCAGTACCCCGGTGTTCGAGACACCATTTCATCCGATATCGCACTGGCAAAGACCCTGCTGAAGCGAATTGTTTCTGATCCGGACACTATAGAAGATTATATCGAAGAGGTGAAGCAGACGCTTATTGTTGAGACAGATTATATTCTGGAAGGCAAGTCGATGGAGCGTTTCCATGAAAGGTTCGCCTCCCAAACTGTTGCTACTCCGCGATGGATTGAAGAGTACTCCACTGAAAGAGTTTTGACCATGACCTATCTGGAAGGTCAGCACCTGAATGAGTTTTTAAAGTCTGATCCATCCGATGAGGAGAAAAGTAGATATGGTCAGCTGATGTGGGATTTCTTTCACAATCAAATCAAGGCCGTCACTGATGAAATTCTTGAATTTCACGCCGATACCCACCCCGGCAATTTTCTTCTTACCGATGACGGAAAACTTGGAGTGATTGATTACGGCTGTGTAAAGACGTTTCCCGAAGATTTTTTCTATAAATACCTGATGCTGCTCCCCACACATCTAAACAGGGATGAAGAGGCAATTCTAAAACTTTACGAAGAACTCGGCGTATTAAAGGGAGATCCCGAAACGGAACCTCGTGAGAAGCAATTTTACGATTTTGCTTTAAACTACGGGTTTACGTTTGCCCTTCCCTATCTGGAGGACTCCTTTGATTTTGGAGATTCGGAGTATCGAGATTTAATCCGGCGGTACACGAAAAATGCGCCTATTACAAACGAACCGAGAGGCAATAAACACTTTATTTACAGTACCCGTGTACATCTGGGTCTATATCACTTTTTGATGAAACTGGGAGCTAGAATAGAGACTGAGAAGTCGAGAGAGATTGTTGAAGAAGTTTTACAATCCAGGCAATCCATTTTTGCCGAAAAATAAAAAACCCGGACTGTCTGAACAGACCGGGTTTCAGGTACTGCTTGTAATTCTTATTTATTCAGGAGAAGCGACCATTGTATAACCAAAGCCTTCAGCTCCACAACATTGAAATGTGACATTAAACGTAATTTCTCCTGTTTCGGCTTCATAGCTACCTGTAACATCGAGCACCCTGTCTGTCTCATTACCGTCTTCATCAAAGAAGGTAACATGAGACTGTGGAGCACCTATCACAAGACCTCCTGCCGTTACATTAAATGCGTATGGAGTTTCATCTCCTGCACCGAATAGCGGGCCTGTAATGTTAGAGGTTAGATTATAATATGGAGCACCGCCAACCTCAATAGGCTCATCCGGAACTTCAATCTCGAATGTTCCACTAAATGGGCCAAAGTCACCATCAGCATCGTACGCATAGGTTCCTTCTTCTAGTTCAACCAAGCCCCCAATGGTAAAGGTTCTTGCAGCACCTTCTTCCCCCCTTCCGAGTGTGAGTTCCTGTCCGCTTTCCGTTGTGGCACTTTCAAGGGTAAATGTAAGCTCCCGGGTAGTGCCGAATGCGGCATCGATTGGAAATGCTAAGGTTACTGAACCATTATCCAAATTAGTTGTTTCAGGGTCATAATTTATGGTAACCGTTCCAGCACTCCCTTCAGAGAAGATATAGTCTGTTCCCTCCTCAGCATCACCTGAGATGGAGTACTCAACCGTGACATCTTCCTCCTGGGTTTGTCCCAACTGGAATTCTACTTCAAGACTGCTGCCTGCAGCAACTTGTTGACTTTGCGTTGTTATTAACACAAAAGCCGGCTGTGCTCCCTCTTCGATAGAAAAGGGTTCGCTCACATTTTCACACCCGTAAAATACGAGTGCAAAAATTGGCAAGAGATATAAATATTTAATCAGTTTCATAATTGAATAGATCTTTTAAATTAGTTTTCAAACCACATTGGCGTATCCAGTATTGGATCCTGCGGTGTATTTGGGTTTGAAGAAATTTCTGATGGCGGATAAGGGAATCTTCTGATTACATCCCCCAAATCAGCATTTTCTGCGACATCCAGATCAGGGAATTTGACACGCTTCCACTGACTCCAGTTTTCCGGAGCTCTGTCCAGTACTTCGATGTACTGCTGAGTATGGATTGCTTCCAGCGCCTGTGTTTCTGATGTAAACGACGCAGGTAAACTTGAGATGTAATCGTCTTTATCGGCCTCAGAAATACCGTCTGATTCACCGGCTCTTGAATCCAGCACGGTGTAGGGATCCAAGAAATCCAATGAAGCTCTCACGCCGTCAACATATGCATCGTGTGCACCGGCTAAGTTACCGGTAGTTGCCAGATACTCCGCTTCGTAAAAGAGTACTTCAGATGCCGTTAACATTCGGTTTGGCCAGTCTCTTCTGATAATGTTTTGGCTTACCATATTGGTTGGCCCTCCAAAACCGGAAACACCGGCAGTTTGTCCAACATAGCTCTCCTCTTCAAATGTGTCACCATCGTCGAAGGTAGCAAAGGCGAAGTAGGTTTCCCTTCTTGGGTCATCCAGATCATTCATAATATCCACAAGAGTTTCTCCTGCATATACGAATATCTGTCCATTACCGGCGTCTGTGAATCCGCCAAATAGATTATTCAGCACCCAAAGGTTGTGGGCGTTGTCATTATTATCGAAAAATGGAATGGCAGCTTCATCTTCGTTATTCCGAATTAACGGCTCATTATTCAATAGATCAGCTATTTCTGAATCAACAGATGCATCCTGATTTCTGAGAAACATGTAGGTCCTTAGCTTCAACGAGTTTGCGAACCGAATCCAGCTATCCATGTCGCCGCCGTAGATCAGGTCTCCTTCACCTACTGCAGCCTGAGCAGGATCAACTTGATTGATAGCTTCGTCGAGCATATCAACGATACCGCGAAGTACCGTTTCCTGATCATCAAATTCCGGTTCAGGGAACTCTTCCGGGTCCTGCGACTGGGTAAACGGAATATCTTCCCACATCATGGTGAGTGAGAAAAAGAGATACGCCTGCATCATCTTAGCCTGTGCAGCAACGTTTGGCCTCACCGGTTCACCCGTTTCTGCAGCTTCAATCATTAATGTCAGGTTTCTCATACTGGTTCCATACCAGTTACTCCACGTATTCCCTGTAGAGAATGGACTAATGTCGTATCTGTCCGGGTTAATGAATACAGCGGTTGAACCATTTGGTGCCCAAATGTTCACAAAGAATGCATTTGAAGGCATGATTTCAATTGCTCTGTTTGCAGCAACGTTTGCCAGTACTGTTGGGAACAACAGGTCAGGCGATACCTCAGTTGCGGCATTTGGATCTGTATTCACATCCAAAAAATCCTCGCAACTTGTCAGTGCTAATAAAAGCACCGTCGAAAAAATTACTTTTTTAAATAGTTTCATAATCTTCAGCAGTTTGTATTAAAATCTTATTTGAGTGTTCACACCAAACGATCTTGTGGATGGCAGTACGTTCCACTCAATCCCTTGTCCGTTAGATGCAGAACCAAAGAGCCCTGTTTCCGGATCAATGTGCGGTACTTCACTGTAGAGAAGAAGAAGGTTTCTACCTTCAATACCCACAGATACACTGCTTATAGGGGTATTCTCAATCCACCTTCTTGGCAGAGTGTAATCTATTTTAACCTCTCTAAGCTTCACGTATGTAGAGCTGAATGTGTTTCCTTCATGTACGTCTGAAGCTGCATAGTTATTCCAGAACTGCTGCATTCCCTGTACGGGAGTCGTGTTAGGACTGTAAGTACCGTCCCCATTTTCTACAACTCCATCAATTACATAAGAACCTCCGCGATTTTCCAGAGTCTCTTCTGCAACACCCGCTCTTCTAAGGGCACCAACTGTCTGAGAAAACAGAACGCCGCCGTGTCGATAATCAACCAGGAAGCTGAAGTTTAATCCCCTGTAGTTAAACTGATTGTTCAGCGACAGTCTGAATTTAGGGTCAATTGAACCTAACCTTGTTTGACCGCCTGTTCTGATTAATCCTGTATCCGGATTAATTACCAGCTCACCTGTATCTTCTGATCTCAGGAATCCGGGACCGTAAAGACCCAGGGATTTACCCGGTTCGGCGCGAACCTGCAATCCGTTAAATGCACTTTGTATTACAATCTCATCAACACCGGGAGCCAGAGACTCAACAATGTTTCTATTTCTGGTGTAATTCAGAGTCGCCACATAATCAAATGTGCGTGTTCGAATTGGATTCATATTCACAGACAGCTCAATACCTTTATTGGATACCTCTCCAATATTTGTTCTCAGCGCACCGAATCCTGTGGTAAGCGGTGTTGGAATTGAAATAATCTGATCTTCCGTTCTCACGTCATAGTAGGTTAAGTCAAACCCAAATCGCCCGTCGAAGAACTGCATTTCAGATCCAACCTCAAAAGATTTCTGAAGCTGTGGTTTCAGATCCTGCGGAGGCAGTGTTCCGGTAGCGCTGAAACCTGTTCTGCCGCCATAAGGAAAGTCGGCTCCTGTTCCGTACTGACCAAAAATGTCAGAGATTGGGAAGTACCGGAAGTCCAGCTGGTAAGGTGCTTCATCACTACCTACCTGTGCATAGTTAATCCGTACTTTACCGTACGAAAGTACGTCGCTGGCAATATCAAATGCTTCAGTAAAAATTAAACTGGCATTTACAGATGGATAAAAGAACGAATTGTTCTCTTTTGGTAAAGTTGAAGACCAGTCATTTCTACCCGTAATGTTCAGGAACAAGTAGTTTCTAAATCCAAATGTTGCATCTGCATAAACACCAATCAGTCGCTGCTGGCTAAAGTTATTAGCCGGACTGTTGGATGATGCATTCGCAAAGTTGAGCAGCCCCGGCACATCCAAGGTTGAAGCTGTATTCCGTAGAATACTCTGCTCCCTGGTATTGAGGTTATAACCGGCAACACCCTGGAATGAGATATCTTCTGAGATATCTCTGTTTACCTCAGCCAGAAAGTCGATATTAATCTGCTGCTCCTGAATCACATCAAGAGAGAAATCACCATCATCACGGCCAAGCGTTCCAACTGCATTTTGTCTTTGACGATCTTCCGTGTAGTAGTCAAGTCCGGCTCTACCGGTGAACCCTAACCACTCCAGCGGAGAGTATCTTAATTCCAGATTACCGAATACACGCTGAATGTTATTTCTGAAAGGATTCTCATTTACAATCCAGTATGGATTATTGGTTTGTGTAGAGAGTGCACGCTGCGTGCCGTCCTCATTTTTGTAATTCTTTAATTCTCCTGCCAGGTCAGTAGTTCTTGGGAGGGTATTGATCAAAGATGTCAATACGTTGGGGTCGTTACCACCGGCAACGGCTCTACCCTTCGTATCCAGATTGGTATACGTACCTGAGATTCTGGCAGAGAAATTTTCAGTCATTTGGCGACCGGAGTTCAACGTAATAGATGTTCGCTCCAGTTTATTGTTTGGAACAATTCCACTCTGATCTGTTCTGGTAACACCGATTCTTAAATCAGACGTGTCATCAGCATCTGCAAATGAAATACTGTTTATTGTCGTGATATCGTTTTCGTAGAAATCTCTTACGTTATCAGGATAGGCTTCAAGAGTGACCTCTTCTCCCCTGATATTCTCAACCTGCTGACCCGCGATTCTAGGACCCCAGCCATTCAGACTGTTGCTGTCATATTTACCGTTTGAACCCTGTGCAAATTCATTTTGAAAGGCAGGAAGTTTCATCGGTGAAGATGTCCTTACACTGGAGTTCACTGTTACGGTTTGCCCCGCTTCTCCGGATCCTCTCTTGGTAGTTATAAGAATTACACCGTCTTTCGCTCTCTGTCCGTAAAGTGCGGCAGCGGCTGCACCTTTCAATACGGTAACATCTTCGATATCATCTGCATTGATATCACCGCCGCGGTTACCCACGTCTACAGCACCGGTCAATCGATCCTGTGAAGTTCCGGCAACAATATTTGAGTTAGAAATAGGTACACCGTCTACAACAAATAGCGGCTGATTACTGCCTGAAAGTGAGGAGATACCCCGAATGGTAATTCGAGAAGATGCTCCAATATTACCGGACTGTCCCTGTATTTCAACACCGGGAACTTTAGCAGCAAGTGCATCAACAAAATTAGTTTCCCGTGCTCTCGTAACTTCCTCTCCGGAAATAGACGAAATAGAATAGGCAACAGATCTGGCCTGCCGTTCAATTTGCTGTCCGGTCACAACAACTTCGTCAAGTCCGATTAAATCCTGTCGAAGTTCAATATTTCTGGTATTCTCACCGGCAGAAATTGAAACACTTACTTCTTGTTGTACATACCCGATAAATGTATAGGTAATAGTGTAGTCGCCTACCGGAATGTTTTCAATTGTATACATCCCATCCAAATTAGTTGAAGCACCACGCTCCAGTTCAGGAATGTAGATATTTACACCGGGAATCTCTTCGCCCGTTCTTGAGTCTGTAACTACACCTGTCAATGTTCCAGATTGCGCAAAGGCAAAGGAAGCAAAAAACAAGCTTATCAGCAGACTTAGCTGTAGCTTCTTAATCATAAATAACCTCTTATTTGATGTTTAGTTATTTGCAGTATCCAACCGGGTTGAGTGACCGATTGATGAATAGTTTTATCTGCAGTTTTATGTTTGTTTGGGTTTGAGAGATGATATTCACATGTCAAACGATCGATAAACAAACAGAGATCAGCTGAATTGGCGTATTCTACGCTTATGATCAGCCTGTATGGTGAGAGTATAATTTTCGACTAACCTTAAGTCAAGTATATATTGATACTTAAAGTTGTATGAAGAATGATTTCATATTGTGTTAATCGTTGTTAAACACTATTAAGTAATGAGCGGCAATAAACTGTAGAGATATAATATTTTTAACCGACTTATAAGAGGTTAGTTGCTTCACAACTTTTAAAGAGTTTAAAAAAATATCTTCAGAAAGCTTACCTGTAAATAATGAAATAGGTTTTTGTATCGATCAAGTGAAAAGTGATAGACATAAAAAAACCCGGCTCAGAAATCTGAACCGGGTTTTTTATTTATTCTTACCAATTGTTTAATTAAACCTGTTACCGCGTTGTTCGGCAATAACTCGGTTCATATCAATTGCAATGGTCACCTCGAATGTATCGAAGTCAGCATACTTCTAAATCAACTTCTCATCATATAGGGAAGTTCATACTTGTAGCAATTTTTGAAGTCGCAAAATAATATCTGCCGTGACATACGTCTTATTTTAAATTTATTAACAGTTTATGGCGTATAAGATCTTTACATTGGCACCAAACAAAATCATCACGGCTATTCATCAATAACTTACCATGAGAAGTACTACAACTATACTCTGCTTGATAACTTTTTTAATTCTTACTTCCTGCAACAATCGTTCTACTCAAATGTTGATTAATGAGGATATCGATTACTCTGAAAATGATTCCATCTCTTTAATGCTTATTGAAGCCGACTACTTATTTGATCATTTCCCAAGTCATATTTACGGAGCATTGCGGCCTACTGAAAAAAATATATTTGATAATCACCTGGTGCAGCTTTTTTCAGGCCAAACCCAGTCAAGAGTTACCGGAAAAAAAAGAAGTGCAAATATTGACCCTGCCAATTTGGACCTGCGCACATTCAAAACAAGTGAAATGGAATTCAAAATTCTAAGCCCGAAACAGGGGACTGATCTGAGTTCATCTGAATCTGATTCCAGATTTACACTTATATTAGATCAGTACTCTTTTAATCCTTACCAGGTTGGAGGGGGAAGCGGATCGTATGCCGGGCATGAACAGGAGGTGCAGAACAGAATCAGATTCAATCTATCCTATCTTATATGGGATAATCATCAAAAAAAGGAAATCGGGTGGGGAAAGGTGACGTCTAATCATCGATTATACAGAGAGAATATGGCTGAAAGTTATCGAAGTGCGATCTCTTCTGCATTTCAAAAAATAGTAGATGTAAGTCCTTTTCAGCCTGCATAAACTTTTTGGGGCTATCGACAGACTGTTGGATTACAACGAACCTGGGTTCAATTGATCAATTAATCTGAGTTCGATTAATACTATTTTTCATTTAATCGGTATCAAGTCTCCCCTGGCAAGGGGCTCCTAGCGTTAGCGACACGTGAAACGAAATTTAGAGGGTGTCCATCGGACTTTTACACATTCTGATAAACATCCCTCTAAATTCCTCTTTAATAAGGGGGACTCTATCTTACAATATTCAATAATTGAACACAGGTAATTAGGTTTCTAAGATCAGTATTGAACAA
>LKNA01000119.1 GCA_001564065.1 Chitinophagaceae bacterium T5-Br10_B2g13
GGCCAACTTCCTGTCAAACCTGCTGGCCGGGCTGGCTGCCTACTCCTTCTTTCCAAAAAAGCCAGCTATTAAGTATGATCCCGTCCATACAAACCAATTAAGCATGATTTAGAATCGAACTCAGGTTTTCAGGGTTCTGAATTCTGCTATCACTCTGTAACCCGACTTGCAGTCGGGGCTAATCGTATTGATCCGCCGGTTGGCGGATCTCTGCAAGAACAGTGAACTTCAAACCACAAATAAGGGTAATTAGATTGATCCACCGAGTGACAGATCTTATCAACCTGAAACCGAATTTAATTTTTTCAACCCAATCAGCAAAGATCTGAATTTTCACCGCAGAGGCGCTATGGTCGCAGTGAAAAGCTAAAATGGAGAAATCTCTCTTCTCCTTTGACGTTCGGTATTCTTCTGTTCAGTATTTAAAATTCTATCAACCCTCATCCCTCTCCCCCATCTCAAGCCAGATCATCGATTTTTCATCGATCTCATCCGAGAGTTCTCCATACCGCACCGATTTCTCCTGTAGCTCTTCCGGATCATGTGAACCGCTCGCCATCTCTTTTTCAAGCTTGGTTTTCTCCTCTTCGAGCTTGGCAATCTCCTTCTCAAGCTTATTAAACTCTTTCCGTTCTTTATAGCTCAGCTTATTTGTTTTTTCCTGCTTTTTCTTCGGTTTCTCCTTCTTCTTTTTCGGAGCTTTTTTCTCCCGTTCTATGCGGCGCTGCTCCGCCTCCTCAGCATCTTTCAGCTCCCGGTATTCCATGTAAGACCCATGGTGATCCCGTATTTCACCGTCTCCTTCAAACACAAAGTAGTGGTCCACCAGCTTATCCATAAAAAAGCGGTCGTGAGATACCACAATCAGACAGCCGCCAAATCCCCTCAAAAACTCCTCAATTTTCTGCATGGTCGTCAGATCCAGGTCGTTGGTCGGCTCATCCAGAATCAGGAAGTTGGGATTTTGTATCAGAACCATCATCAGAGCAAGCCGTCGTCTCTCACCGCCACTCAGTTTTCTCACAGGCGTATATTGCAGTGATCCCGGAAACTGAAAGTGCTCCAGAAACTGAGATGCAGAGATCTGCGAACCGTCGGACATCTGAATCACCGAAGCCACCTCTTTGATCACATCAATCACCCGCTGATCCTCGTCGAAATCCACATCCTGCTGGCGATAGTGACCAAACTGAATTGTCTGCCCGGTGTGTATATCTCCTGAGTCTGCCTCTTCTTCTCCGGTGATAATTTTCAGGAATGTACTTTTCCCCACTCCGTTCTTCCCGATAATCCCGACTTTTTCGCCCCGGTTAAAGGAGTAGGAGAAGTTGTCCAAAATGGTCAAATCTCCATACGCTTTGGATATTTTCTCCATCTCCAGAATCTGTCCGCCCATTCGCTGCATCGACACATCCAGCTCCAGTTCAGCATCATCTTTTTCCTGATGAGCTTTCTCTTTGGTCTCATAAAATGAATCGATCCGGGATTTCGATTTTCCTGTTCGGGCCTTGGGCTGGCGACGCATCCATTCCAGCTCCTTTTTGTAGAGCTGACCCGCTTTTTTCATCTCTACCCGTTCCTGCTCTTCTCGCTCCGCCTTCTTCTGTAGATAATAGGCGTAATTTCCTTTGTGATTGTAGAGCTTCCCGCCATCCATCTCCAGAATATGGTTACATACCCGGTCCAGGAAATAGCGATCGTGAGTCACCATCAACAAGGTTACGTTGCTTTTTGCAAGGTACTCTTCAAGCCACTCAATCATATCCAGATCGAGGTGGTTAGTAGGCTCATCAAGGATCAGCAGATCAGGATCATCCAGCAGTACAAATGCCAAGGCCACTCGCTTCTTCTCACCGCCGGATAGCGTATTAATCGATCTCTCCAGGTTATGAATATCGAGGCGGCTTAAAATCTGCTCAAGGCGTTGCTCATAATCCCATGCACCGGCCGCATCCATAGCTGCACTCGCACGCATGTATTCCTCTTGAGTCTCTTCGTTAAAATTTTCTGCCTGAGCTTCCACCGCCTTTTCATATCGAAGCACAACATTAGCCAGATCCGTATGACCCTGAGAAATATACTCCTGAATGGTCAAATCCGGATTGAGTTCCGGCTCCTGCTCCAAATAGCCAATTTTAATATCACTTTGAAACATCACCTCTCCGGTGTCCTGAACCTCTTTACCGGCAATGATTTTTAGCAGCGTGGATTTACCGGTGCCGTTCGGGGCTACCAGTGCCGTTTTATCTCCCTTCGAAAGCCCGAAGGTGATCTTTTCAAACAGAATTTTGGTACCAAAACTTTTAGAAAGGTTTTCTACAGTCAGATAGGTCATGCGACGAGTCAATCAATTTTCAATACGATTCAATCCTGAGTTCTGGTGATTTGTAAAGAAAGTATAGAACTCCCCTCCTTTTTAAGGAGGGATTGGGGGTGGTTAACTAACCCAAAATTGAGCATGATTAAGAAAATTTGGCTTAAATATAACACTCAATCCAACCAACCCTTATCCCCCTCCTTCCGAAGGAGGGGACCTTTACATTCAATCGGTAACTAAAACCTTTAAACTCAGGTATTCGGTATTGAAAGTAAGATTTTTTACGGCCAACCTCGCCATGTGCGAAGAGGTTATTTTAACCTTCGGTTTGATAGACCGGATTCCCCTCTGCAATCATTCCATCTTTCAGGTGAATGATTCGATCTGCATACTCTGCATCGATTGGAGAGTGTGTCACCATCACGATTGTTGTCCCTTGTTCATTCAGAGATTTTAGCAAATTCATCACTTCCTCGCCATGACCTGAATCGAGATTTCCGGTTGGCTCATCTGCTAATATTAATTTAGGTTCTGTGACAACTGCACGGGCAATAGCCGCTCGCTGCTGCTGACCACCTGATAACTGATTGGGGAAATGATTTCTGCGCGGCATCATCCCCATTTCTTCAAGTGCTTTTTCTACTTTTTCTTTAGACTGTGAGGCATTCAGCCCAAGATACTGAAGTGGCAGCTCCGCATTTTCAAAAACGGTAAGCTCGTCTATCAGATTAAAACTCTGAAAAATAAAACCGATATTCCCTTTTCTCATCCTGGCCCGATCCCGTTCGGAATATCCGGCCGTTTCCTCATCTAAAAACTTGTAGCTACCTTCCGACGGACTGTCGAGTAACCCCATTATATTTAACAGCGTTGATTTTCCACATCCCGATGGGCCCATAATAGCCACAAACTCCCCCTTCTGAATCTCAAGATCCAAACGGTTCAAAGCCGTGGTTTCAATTTCATCGGTTCTGTATATCTTCGTCAGGCTTTCTGCTTTAATCATGGATTTGCCATTAATTTAAAATCATTCTTGAAAAATCAGCAGATCAGACTGCTGATATACATCATAACTGGAAGTTACCACACGCTGCCCCGGTTCCAGTCCTTCTATAACTTCATAATAGTCTCGGTTTGATCGACCCAGGCGAACCGCTTGTTTAACAGCCCGGTTTCCGGTTTCATCAACTGCAAATACCCAGTTCCCGCCCGTCTGTTGAAAAAACGCACCTCTTGGAAGCAGTAAAGCCGTACCTGAATCGCCTAATTCTAATCTTACGCGCACCGACTGTCCACGACGAAGCGACTGAGGCATTTCACCCAAAAACTGAAAATCGACCTGGAATTGCCCGTCCTGTATCACCGGATATACGCGCTCTACAACCACACTGTATGAATCGCCCGCAAAATCAAAGCTCCCCGACTGACCGACCGCTACACGGGCCAGGTAAAACTCATCTATACCGGCGCGCACCTTAAATCCATCCAATTGATCGATCTGCCCGATTCGCTCTCCCTGCTGAATAGAAAGCCCCGGATCGAGCTCCATCGTGGAGAGCTGTCCAGAAATAGGCGCTGTTACAATCAGGTTATCCAGAATCTGCTGCACACCGTCCAGGCTGCGCCACATGCGCTCTTCCGATTGATTGAGCTGGGTGAGTTGCTGCGCCATCTGAACAGAATCACGCCTGAATGATTCGTAATTGAGCTCAAAACGGCTGTTCTGAAATTTGAACTCCAGTTCCGATTCCTCAAACTCCCGGGATGAGATCAGCTCTTTCGCAAACAAAACGCTATCGCGCTGGTAGGATGAGTTTGCAAGCTCCAGGCGAGTACGGGAGTCGGTCAGTTCTTTTTGAAGATTGAGGTGATTTTGCTCCAGATTCAATCGCGAATTTCTAACATTGTTGATCTGATCGTAAATTCCGGCCTCCTGTTGTAACACGCTGAGCTGCAGTGAAGAGTTGGTCAAAACCACAATGGTATCACCGGCCTCCACCATTTCGCCCGATTGGGCGAATACGTTCTGAACCACTCCGCCCTCAACAGCATCCAGATAGGTAGTACGTACCGGCTGTACGGTTCCAGAAACATCCACAAACTCCTGAAACACTCCCTCCGCCACTTCCGAAATAATCAACCGCTGCCGGTCTACCGTAGTGGTTGACCCTGAATCTTGTCCGAAAAAGTTATAAAGAGCAATTAAAAGAATACCGGCCAGCATCAGGTACCCGACAATTTTTACCGTAGATATTTTCTTTTTTTCAATCTTTTTATCCATGAGCTTGTTTCAACATTTATTCGTTCTTCAGCGTATCTGCCGGATTCAAAAGAGCTGCTTTTACCGATTGCGAGCTTACCGTTCCAATGCTGATTACCAGAGTAATCAACAGGCTGAATAGAAACGTAATGACCAGGTAGTATCCCAGTTCTATGCGGTACGGAAAATCAGCCAGCCAGCCGGAGGCCGCAAAATAGATCACCGGCAGTGCCAGCAGATGCGCCGACACAATAAGCAACAGGTAATCTTTTGACAGCAGATAGAACACTCCGGGCGCCGTAAGTCCCAGGGCTTTCCGAATAGCCACTTCTTTTTCCCTGACTTTTACCGAGTAGGAGGCCAAACCCAGGAGGCCCATACTACCAACAAAAATAGCGATCAGAGCAAAAATTCCCATTACGGATGCAATTCGTTGTTCGGGTTCATAGAGCTGGTTAAGACGGTCGTCCACAAAAAAGTAATCAAAAGGGTGGGTTTGATCCACATCGGCCCAGATTGAACGCAGATGCTCGATGGCATCGCCCGGATTGCCCGGTGCCAGGCGCACCATCATGTATTCGATATTCGCAATTTTCTGGTTCAGGTTTGCAGGAAGTTCCAGAATCAGCGGCTCCAGTTCCCGGCGCAGAAACGCATGATTAAAATTCTCTGTAACACCAACAACCGAAAACTGTTTTCCCTGTGAATTTCTGAACGTGCGGCCGATCGCGTTCTCAGGCTCTTCCCACTCAAGAAACTCAACCATGGCCCGGTTAATCAGCAGAGCCTGTTCGGCATCTGTGGAGAACTCTTCAGAGAAATCCCGGCCCGCAATAACATCAATATTCATTGTTTCCAGGATATCGTGCAGCACAAAAATCTTATTGAACGAAGGCATCTCATCCGCAGCAGCGTCATCCGGCGTTATATCATACTTCCAGAAGTTTGAACTGCCAAAAAGTGTTTTTGAACCCGATATATTCAAGATGGAGGTATGCTCCAGCGCTCTTTGCTTCATCTCATCATACGACCAAATTGCGCTCGTCAGATAAACCGGAACGGCAATCACCTGTTCAGTGTCAAAACCCAGATCCTTTTCCTGCAGATGCTTGTGTTGAAAATAGACAAGCGAAGTGCCGATCAGCAGAATAGCTGTAATCGCAAACTGAACCAGAACCAGGCCTTTTCTGATTTTTGTGCCCCCTTTCCCTTTTGATTGTTTTCCGCGAAGACTCTCAATCGGGTTGAAGGAAGAGAGAACAGCGGAGGGGTAGAGTCCGGCTAGAAGTGCAATCACCAGAATAAAAATGGATAGCATAAGAGCCAGCTCTGGCAGATTCATAAGATCGGAGAGCAATTCTTTTCCGGTAAAGGATTCAAAAAATGGAAACATGAGCCAGCTCAGCAACACTCCGGCCAGAAATGCCGCCAACGTAAAGATCAGGGACTCCATCATAAACTGAACAGCCAAACCGGAACGCTCAGCGCCTAATACTTTCCGAACACCCACCTCCTTTGAGCGGCGCAAGGCTGCCGCAGTTGAGAGGTTAATAAAGTTGATACATGCCAGGATGAGAATAAATCCGGCGATTAACCCAAATAGGTATACGTTAACGAAGTTACTCACCGGTTCAATCTCTCCATCCAGGCCCGGTGTCAGCCAGATCTCCTCCAATGGTTGAAGTTGAAGCTCAACGCTTTCGGCGCCGGTAAAATCTTCGGCGTAAAACGGACGGGTGACTTCTGCAATAGTTTCATTCAGCTGTTCAGCTTCTACCCCCGGTTCCGTAAGAATATAGGTCCAGACCGGATTCCACCTCCATTGCTCCGTGATTTCATCGTAATTGCCCCAGATATTTCTCAGTGTCTCAAAAGAGGTCAGAAAGTCTGCTTTGAAGTGTGAATTGGAGGACCAATCTTCCATTACACCAGAAACCGTAAGCGCTATTCGCCCCTCAAAATGGAAGGTTTTACCCATTGGGTCTTCGTTCCCAAAATATACGGAAGCTATGTTTTCAGTGATAACCACTGAATTTGGCTCGGCAAGAACCTGACGTACATCGCCGCGAGTTAAAGGGATATCAAACAGATCGAACACTTCCGGATCGGTAAAAAAGAAACGGCTTTGGCGGATAACAACATTATTGTCCGGATTTTTGATGGCAACGCTTTCACTTTCCAGGTCAAAAAACCGTACTGATGCAGAAACTGACCCACCCAATTCATTACTGATCGTTTGTTTTAGCGGAAAAGGAGTTGTAGCTGATGTGCCGTCAATCTCACCATTTGTGAGCATGGTTTGGGTAATACGATAAATCCGATCGCTTTTTTCGTGGTGGGTGTCGTAGGAGAGTTCATTAATCAGGTATACACCGATCAGAAGGCAGCTGGCTATACCAACTGCAAGTCCCAAAAGATTTACAAGCGTGAAAAATGGAGATTTTTTCCAGTTCCTAAATGCAATTTTGAGAATGTATAAGAATTGTACCCTGAGTGCGCTCATCCGGCTGTCTCTGTCACCTAAAGCTTTCCATTCTCAATCAAGAGTAATGAGCAAACAATCTGTTACAAAAAAGTTTATTTTTTAACAATTCAATCAAATCAGGAGAAACCTTAATACTCTCTTTGTATAGATTAATTACATTTAAACTGTATCGTTTTCTAAGCTTATGAAATAATATCCCGGCCTATTTTTATGTTTGATCGAAATTTTCTTCACAAACTGGTTGTTGCCAAAATGCCGTTCGGGCAGTACAAGGGCTGGAATATAACTGCACTGCCGGTTCACTATCTGGTGTGGTTTAGCAGAAAAGGCTTCCCTGGTGGGATGCTGGGTCAACAGCTCTCAACGATGTATGAAATAAAGACCAACGGATTGGAACACTTGCTTGATCCGATCAAAAAAGAGATGAAAAAACAACAGTATAAATTTTAAGAATTCTAAAATATGTTAGTACTCGTCATTAACTGCGGAAGCTCTTCCGTAAAATACAATTTAATAGAAACAGAACACTCAAAGGATGTCTGCAAGGGAGTAGTTGAACGTATCGGGGCCGTTACCTCCATTGTAAAACACGAACCGGAGGGTAAAAAACACACAAAAACCACGAAGGTAATTGCAGATCACAGCGAAGCCCTTCAGGAGGTAATGAGTTACCTGCTGGATGAAAAGAACGGTATCATCTCCTCACCGGATGACATCAAAGCTGTGGGACACAGAGTGGTGCACGGCGGCGAAATGTTCAAGGATTCCGTCTTGATTGATGACGATGTGACACACGCAATTGAAGAGGCGTTTGACCTTGCCCCGCTTCACAATCCCAACAACCTAAAAGGAATTCAGGCTGCAAAAAAACATCTGCCAACCATTCCTCACGTAGCGGTATTTGATACGGCATTTCACCACTCCCTGCCGGCTAAAGCGTATTTATACGGTATTCCAAACCGTCTCTATCGCCGGTATAAAATCCGTAAGTATGGCTTCCACGGTACATCTCACTACTATGTGAGCCGCCAATACTATAAGCTGACTGAAAAGCCTGTTGAAGAGACCAAAGTAATCACCTGCCATTTGGGGAATGGCGCTTCACTTTCAGCCATTGATGGCGGTAAGTCGATTGAAACCTCGATGGGATTCACTCCGCTTTCCGGTCTTGTAATGGGTACGCGAAGCGGGGATCTGGACCCCTCCATTCTTTTCTACATTATGGACAAGGAGGAGATTACGATGAACAGCCTTCACGCTCTCCTGAACAGACACAGCGGTTTATTAGGACTAAGCGGATATGCCAGCGACATGCGGGATCTACTTGAGGAAGCTCACAATGGCGACCGTAGATGTCAGCAAGCCGTTGATGTTTTCTGTCATAAAGTGAAGCAGTACATCGGATCATATATCGCCACGCTAAACGGCTGCGACTCCATCATTTTTACAGCCGGTATTGGCGAAAACTCAGCTGAAATCCGCGAACAGTGTGTTTCCGGACTGGATTACATGGGAATCGAGATAGACCCTGAAAAGAACAGAAATGCAAAACGCGGACAGGTAGAAAAAATCAGTTCAGAAAACTCAAAAACGGACATCTACGTCATTCCAACAAATGAAGAGTTGGTAATAGCAATAGACGCAGCAAAAATTGCCCAGGCAACCCAGCAAAGTCCTTGGTTATAAAAAAATTTGAGGCGAGTTCTTTTACAACAGATCGTAAACCGAAATTGAGTAGGGTTAATTTTTTAAAATCTATATTTTCAGCCAGGTCTTGTGCTGTGTGATAGTATGGATCCCTGTAGGGTAGTGTGTCTGTAATCAGAAATGCAGGTATGTCATGTTGCCAGAATGACCAGTGATCCGACCAGTCGGTTCCGGGCACCAGCCCCGGTAGTGCCACTCCCTCAGCCGGCAACTCTGATGTTTTCCTGAAAGCTTTTAATGATCGTTTCATTAAACTCAAATCACTGAACCTCGTTACAAAAGCAATGAAGTTTGCTCGATTTGGATAGATCCAGCCTATACCGGGCAGCGGATAACTCTGGCTGCCCGGTTCATCGCTGTAAAAGCCGAGTCCGTCCATAGAAACCATCGCTACGACATTTTCACCACGATCCGATAGTTCCCGGGCATAGGCATAGCTTCCCATATCTTCTGTTTTAAAAAATGGTGGCTCTTCATTGGCAAATGCTACAAACCGGATTGTTATTCTTTGAGGCTTATCCAAAAAATAACCGGCAAGAGACAGAAGTGACGCAACTGCCGATCCGTTATCGTTTGCACCCGGTGAACCCGGCACAGTGTCATAGTGTGCACCGATAATTAGGATTTCATCAGGCTGATCGGTTCCGGGCAGTTCAGCAATTATATGATCTGCAGTTTGCCCGCTGTACACTCCACGGCTTAGACGGTAGGTCTCTCTTTGTGCATTATACCTCTTCTCCTCCATACGGGTCTCAATCCAATCAGCAGTGATGGCCATCGTACCACTCCTGTGCATATTTCTCTCTCCAATCTCTTCAGACAGATACCTTACATCTTCCTCTAACGCAGATGCGAGCTCAAGTACTTTATGGTCTGAAAACGGTTCTGTATCACTTTTATCTCGCTCTGGCATAAATAACCACCATGTCGTAAATGTGATTGTGAAGAGTAGAAATAGTCCCGCTAAAATGATCCCCAAGCTTATCCAGGGCAATCTCTCTCTTTCGGCTTTTCGATGTGCACTGCTTCTCAAATTCATGCTTTTACAATTTCTAAATTCAAGCAGATCATTTTAAGAGTGATAGATCGGCATGCCGAAAGAGAGTCCGGTTTAGCAACATATTTTTAACCGGTAAATCGCTTTCTCTTCTGGTTACCTTCTCGGCACCAGTGTTGCACTGATTACCTCATCCTGCCGGGTTCTTATATTTTTAAGCACTTTATCGGATGGCTCGGCGTCAAGCTGAATGGTACAGCA
>LKNA01000120.1 GCA_001564065.1 Chitinophagaceae bacterium T5-Br10_B2g13
CAGGTACGATTCCATTGAAGGGCGTCCTACCGTAGAATTGCCTTTTTCTTTAATGGTTTGACCATTAAGAGGCAGTTCATTTAAATCTCCGGTATGTGGTTGGGAAAGTTCGGCCATCTGTGATTGAGTTTTCGTTCAAACACAGATTAGGGGCAAAAATACTGGCTTACAATGCTCAAATGACCGTTTGGAGGGAATTGGAGAATTAAAGGATTTATAAAAATTTACTGACAATTACATGAGTATAAATCCATGAAAAGACCGATACGAACAGTGTGAGTAAACTGGACAAAATTTTAGTATAATGGGCGAAATGATTTGTATTTAACAGACGACCTCGAATTTATCAATATCAAAATTTTGGCTGCGGGCTGTACTCTGTAGAAATTAAAGGCCTTTTGTATATCATTTTTGAGAGTATTGAAGATAACATAAGAGTGTTAGTTTTTTAAGTTTACTCACTGTATTAATTGATGCAGTCAAATAGCTTGCAAAGACTTTATTTCTTTCTAAATGAATCAAAAAAATAAAAGTCAATTCAATTAAGTTATTTAAAAACAATTATTTTGAAGGATATATACTATAAATATCTTAGCATGTCGAGAAACGGTTGAAAAACCTAGCATTAACACTCTTAAACAAATTGGAGATTCAAATAATAAGCCTGATTTTAGCACAAAATCTAAATTCTTTGATCGCTTTTATAAATTAATGAAATAACACCAAGAGGTGTAAATTTTAAAGTATAGGTAAAGCTGTGAAATTTAACTGCAAATATAGAAAAGCTTGCTTAGGGTGAGTTTCGAGGATACAGATTGGTAAGATTAAGACTATAACTCAAATGATTGGCAATTTTTATTTAAATAAGAATTGACCATTGAGCATAATGATTAGGGTTATGCTTAACTAATTAACATTAATGGTAAGTAATTATAAATTTTCATGAACAAACAACAATTAGCAGTTAAAATCTGGGAATCAGCGAACCAGATGCGTTCTAAAATTGAGGCAAATGAGTATAAAGATTACATACTTGGCTTCATTTTTTACAAATACTTATCTGATAAAGAGGTCCAGTTTGCTAAGAAAATGGATTTTACTAATGAAGACATTAGGGGATTGTCGGAAGAGGATACTGAAACTGTTGAGTATATAAAGAAAAACATAGGTTATTTTATTTCCTATGAAAATTTGTTTTCTACTTGGATTAAGAAAGGCAAGGACTTTGATGTCTCAAATGTGAGGGATGCATTATCGGCTTTTAGCAGATTGATTAGTCCGGCCCATAAGAAATTATTTGAGGGCATTTTTGCTACACTAGAAAGCGGCCTAAGTAAGTTAGGTGATAGTTCAGCAGCGCAGACTAAAGCAATTAGTCAATTAATACACCTCATTAAAGATATTCCAATGGATGGCAAGCAGGGTTATGACGTGCTTGGGTTCATTTATGAGTATTTGATTGCAATGTTTGCCGCAAATGCAGGAAAAAAAGCTGGCGAATTTTACACTCCACATGAAATTTCGGTGTTGATGTCTGAAATCATAGCTAATCATCTAAAAGAAAAAAAAGAAATTGAAATTTATGATTCAACAAGTGGTTCAGGATCGCTGCTAATTAACATAGGTAGTAGTGTAGCCAAATATGTAGATGATGAAAATAACATCAAATTCTATGCTCAAGAATTAAAGCAGAATACCTATAACTTGACTAGGATGAACTTGGTCATGCGTGGGATTTTGCCAAACAATATTGTAACTAGAAATGGAGATACTTTAGAAGAAGATTGGCCATATTTTGATGAAAATGACCCAACTCACACTTATAGACCTTTGTATGTAGATGCAGTTGTTTCTAATCCGCCATACTCACAAAAATGGGATCCTTCAGATAAAGAAGCTGATCCAAGATACTCAAGGTTTGGGCTGGCACCAAAAGCGAAGGCTGATTATGCTTTTTTGTTACATGACTTATATCATATAAAGCCAGACGGTATCATGTCTATTGTTTTACCTCATGGGGTTTTGTTCCGCGGCGGAGAGGAAAGCGTTATTCGTGAAAAGCTAATTGAAGCAAACCATATTGACACCGTCATAGGGTTGCCACCAAATATATTCTTTGGTACAAGTATACCTACAACAATTATGGTATTAAAACAAAAGCGAGAGAATAGTGATATTTTGATTGTTGATGCATCAAAAGGCTTTATAAAAGATGGAAAGAATAACAAGCTTAGAGCTTCTGATATTAAGAAAATTTCGGATACTGTAATCAATCGACTCTCCATACGTAAATATTCAAGAGTAGTTCAAAGAGAGGAGATTCGAGAGAATGAATATAATCTTAATATTCCTCGATATGTTGACTCATCAGAGAGGCCGGAAAGTTGGGATATCTATGCTTCTATGTTTGGCGGTGTTCCAGCTAGAGAGATCGAAGAACTTAAAAAGTATTGGGTTGCACTACCTGGTTTAAAAGAAGCTTTATTCTATGAAAACTCTAAAGTGAATCTCGAATTGAATGTTAAAGACATAAAAAAAGAAATTGAAGAACATCCTAGTGTAAAAGAATTTGTTAATAAATTTAACAATTCATTTAGTGACTTTAATAAGTTCCTTAAGGAGGAACTGTTAACCAACATGGATACAGTCAAGATTAATAGAGAAGAAGCGGTTCTTAGTAAAGATATTTTTAATAGGCTAGAATCCATCCCCCTCATTGACAAGTATGAAGCTTATCAAATCCTCGATGATAACTGGGGTATTATAAAAGTCGATTTAGAAATTATTCAAACTGAAGGTTTTGAATCAACAAAAAAAGTTGATCCTAATATGGTAATAAGAAAGAGATCTGGAGAAGATGTTGAAGTTCAAGAAGGCTGGATTGGTCGTGTGATCCCTTTTGAATTGGTCCAAAAAACATACTTTAAGGATGAATTAAAAAGCATTGAAAATAAAGAAGGCCGACTTTTCGAAATTGATTCAGAATATGATGAAATCATCGATTCTCTTTCTGATGAAGAAAAAGATAAGCCTATTTTAAATGACTCGAATGATAATTTTATAAATAAGGAGGTCGGTAATATACTGGCTGAGATTTTAGATGATGTAGAGTCGGAAGAAATCAACACACTAAAAAGTTATCTTGAATTTCTTGATGACAAACCAAAGAAATCAGAAAAGGAAGGTTATGTCAGCGATAATCCGCAAGTAGCATGGTCAAATATCGATCCTAATAAGGATGGCACCTATGGAAAAATGGCTGTGAATAATTATCTGACTGATTTAAAACTTGCATACACTTTTCCTGAAGGTTCATTTGAAAGCAAAATGGTGAGAACAGCTAATCTTATTGCAGAAGAAAAAGATCTTAAGAAGCTGATTAAAAAAGAAGAAGATTTACTTCATCAAAAGACTAAAAAGTTTATTGAAATACTCTCGGATGAACAAGTGTACGGCCTGCTTGAGCAGAAATGGATAGATCCTATTGTTTTATCTATAGATAATCTTCCATTAGATATCATACAAAAATTGACTGGTAAGATTAAAGCCCTTGCTGAAAAATATGAGACGACTTACTCGGATATAGCTAATAAAATTAATGAAGCCGAAAGCTCTTTAGCATCTATGATAGCAGAACTAGAGGGGAATGAATTTGACATGAAGGGGCTCAAAGAATTTCAGTCATTATTAGAAAGTGAATAATATGGATGATCAAAAAAAATTACCCGAGCTTCGATTTTCAGGCTTTGAAGGTGAGTGGGAAGAATACAATTTGGGTGATTTATTTGAAATTACATCAGCTTCTCGTGTACATAAAAATGAGTGGACACAATCAGGTGTTCCTTTTTTTAGATCAAGTGACGTAGTAGCTGATTTTAAAGGTATTGAAAATAAAAAAGCTTTTATTTCATTTGAATTGTATAAAGAATTATCCAATAAATCAGGATCAGTTCAAGCAAATGATCTATTAGTAACAGGTGGGGGTTCTATTGGGATCCCATATTTAATTAAGTCAAATGATCCTTTTTATTTCAAAGATGCAGATTTATTATGGTTAAGAAATGGCAATAAACTGAATGGATATTTTTTATATAATTTCTTCGCAACTACATCATTTAGAAGTTTTATAAATAGTATTACGCATATTGGAACTATTGCCCACTACACCATTGAACAGGCAAAATCTACACCAATAATAATCCCACACAGAACAGAACAGAACAAGGTAGGAGAGTTTTTATTAAAATTAGATCAACACCTCGCTCATCGTGAACAAATGCACGATAAGCTGATCAATCTGAAAAAGGCCATGTTGGAAAAAATGTTTCCAAAAGATGGTGATGCTGTTCCTGAGATTCGATTTAAGGAGTTTAAAAAGGACTGGAAAGAGGATAAATTAGTTGATTTATGTTCATTATTCTCAGACGGTGATTGGATTGAATCTAAAGACCAAAGCAGCAATGGAATACGGTTACTTCAAACAGGAAATGTAGGTGTGAATGAGTTTAAGGATAAAACTGACAAATCAAAGTGGATTTCTGAGGAAACAATGGAGGCATTAAATTGCACCGAAGTACTTCCAGGAGACATTTTGATTTCCAGATTACCTGATCCAGCAGGAAGAGCATGTATAGTTCCGAATTTAGATGAAAAGGCAATTACGGCTGTTGACTGCACCATTGTGAGGGCATCTGATAGATTAGTCAATACTTTTTTAATTCAGTATTTGTCAACTAACTCATATTTCAACAAAGTAAACAATCTATTAGCAGGAGGTACTAGACAACGTATCAGCAGGTCTAGTCTTGGAGAGTTCATTATTAAAGTGCCATCAAATGCTGAACAAAAAAAGATTGGAAATTACTTCCACAACCTAGATAGACTAATTTCTAAGCATCAAGATCTGGTAACAAAATTAGTGGCAATAAAAAAAGCCTGTTTAGAAAAGTTGTTTGTGTAAACCTATTTTTAAAATAGTGATTAAGAAATGACCTTTACTACCGAAGCAGAATTCGAAAAAGCTTTAATTCAAGCGCTTTCCAGAAAAGGATGGGAAGAAGAAGTAATTAAAAACCCAACTGAGGAAAACCTATTACAAAACTGGGCAGATATTCTTTTCGAAAACAACAGAGGAATAGATCGATTAAACGATCATCCTATAACAGAAGGGGAAATGCAGCAGATTTTGGAGCAGATCACTAAATTGAGAACACCACTCAGACTTAATGGCTTCATTAATGGTAAAACTGTTTCCATCATCAGAGATAACAAAGACGACAAATTGCATTTTGGAAAGGAAGTAATTCTAAAAATATATGATCGGCATGAGATAGCTGCCGGTCAAAGTCGTTACCAAATAGCTCAACAACCTCAATTTAAAAGTAAGTCTAAAATACTTAATAACCGGCGTGGAGATCTGATGCTGCTCATAAATGGTATGCCGGTCATTCATATTGAGTTAAAGAAAAGTGGTGTATCAGTTAGTCAGGCGTATCACCAAATCGAAAATTACTCCAGGTCAGGCATCTATACGGGTTTATTCTCCTTAATACAAATTTTTGTAGCGATGGAACCTGATGAAACCGTTTATTTTGCCAATCCTGGATCGGATGGTAAATTCAATAAAGATTTTTTCTTCCATTGGGCGGACTTCAATAATGAGCATGTAAACCAATGGTCTGATATCGCTTCTTCTTTGTTATCCATTCCAATGGCTCATCAGTTAATAGGATTCTATACGGTACCCGATGATACCGATGGTGTTTTAAAGGTGATGCGTAGCTATCAATATTATGCTGCTAACGCTATTTCTGATAAGGTGGCCAAAACAGATTGGAATAATAAACATTCATTAGGTGGATATATCTGGCATACAACCGGATCTGGAAAAACGATGACTAGTTTTAAGTCAGCGCAGCTCATAGCTAACTCAAAAGATGCTGACAAAGTAATTTTTTTGATGGATAGGATTGAGCTTGGCACACAGTCACTACAAGAGTACCGTGCATTTTCTGACGAAAATGAAGATGTGCAGGGTACTGAAAGTACAAATGTCCTAGTGACAAAACTTAAAAGTGACGATCCTAATGATACATTGATTGTTACCTCTATTCAGAAGATGAGTAACATAAATGATGAGGAAGGTGGGCTCAATAAAAGAGATCTTCAGATCATGAATGAGAAAAGAATTGTGTTCATTGTGGATGAAGCACACCGATCTACTTTTGGAGATATGCTAATTACTATTAAAGAGACGTTTACTTCTGCTATTTTTTTTGGATTTACCGGCACTCCTATTCATGAAGAAAATCAGAAGAAAATGAACACGACGGCAACTGTATTCGGGAACGAATTGCATCGCTATAGTATCGCGGATGGTATCAGAGATGGAAACGTATTAGGTTTCGATCCTTATAAGGTACTTACCTACAAAGATCGTGACCTAAGAAAAGCAGTTGCCCTAAAGAAAGCTAAAGCGAAAGATGAAAAGGAGGCGCTATCAGATCCTGGCAAGAAGAAAATCTTCAACACATATATGAAGAAAATTAAAATGGCAGGATACTTCGATGAATCCGGGAACTACATTCGTGGGATTGAAGACTTTATACCTCGATCACAGTATGAACGTGAGGATCATAAGCGTAAGGTTGTAGAAGATATCGTCGAAAACTGGCTTGTTTTGAGTCAAAACGGGAAATTTCATGCAATATTTGCTACTAGTAGTATAATTGAAGCAATTGAATATTATAGGTTGATCAAAAGAATGAAACCTGAATTAAAGATTTCAGCATTATTTGACCCTAATATAGATAATGTTGGGGGCGCTGCATTTAAAGAAGATGGTTTAGTCGAAATAATTACAGACTATAATAAACTCTATGACCAGAATTTCAGGCTCTCCAATCATTCAAAATTTAAAAAAGATATAGCATCGAGGCTCGCTCAT
Organism: Chitinophagaceae bacterium T5-Br10_B2g13; assembly: GCA_001564065.1. Classification (GTDB taxonomy): domain Bacteria; phylum Bacteroidota; class Rhodothermia; order Balneolales; family Balneolaceae; genus Rhodohalobacter. The sequence continues at coordinate 6,947 of LKNA01000120.1, forward strand.
AAAAAGCCGTATGTCAGAATTGAAAATACACCTGAAGAGCAACTAGATTTGCTCATCGTAGTTGACCAAATGCTTACTGGCTTTGATTCTAAATGGGTTAATACGCTTTACATGGATAAAGAAATTAAATATGAACATATTATCCAGGCATTTTCTCGAACCAATAGATTATTTGGCCCGGATAAACCTTTTGGAACGATACGCTACTACAGAAAACCTCATACAATGGAACGTCATATTAATGGCGCAATAAAATTGTATTCAGGTGACAAACCAATGGCATTATTTGCTAGTCACTTGGACGCAAACCTTAATTCTATGAACAAAGTGTTCCAAGATATTTCCTTTCTTTTCAACAATGCCGATATAGAAAATTTTGAAAAATTACCGGATAATCTTTCAGAGCGAGGAAAGTTTGCTAAACTTTTTAAGGAGTTGAATGACTATTTAGAAGCTGCAAAAATACAAGGGTTTAAATGGGATAAATTGGAATATGAGTTTGGTAAAGGGAAAGAAATAGTTTCTATCCAATTGAATTTCGATGAAAGCGTGTATTTAATTTTAGCCCTTCGCTATAAAGAATTGTTTAGTAATGGTGAAGGCGGAGGAACAATTGACGTACCTTACGAAATTGATGGTTACCTAACTGAAATTGATACTGGTGCTATTGATGCAGATTATATGAATTCACGATTTGAAAAATATCTTAAATCACTTCGAAATGATGACCTAGATAAAGAAGAGGTACAAAAGACCTTAGATGAGTTACATAAATCTTTCGCTTCATTGACTCAAGAGGAACAGAAATTCGCAAATATATTCTTGCATGATGTAGAAAGGGGTACTGTTAATTTAGAAAGTGGCAAAACCTTCAGAGAGTATATAAATCAGTATAAATTTGAAGCCAAAAACGATCAAATATTCAGAATTTCACAAGTGTTAGGCTTGGACGAATCGAAGCTTCGGAGCATGATGGACTCTGGAGTAAATGAGAAAAATATTAATGAATACGGACGCTTCGACGATTTAAAAAGTACTGTAGATAAAGAAATGGCGAAGGAATATTTCGAAGAAGTTGAAGGGGCAAAATTGCCTGCTTTTAAAGTAAATATCAAAGTCCACAACTTGCTTCAAAAATTTATTTTAAAAGGTGGCTTTGAAGTCTAGGTTTATTAATAGAGGTTTAAAAAGTGTAGAGTTTTTTTGGGGATCGTTGTGGTCAAGATTTCTATTATGCATTAGCCAACTCAAATTATCTAATTAGCCATCTGTAATTTCAGAGAAGAAATTATTTAGGAATTCGTCGATATTTTGAGTTATGTCATTTATGCGATTGAAATGTCTATTGCGTGATTGACTAAACTGGGGATTTGGCAGAGTTGGAAATTATTACAATTCCCAACCTACTCGGAGAAATAACTAATATTTCAACGTATTTGCCAAAAAATGGTCTAACATATCAGTTTACATTTAAAAATCAGATCATACAACTCTTCATCTGTGCAATTACTTGTTCCACATCCTCTTTCCGAACTACCAAATGAGCTGGTCGATTTGTCCGAAAATTTTTAGCAATAGGCTTTGGATTTAAAAGCGGACGTACACAATCATAAAACATGCTGCTCCGCATTCCGGTTTTCTCTTCTACATAGACCTGGGCCTGCTTAATCGTCATCACTTCAAGGTTTACCAGGTATTCGATATCGGTTCTGTCTTTTTTTGTCATCTTCGTGGGTAGTTAGGTTGTTAGTTGGTGTTGGGCACTGCCTTAATTATTAAACCTGCTTTTATTAAAAAGCCCTGTTCATGTGATTGTTGCTGTATTTTGTTTCAAAAAGGGAAAAACGATGTTTACACGTATCAGATGGCCGTTTTTGTTGAAACAGTTGTGGAAACATTGCTGTTTCAAGTTGATTTTAGTTTTAAATGGATGTAATAAAAACAGATACTTATGTTCTTTGATTTTGAAACTTTCTTGAAACATGAATGTTACCGTTTCAGGAGCCAATGTTTCAGCCGGTTTCAAAGAAGTTTCAAGCAAATGTTTCATAAAAAGTGTGTTTATGATGATTTAAAGTTCGTTTTATACCTTTTGAAACATTAAAACAGAGATTTTCCAACTTTCACCGATCTCATATTACTGGTTAAAAAAATATGTCAGAAAGGGGCTGACTCTTCATCAAGTGACTCCGTGTTTTTTGGTTGCAGGTCATCCTCTTCCTCAACGATTCCATACTTCATCTTATAGGTTGCCCAATCCGAACTTCCGACCGGTCTGAACTTGTCCCAGTTAAAGGCATTTCTGAAAATCTCGATCTCTACCGCTTTAGGGATGGAATAGCCTCTTTGTCGGGTATAACCCATCGCAATTCCGGAGGCTGACTCGCTTATCGCCCAATTCACGACCTTTAAATCGCCATTTTTTCCCAAATCACTCAAGTCTTTCAGCTTTTCATCCACGATATCCTTTCGTACAAGGCTATCGGTTCCACGCTTTTCCTGCTCGTAAATATCCCAAACCGCTTTTGCCCAGAACTTTAACCGGCCGTCTTCCATCCAGTTAAAATGGACCGTAGTGATTTTCTGCGCCTGAATAAGCGTACCAATAGAGTCGATGTAATCGGAAAGCGGATCATGTCTTGCAGCAATTACCGCATTTCGGACAATTTCTTTACGCATGAAGCCAAAAAGCTTTTTATCGATTAGCCCGTCAATCCGATCGTGAAGATTCTCCTGGATCAGTGTTTTGAATGATTCATCATCACTCTTTTCCAACTCCCGAAATTCCAGCTCTACACTGCTGATCTCCCGTCTGTACTCCGGTTTAAGCCAGTGGTACACGGTAAGTAGTGAGGCAAACTGGCTGATCTGACGATCCTGAAGAACCGCATTTGAATCTCGCTGAGCAATATCCTGCTTCACCGTATCCCGGAGAAATGAACGCATTCGATCCAAATCCCAGACAAAGAGCTTTCGGTCAACCAGGTAATAGTTCTGCATATAGGAGATCATCAAGAGCTGAAGGATCTCCTTATTCTGCATGAGCCATTTAACATGCTGCTCC
>LKNA01000040.1 GCA_001564065.1 Chitinophagaceae bacterium T5-Br10_B2g13
CGAAACGGAATGGCGACTTCCAGCGTCCACCCCTGATCATCGATGGTGGTTTCACTGAGAAAAACGGCATCCCAGGAAAAGCTTTCATAGTTCAGTGTTTCATCTGTGATAAGGGCATCATCCTGGGTTCCCAAAGCATTGACTTCAAAGAGATATGCATTTCTGCCATCAAGGTAGGTGTCGATACCGATGTAGGCGTGGTCGTCGCGATTGTTCCGACCGCCCCGCTCCAGATTTTTGGCACGGATCAGGTCCGGATTTTTATCATAAAAACGAAAGGCGAAGTAGAGGTTGTCGCGGTCGTAAGCGATTCGAACTTCGGTATCTTCGGTGGCCGGCTCACCGTCGCGCGGCCAAACCTGTGTAAATCTGGTGATGGGAGGGATGTCCTGCCAGACCGGGTCGTCCAGGTTTCCGTCAATAAATGGTGGCGTTTCTGTAAATACAGCATAAACCTCAAAATCTGTAGGTGCTGGAACCGGCTGAGTGGTTTGAGCAAATAGAGGATCTGATTGAAAGAGAAGAAGTAAGGCTAAGAGAGGAGCAGTTGGTAAGAACTTCATTCAGGTTGTATGATTGAATTATCAGAGAACAGGATAATATAGGGAAATGACTCTAATTGGGGATGTTAAAATTGGTATCCGTAGCTTGATCTGTTCATTGAAAAAGAAAAACCCCTTTATATCTCAATAAAGGGGTCTAAAACTACAGCTTGTTGAGTACAGATTACTCATATTTTACAGTGCAGCCGTAAGGGGTATTGGTTTTTACCTCAACCGGCTCTCCGTTCATCAGGCTGGTCATGGCAGCTACCACGTAGTTGTGGGCACCTTCCAGGTCGCGCAGACGGGCGGTAGGTTTGTCGTCAATAGCTCCATTATACTCCAGAACTCCTTCGGGATTGATGATGTACATGTGGGGAGTTACACGGGCATCGTACATCTTGCCTACGGCACCATCAATATCGAGAAGTACAGCAGTTGGTGATGCGTTTTTTGCTTTGGTGATCTCCTGAGCCTCATCGGGCTGAAGATGACCCTGGGTTCCCGGAACAGATGAGATAATCGAGAGCCAGATCGCACCCTCATCGGTGTAACGTTTTTGAAGCTCTTGCATATTGTTACCGTCATAATGTTTTCTCACAAACGGGCAGTCGTGGTTTAGCCACTCCAGGATGACATATTTACCCTCGAAGTCAGACAGGTTGTGGGTTTCACCGTAGGCATCGGTGAGCTCAAAATTTGGCGCTTTCTCTCCTACAACGGCACCTGACTGAGCCGTAGCTAAAGCTGCACTAATTGAGAAGGAGATCAATAAGAGTAAGGTAATCTTGATTGTGTGTTTCATGGTTTTAAGGATTGGTTATGATGGATAATGTTTGAAGTTATCGATAAAAAAAGGTTTGAATTTTTACTCAAGGGATGTAAGTGGCTCTTCGTTGGATAGTTGATCCAACGCATCAAGCACAATTCCGGGGGTTAGCAGTTCGGGCAGAATCATAGGCTCTGATAGATTTTCACTGTAAATCACATAGAGCGGAACACCGTTTCTGCCAAATGACTCCAGTGCCCGGGTGATTTCAGGATTTCGGTTTGTCCAGTCTGCTTTGACCATTATAAAACCGAGCTCCTCAAATCTGTTTTTGACACGCTCTGAACTGAAGACTATCCGTTCATTTGCTTTACAGGTGATACACCAGGCGGCAGTAAAATCGATAAAAACATTTTCACCTTCTGCTCGATAATCGTTAACCAGTTGGTCTGAAAACGGTTCCCATTCAACCCCATATCCATCAACAGTAGTTGTGTTGTCTCCACTGTTGGTTAGAAGAGTCGGTGAAGAGGCAGAAAAGAAAAATCCTCCAAAAATTAAAACGGCTGCGATGGTTCTGCTAATAATACGGGACCGATTACTGATTTGGACTGCCTTCCACCGGTGGATAATCCAGATTCCCATAGAGAGGAGAAGGAGTCCAAAGAGAAGGCGGGTCAAACCATCAACACCGGCCTGCTGGCCAAAAACCCAGATCAGCCAGATTGCTGTGGCAAAGAGAGGAAAAGCCATCACTTGCTTGAAGGTCTCCATCCATGCTCCCGGTTTGGGCAGGTATTTCATCAGAGCCGGAAATGAAGAGAGCAGAACGTAGGGGGTGGCCATTCCGATGCCAAGCATGGCAAAAATCATCAAAGCAGTGGAGGCCGGCAGGGTGATGGCAACGCCGAGAGCCGTGCCCATAAATGGAGCCGTACATGGTGTGGCTAAAACAGTGGCCAGAATTCCGCTGAAAAATGAGCCTCGTAAACCTTCGCTGCTACCGGCCTTCCCCGCAACACTGATCAGGGAGTTGCCAATTTCAAAAACGCCCATCAGGCTGAGGCCGAGGCCAAACATCAGAAATGTCATAAAAGCGATGAAAGCGGGAGTTTGAAGCTGGAATCCCCAGCCAAGCTCCTGACCGCCGGCGCGCAGAAGAAGCAGCAGACCGGCTAAAACCAAAAACGATAGAAGTACACCCAATCCGAACAGAAAACCATGTTTTTTCACCTCGCCGGGGTTGTGGCCGGACATCTGCAAAAAGTTCATCACTTTGATTGAAAGAATCGGGAAAACGCACGGCATCAGATTGAGGATCAATCCGCCGATAAATGCAAAGCCGAGAATGACCATGAATCGTCCGGAGAGAGCGGATAGCGGCAACTCTTCTGACACTTCGGCCGCTATAGATGAATCGCGGGTATCGATCGTCATGGCTTTATAAGTACCTTCTTCATCCCAGCCGTCGGGATTGTAGAGAAGTCCCCACAGGTAATCAAACTCATCGGTTTTATATCCCGATTTTTGCAGCTCCATGGTAATGGTATTTCCATCAATAGAGAAGGGCTGATCGGCACTGTTCTCTATTTCAGACTCTTCGTTAGCGAAGTAGATAATTTCGGAGTAGTCGGGGATATCAAAAGCGTCTGTAGAGAGGGTAAGTATTGCGCGGTCTCCGTCAAATGAAGCAGAGGCACTCCAGTAATCAAGTTTTACGGGAAGCTTATTTCGTGTATCTGAAAATTCAGTAAGCCACTCTTCACTATAGTCAACATCGCTGTCGGTTACATCCAGTGTAAGTTCAATGTCGGCATATTCAGGGATACAGACCTTTTCACAGATCAGCCAATCGGCTTCTGCCTTTAGGGTGTAGGTTTCTCCAGGAGTGAGATCTTCCGGTGCAGTAGCCTCCATCATAAAGAGAACATCTCCGTAGTAGCCGTAGCTGCTCAAACCGCCACCTGCATCAATCCAGACGGGGTAGGGCCACTGAATTTCACCGATATTAAAATTTTTGTCATGAGTCCATTCCACCATCAGCGGCATGCCTGAGTCGCCGGGATTTCGATAGTAGACGTACCAGCCTTCACGAAGCTTCATGTGAACCCCAATCCAAAAGGATTCGCCCGGCTGAATGGATTGGTTCTCAGAAACAAGTTCAACCCTGGCGTTGTCGGTCTGAACCGGTTGTGCCTGAAGGCTCTTCATTTCTGTTGATATCAGAATTGAGAGCAAAGTCATTAGGGTGATAGTGAGTGATCTCATAAAAACAATAAAAATCAAATTAGTTGCCAGAAACTCAATTTATATAAAAGATCCCTATACCACGTTTTTCAGCACAAATTTTAACAAAATCATGTGTTCCTAATATTCAGAAAATAAAAAAAGCGGTTAATTTTTTTAACCGCTTAAACACTTCGAGTAAAGAGTAAGTGAAACTCTAATTGATTGGTTGGCTTGACGATGAATCCTTGTTCTAATCCATCTTTAAATCTATTTTTTCGATCTGATCCCCACGATGGGTAAGAGTGAATGCAAACTCTTCCCCACTGCTCTGTATGATTCCGCTTGCTTCGATGATCACTTCATGCTCATTCATACGGGGTGAGAGATACTCTTCATAATTCTGAGCCATTCCTTTTACAGGATTCAGAGCTTCTATTTCCGGCAGAGTGATCGATTCTGACTCAATCAGCTCCTGAAATTCACTCCAGTCAACAATCCAGATTGGGACCTCTGTTCCGGTTGTGTGAGCCATGATCGGAAACGATCCCTGCTCGGCATCTTGCTCGATTACAAATTTACCCCCTACCGTTAAATCACACCCGAATGCTGCCGGTGGATCGTAATAGGTTAAAAAGTTGAAATCGTCGCGAATGCACTCCGGATCCCTGTAAAATGGTATAACCAGCTTTCCATCTGTTACGAAAAACTGATTTAAAATGGGTCCTACACGTGCATAAATTGGAATTCCCTGATCTTCCTCCGGAAAAGAAATAGTAATGTTATTATCGCTTTGACTCAACTGTTCGAAAGCCTGTGCTGCCTGTTCCAGATCTGAAGGCTCATCACTGCTGTTACTGTCAGTAACAGCACATGAAACAACCGCCACAAGCAACAGTGTGGTCCAGATAGCTGTTGCTCTTGTAATGATCATCCCGCGTTTTCCTATAGGTTGGATATGGTGCATGATTTTCTTTTTCATAATCTTCGAGTTTGGTGAATGTTGATGAAGGTTATGTAAAAAGTAGGCTCATACACGCTTGCGGGATAGTAAAAAAGCGACAATCATTAACTGCGTAATGATCAGAAATTCATAGGAGCCTGAAACGATAGATCACTTTTATCGAGTTTTTTACTCATCAGGCCGGGGGTTACTCCGGCGAACTCCTTAAAATCTTTGATGAAGTGCATCTGGTCGAAGTAGCCGCAGCGGTGACTGATTTGGGACCAGGTAAGTTGTCGGTTGCCCTCGTACATCATGTATGCTTTTGAAAATCTTGCAATGCGGGCATAAAGTTTTGGATTCATTCCCAGCCGTTCGTGGCATTTTCTCTGAAACTGTCTAAGGCTCAGGCAGGCATCCTGTGCTACCAGGTCCATTGTGTAATTATTGCCGGTTATGTACAGTTTTTTTAGTGCTTTGTCTAAAGGCTGTAACTCTCGAACCCGTTCTGTTTTATGCAACAGGTATGTTTGTACTTTTGCGTTTACCTCTTCAGGATGTTGTGTTTCTCTCAGCTCATCAATGAGATTGTTAATTCCTCTGTCAAGAATGTGAAAGCCGTCAATTCCGTCATCAAACATTTCTTTCATGGGAATGCCTAAGAATCGAAAGAGGCCGCCGGGTTGAAAACCGATCATAACGGCACGGTGATTTTTCTTCAGTTCAAGTTCAACCGGTGTGATCTGAGGTCCCACGATGACACATTCCGGTTGCCGGGAAAAATAATCTTCGCCCTGCTTTTTAGCTCTGACCGGGCCGCCCAAATAGAGAATGATGCAGTGAACAGGGGTTGGAGGTTAGGAGTATATCTTACGGCTGTTGTCATTCCAGGGCGCAACTTTTTTCACCAGAACCATTTTAATCAGTGGTTTGAGTACCGGATGAGGGTGAAAGAGTCGTACAGTGTTCATCGTAACCTGATGTTACATTACATTCTACTACATTTAATCGATTATTTAGTATGAAGTCAATATAAATATCAGAAGGAACTACTGTTTAATAAAAGAAGGTCCCAATCTGTTTATTTCCATGTTGTATTCAATGTTTGAATTAGGTTAATTACTCAATCAAGCCGGATTTTACTGCACCGGTTCATATCACTCTTTCAGCGCTATTACTTCCTCCAACGATCACACTTAAAGTTGATAGCTATGAAAGTATTCACAACTCTTTTGATTCTATTCATTCTTTCCTCACTTATCATCAGTTCCTGTGCAAAACAATCGGAGGGAAGGGTGATGATAGAAAATCCGGAGGTAGAGATCCGGCAGCTCTGGGATCGATTTATACAGAACTGGAAAGCCGGAGATGCAGAGGCTTCCGTTGCAATTTATCATGCGGATGCACTCAATATTCCGAACAACTTCAAAATTAATAACGGGCAGGGAGAGATCCGTGAGTTCTATTCATTTTTGTTTGAGAACAATCAACCCATCGATTACAGGCACAGAACCGAGTCGATCCACTTTAAAGAGGATTTGGCTGTGGAGTACGCCACATTTTATGCAGATTGGACCTCTAATGAAGGGGAGGAGTGGTCATATGAAGCCCGGACACTGATACATTGGAAAAAAGATCCCGAAGCCGGATGGAGAATAAAGGCGATGCTGTTTAACAATCCACCCGAAGAAGTTCCTCAGCCATGAAATGGAAGGAGTTTCTCTCGGTAATGGATTTTGGGATTTCGTTGATGCCGTCGCTGGTTACCATCATCGGAACACTGCCCTACTTTGAGCGACCCTGGATTCCGGTCATTATAGGAGTGGCCGTTCTGTTTGGTTTGTTTGCACTCTTCATACACAATAATCTGGGAAAAAAGGAGAGGGCACTGGCGGAGATTTTGGCTACCGGGTATTTCATCAACTTTCTGGAGCCGATGGCCCGGAATATCGGAAAAACGACGGAGATCAGGTTCAGGAATGAGCAAAAATCGATGCATTTTGATATAGACTGTATTGAAATTACTGTTTACATGCCGATGAATTCCGACAGCCTGGATCAGATCTCGGATGTTTTGAATAATCAGAAGAGATATCAGAATATCGATATCATCAATGCTAAAGACGGAACACCGTTCTGGTCTCGGGCAAAAGTGGAAGGCAACCGTTTAAAAATCGCGGATTTTCCGAGAACACTGTTCTCACTTCCCCGTTTTGTGAAAATCAGCCTTGGCCAAACCAAGCCGAAAAAGATCCGGCAATATTACGAAGGCTTTTTCGGACAGCTCGAGGATCTGCTGGAGGATAACCGGCAGGATTATGTGTTGCGGCGTGTCAAGATTGAAAAGGTGTGAGTTCAGCCATTAGAAATCCGATTTGATTTTCGGGCGATGGAAGAGTTTTCTGAGAAGTAAACCTGCAATGGCTGAGGGTAGAGAAACGGAATAGCCAAGGATTACGGCAATGATCAGTTCAAAAGGCCATAGGTTGTGCGAAGTGGGATCGATTACTCCTTCGACAATCACCCTGATCATTACCACGACCGGCAAAACCAGTGCCATGATGTTCACACTTCTCATGAATGAGTTTTCCGTGAAATAGTGCAATGCAATTGTAGCTATAGCAACTGAGATTAGTGCCGGATTGATGAGCGTAATTGGTAACGTGATTTCCTGAACAGGAATGAGCCAGTAGGGAATTCCGGTTATCAAAAAAGGGATCAGAAAAAGAAAGATGGGAGTGAGATACTTGGTACTAATTTTCACTGGAATGATTTAAAGGAGGTGGATATAGGAATGGGATTTGCAGAACAATGCGTAGAATGTTGCACAAATCCCTGTTTGGCCAAGAGTTGTAAAGATAGTCAGAAATTAACTTTCAGGGTCATACCATATCCGGCCTGACTGCCATTTGTTGGGATGACCGTGGGATTCAGTTCCAATTGCTTGTTGGATGCCAGACCGTTCTTAATATTCGTCCGTTTTGCAGCTCGGGGAGAGTCGATGATACTGTAGATCCAGGGAACGACCATTAATGTTACTCCTACGTGAACAGCGTTAAATGCACTTTCGGGTTCATTATTTATCATTACTGCCCCAACGGCAATTGGGGTAAGGATGGTGGCTCCTAGTAATAAAGCTCCGGTACCTTTTTCACCGGAATAAAAGTGACCTCCACCCGGAAGTACAGTTCCCAGAGCCATGGATACAGCGGGTTTTTTATAACCGGGCTGTTCGGCAGGATCTTCAAGGGTTGATTGACTATAGGCAGGAAATGACAGAATGAAGAGTAACGATAAGGTAAGTACTGCAGAGATTACGTGAATAAATTTCATGATACCTCCGTTTGGGTTAACATTTTTTTTCGTAGCAGAAAAGCAAGATTGGGTTGAAATGTAATCGAGCTAACTTATTAAACCTGAGGGGCTTAATGTATATAAAAATGTATAAAATAAAATAGTGTGTGGAGTAAATTTTAATGGTTTTCTTGTTTCGGATTGTTCAGCTAAAACCGTTTCTGATCTTTTTTCTTCCCAAAGAGTTGATGTAATCGTTTATTTTTTCAAGCTGTTTTTCTTCACTTTTAAGGAATTGAATCGATTCAATAATCTCTCGTTTTGAAAGTTCATCAAGCAGATCAAATACCTCAATAACACCTGTCGCTTCAAAACTTTTAATGATCTCCGCTGCCTCAATTTTTTCAGACCGGTTTTTGTGCAGGTAGAGCGAGACGGTGACCGGATCTCCTCCGCTTTTGCCAATGTAGTCTCGATTCTCCTGATTGACCGATATGATTTTATCCTGATCTCCTCTGGGAGCAAGGTTCATCAACGGAAGTTCATAATCATCGATTGAGCCGGAAACCTTCAGTGAACCCCATTTCCCTTTGATACGGGCTGTTCCCGGGATGATGATATGATAGGTCCAGGCTCCCTTCCCTTCTTCATGCTGAAGGATAAGTTGCTCCTTTTCGATTAATGGAATTTTGGATCTCATTATTGTCGTCAGGGATTGCTTTTATGTTCAAACTGACAACAGAACACCGATCGGATTCTGCGGGTTTCCGGAAGACTGAATTTATCTATTTTAGATAAAAGTCATTACAGTTCAGGATTGATAGCTACTTTCTTCAGCAGCATTGCGAAACAGGAGACCAGCAATTACAAAAAGAGTGAAGAAAAACCCGTTAACCGTTAAGATCTCAATTACGGAGCTCCCGGCAAGTTGCGACATCCCGGTCATCAGTGCTATTGTGGACAATACGGCCTGAATACCAGCCATACTAAACAGGGTAAACATCAAACCCCGGGGCTTGAATTTTGAGAGAAATGCTCCGATTAATCCCGTAAAAATGACAAACGAGTAGAGCAGGTTGAACTCATTACTCTAAGAACCGATGAGCCCAACAGCCGTATTCACCCATATGAGAAGGAGTCCGGAAAACAGGGCAAAACCGATGGCTATACGGTAGGCGAAATTTTTCGATTTACCGGTGATAAACGTGTAAGTAAGACCGGTTCCGAAGAGTAGTATGCCGGCTATTATAAAATCGGACAGAGTCCAGGCCACCTCGGCTGTAAACTGCATGGCGATGAACGGAATCAGTAATAGGAGGGCGGTTGCAGCTGCAGGATAGGTTATGGAGCGGATTAGATTATGTTCAGTCTTCATTTTCTTGGTTATTTAGGGGTTTAATTCCGGATTTTGTTATAAAGTACCAACCGGTCCCTGTTACAATAAGCAGCAATGGAATGGCACCCGGTTCATCTTCCACGATAATCATATATATCAACATCAACAGGCCCAGTGAAGTGATTATCATTGAGGTTCTCATTTGCATCTGTAGCGTCTTAATTCGTTCTGTATTCATATCTCTTTCGGTAATTTTATGATCTGTTCCAAAACGTTCAGATGATTTTCGAAAGCTTCTCTGCGGCCTGAGGGATCGAATAGCTTCTGGTTGGCTTGTTAATAATAAATGTTTTTTACATCGATAAACTATTCCTGTTCCACTTTCTTAATAAATATGGTCTGGCTGCCGTCGGTTACATCTAACTGTTCTGCCGGAAATAGCAGAAACAAGTCGATAATGATGCTTGGCCACCGGTAGCGTCAGCTACGAACACATGATTGGCAGTATGCGATACATATCAGAATGCTGAAGAGAATGAAAGAGAACGTTAATTGACGGTGGGGAAACTATATGCCTTGACAGAGTCCTTTTTAAAGATGTTAAGTTTCCGGAACTATAATCTCGACTTCCAGAAATCAGGACTTCTTTTTTGATGAAGAATTGCAAAAATGACAATGATCTCTTCGTCATCTACGAAATAGATGGAAAAAAGGAAATCTGTTGGTTAGAGCTCGACGAACCCGGTAACTTTGCACAACCTGATGATGAAATGGATTGCGTTTAATTTTCGCAATTTTGACATCAATACATCGAATAAATTCTTTGCCTAGTCCTGGCTCTTGATCTTCATACCATTGGTAGGCATCATCTAAATCTTCCTGTGCCTTTTCGGTAAGTATTAATGTTATTGGCACGGTGGCTTAGAGATATTTTTGACGGACTTTTTCCCAGCTTGATCCCGATTGTCTATCCTGCTCAAGTGTTTTAAGTCGTTCTTCAATAATTGCTTTGTGATGCTCGGGTACTTCGACTTCATTAGGATCTGATGCTATTGAATCCCATAACGCTTCAACCAAGATCAATTTTTCGCTTTTGTTAAGCTGAGAAAGCTCGTCAAGTAATGCCTTTTCCATCGTCATGGTGTTTATTCATAATTATTACTCAAGTTGAAAAAAACATGGTTGAAAGCAATTGATTCAGTTCAGAATTCTGAAAAGCAGGATAGGGAACTTAACGGTCTAGCATTTATGTTGGTAAGAATATATTTAACAATGACTTAATTTAATAAAACTATAAGGGCCAATATATACAATGTATTTACTGGTTTGTTGATGATTATATTTTTTAGCGAATAGTGAGCATTTGTGCCTTGTCGTCAATGTTATACTCTTGTCCATTAACGCTAAGTACATTATTACGAATTTGCATCAAATACTCACCTGGTGTGGCTAAAGTTGTATCAGTTGTAGCGGTTTCCTGATTCCAGGTAATGATTGATGAGTCCAATTCCCACTTGAACGTTAGTGTGCCATTTGGAGCTATTTCATAAGTATTGATAATTCTTGCACACCCAGAGCTATTTCCTGCAAATTCAATACGTTTATTTTCTTGATATGTAAATAGCCCGGCAAATTCCTGACATGAAGTTTTGATCATCAATGTATCGCGTGATGGATTTTTAACATTCAAAAATACATCAAAAGAATCTCCTTGTGATATTTCCTTGTTTTCAACTTGCATACTTAGCTCAGGAATTAACCGAGTTTCATCATTGAAAAGACTGCAACCAATCATGGTAATTGCTGATAGTGCGATTAAAATGGCACTGGTTAATAGTAAAGGTTTTTTTGAATTCATGACTTTCTTGATTTTGACATCTAAATTTTAGCTACTAAGCAAGTAAGCAACCCATCGCGTAACGGGCGCGGAGATTTTGGGTTAATAAACGGCTAAATAATTAAAACAAGCAATAACGGAAACCAACGGCACGTCCGGGTTCCTGGTTAATGCGTCTTGTTGTACGTACCGATCTTTTTATCACAATTAATAATAGTGCAGCGGTTCAGTATCGTCTTTTAAATATATGGTTACGACAACTGAATCACGTCTCTCCAATTCTATCATAAGTTCTGTAGGTACTTTACCAATAGCCAGTGCTCTTATTTTAAATTGTCCTGGTAGTACAGGAAGAACTTTGTTGACAGGGTTATCACTACTATAAAATGGAATGTTATTAATATGATAAGCGGCTGGAATTAATTGGTCTTTATCTTCAAAACTGAAAGATTTAAGATTTAAATAAGTTGCCCCATAAGAAGCTGACGTATAATGCTCAACGGAGTAGAGTTTTTTCGAGTTAACATTCTCTGTCTGAGTTGACGCGCAACTGCTAAAAGTAAAAACGGAACAAATAATAACTATGAGATTATTCATAAATTCTTTCTTACAAATTTTGACAGAATAGAAACAGGTACGTATAACGGTTTGGCGCTTCTACGGCCTAGCGACCAACTCAAAAGTAGGGAAAGAAAACGGAAGCGGGCAGCAGGCTTATCTTTTGCAAGCCAAGCGATACACATCGTCATTTGGCGATATTATGAGTTAAGGGCATCCGATGGCTTAGCACATCGCTCAGGAAACAAACGAAGAATTTGCATCCGAGTTAATTTGACTTTATATACCTTTCCTCTACTATTTTACTTAGTTCTGTAATCACACTATAAGCAGCAAAGAACAAATGAGAAAATTCGCTTTTTTCATTTCCTAAATCATCTTCTAAAGCGCTATATGAGCGTACCCCATCAAAGGTTACAAAATAGAAAATTACCGTTCCAGGTGCTGGTTTCGGGAAGGTATTAACCTTTATAGCCATATCGAGAAAATGTTGTGCTTCTGCCAAAAAATGGGGGGATGTTTTTCGGACATTTATATGCTCTCCACCTTCGATAATTCCGCCACCAGCACTGTAATACATGCTTGTGCTCCCATCAGCTACTGCCGAAAGTGTAAATGAGCCTTCATGGAAGCCGGTTTCCATGATAATAGCGAATACAGGATGGGGGAAATTTTCCTTTGTTATCCCAATGTCCTTAGGATTGAGACTTAGTATCATTGATCGTAGTTCATCAGTCATTTGACTGTGGGGGGTAACATCCTGCGCCATTGATGATCCACCAATTCCCAATATAAAAAGTACGGAGATGAGTAACTGCTTCACAATATCGTTTCCTTTTGAATTTAGAGCATAAAACATCTATTTATTCACCCCGACCCTTGGGCTTAAGTTAGTTCCATAATAGTTTAAAGCTATTAATACGACAAATAGAAATACTGTTTGGTCAATTAGGATTCTCTCAGGTTAAATAAAAGGGTTTTGGTAAGACGATTCTGCCTAATACCCTGTCAAAAAATATACCGGCGCTGAAGAGGAATTTATTTGGCAATACCTGTGTCCGGCCAGAAACAGACGTAAGGATCCCCGTTCAGGAATCAGTAATCAGGGATTGACAGATACAGATTGACACCAACTGCCAACTGCCATTTACACCTACTCCGAATAAACAGCCTTCACCCGCTCCCGTAAATTAAACCCGCTGCTCATCACTTCGCCGTAGGCTCCGGCACTTCGGATGGCAACCAGATCGCCCCGCTCAATTTCAGGCAGCTGAATCCCCTTTTGAAAGGTGTCGGATGTTTCGCAGATTGGGCCAACTACATCATAGGTTTGTACCGGTTTGTCGGAAGTAAGCACATCAACACGATGGTTCGCCTGGTAGAGGGCGGGGCGGATCAGCTCGGTCATGCCGGCATCGATCACGGCAAAGTTGGTAGTCACTCCCTCCTTGATGAAGAGCACTTTGGAGATCAGGCACCCGCACTGGCCCACGATACTTCGGCCCAGCTCAAAGTGAACCTGCTGACCCTCCCGCAGTTCAAGGTTTCGGTCAAAAATCTCAAAAAAGGATTTAAAATCGGGGATGGGATTCTCATCTGGCTGTTCGTAATCTATTCCGTAACCGCCGCCAACGTTGATATGATTTAATCGGACTCCGTTGTTCTCAAACAGATCCTGCATCTCATTTACACGGTTGCAGAGATCCCGAAAGGGCTGCAGATCGGTGATTTGTGAACCAATATGAAAATGGATTCCGGTGAGGCTGATGTTTTCCAAGCCGGGAAGCATCTCAAATAGTTTCGGTAGTTTGTCCGCCGTAATGCCGAACTTGTTTTCGTTCAGCCCTGTGGTGATATACTTGTGAGTTTTGGCTTCTACATTCGGGTTCAGACGGATAGAAACATTGGCTGTTTTTCCGCTTTTTTTGGCCAGGCCGTTCAAAACTTTTAGTTCCTGAAGAGATTCACAGTTAAACGAATAAATATCGTGATCGAGGCCAACCTGAATCTCCTCGTCTGTTTTTCCCACCCCCGCAAACGCAAGCTGGCTGCCGGAAAAACCGGCTTCAGCGGCACGTTTGATCTCATTGCCGCTCACGCAATCGATGCCCAGTCCTGCTTCACGAATCACTTCCAGAATAGGCAGGTTGAAATTGGCTTTAATGGCAAAATGAACATGATATCCTTTCGAAATTCCGTGAGTTTGAATTTCTTTCAGCGTACGCCGCAGCAGGCCGAGATCGTAGTAGTAGAACGGAGTTTTATGAGATTTAAATGTCTCTATAGTTTGATCGTCGAACATCGTGATTTTTTGATTTCTAAATAGCGCTAATGATACGGAAATATGAGATCAATTTTTGATTATGCTTTACGTCAAATGCTCAACGATCTGATTACAACGTGAGCATTCGATATAAAACTTTCACTTTGGCAGTTATCGAATCCCCTCATTTTTAAGAAAAAGAGGGAACTTAAGGGTAGTTTCATTAAAGAAAAGATTAAAAATCAGAACTTTAAGAACTACAACCATCCCCTAACGCCTGACATTACCCATATAATTCTGGAATCATTAATGATGTTACAACGAATAATGTCGCACTAATGTCTTTTGTATTACTTTTGGGCCGCCAAAAGTAAACATCCCGAAGGCTCGGGTCCCGGCGGTAATTGCTTCCGGGCCTGGTTTGCCCTTCACGATTACACAACATCAATTGCTCCCGGAGGGAGCAGATGTTGCGATGTCTTCCGCGCTTTGCTGCAAACCATGCTAATCCTCCACCAATCAAGGCCGGAGGGTTCTTTCACTCTTTTAAAAAAGTATGAGTGAATAGTAAGACCCTGATTTTTGCACCACAAAAATAAACACGATAATGTATTGTCTTCAATGCATTTACAACACAATAATTATTAAAATATGGGTAATGTCAGCCCCAAACCCCTCCTTCAAAAGGAGGGGAGAAGCGTAATTCAATTTTCTACTTCATAATCGTATAGATCAATTCCGGCTTGTTCGTACTCATCACCGGGCAGCCAGAAGGGAGCTTCATCACGGTTTGCAATTTTTCCTGCCGCCAGTACAAATGATCGAATGTAGGCGGTTACATATTCGTAGTCGATTGTGTTAGGTTCGTCTGTGGTTTGATGGTAGTAGTAATTAATATCGTCGTCAAAAGCTGTAAGCCCCATGCTGTAGGTTGGTGCAGGAATCCCGGCTCTCGCAAAGTGAACATTATCCGACCGATTAAAAAGGTTCTGTTCAGGAACTGGATCGGGAATGGCCTCCAGACCAAATGCTTCTGCAGATGCTTTCAGGTCATCGTCAGCCTCGGTTCGCCCGAGTCCAATAACAGTAACCACGGAGGTGTCGTTGTAACCGGCTCCATCAATATTCAGGTTATAGATGATCTGATTGAGAGGCACCATAGGGTTTTCGGCAAAATATCCGCTGCCAAGCAGTCCACGCTCTTCGGCTGTCCATGCTGCTAGAAGTACAGATCTTCGCGGGGGATTTTCTGCAAAATATTTGGCGGCCTCAATCACACCAGAAGTTCCAACGGCGTTATCACGGGCGCCATTGTAAATATACTCACCGGTAATGGGTTCAGGGTGATACGATACAACACCGGTATGGTCATAATGGGCGGAGAGAAGGATGTATTCATCCTTAAGGTCAGGGTCTGTTCCTTCAATTACACCAATTACGTTGTAGCTGTAGAAATCACGGGCCGGATCTCCCTCAACCGAAAGTGAAACTTCGGAAAAGGAATCCCCACCCAGAAATTGATTCCGCTCTTCCGATATGCTTTCAACCCAGATGTGCGGAAGCTCTATCTCTGTCTCTTCAAAATCATCAACCCTGAATAGTCTGTCGCGCCCTAAAAAGTTTGCCAGCATTTGCCAGGACATCTGCTGCTGAGACAGGCGTTCAATCAGGGCAATTCCGCCGGCATCACGAATCCATTCCGCCTTTTGAGCTGATGCCTGGATCATCTGTCTGGGGGCAGTCTGACCGGGCAGACCCGTTCCGGCTATTACAACCTTTCCTTCTAAATCAACAGACTCAATCTCTTCGCGGCTGCCATACTCCAGATGGATAACTTCGCCTTCAACCCCGCCGCGAAAACCACTCATTGAAATAAAATCACTCGAGATAGTGAAAGTGGAATCGCCCGCAGTGAGTGTTCCGCGAGTGGGAGCCTTTACTTCTCTGAACGGAACATTCTGATAGTAGGAGTCGTATCCGGGAGCTGTTTTTACACCGTATACCTGAAAAGTGGTTGCTATAAATCGGGCCGCGATGTCAAGTTCATTGCTTCCCGTGTCCCGGCCAAGAAACTCATCAGCCGCCAGGAAATAGATGTTGAACTCCACGTTTTGCTGCGTTACCGATTCCATGATCAGGTTTGGGTCGTCGCTTTGTGCAGCAGCAGTAGTCGAAATAATAAACAGAATAAAAATGGATAGAGAGGCTGGGATATATTTTAGCATTGTGAGAGTTTTGAATTACTGTTGGCGGTTGAAAGCTCTAAAGGTTAAGCATTTATCAGTAAAAAATAAGAGCAATATTATTATAAATCGTAAAACAGAGAATAGAAGATTGGTGGAATTTGATAATGGGATGGCTATAACGAGTCAAATCTTAAGTTCGAATGATTTTGACCACAAATGCGTAAAGATTCGTAAGAATACCGGCCGGTGTGGATGGAATCATCAAAATGGTTAGTATCTTCTCAGCATCAAATAAAGAAATTTTTTAGAGACACGTTCCCTGTTGCATAGGGGCAACCCGGAATTAAAAGATATACATGGAAGAAAGAATACCCTTTTCAATACCGTTTGAAGATCCGGTGCTGATTTTTGCGCTGGTGATGCTCATTATTTTACTTGCTCCGATCCTTTTTAAAAAACTCCGTATTCCGGGTATTGTAGGACTCATTCTGGCCGGAACAGTTGTTGGCCCGGGTATGCTTGGTTTGTTGGAGAGAGACTTTACGATTGAGCTGCTGGGTACAGTAGGGCTTCTCTATTTAATGTTTATGGCCGGCCTATCCATAGACCTGAACCGGTTTGAAAAGCTGAAAGAGAAAAGTATGGGATTTGGTTTTATCTCATTTTTATTGCCTCAGCTGGGTGCCGTATATATCGGTTTGGAGTTTTTAGACTATTCACTTTTAACATCGCTGCTGCTTGGATCTATTGTGGGTTCCCATACGCTTTTGGCCTACCCGATCGTAGAACGGCTGGGTATCACTAAAAATACCGGCGTTACAATGTCGATGGGAGGGACGCTGGTAACGGATACACTCTCACTGGGAGTACTGGCTATTGTTGCGGGAACCGTAGGGGATAATCAGGGAGCCGGTTATTGGGTTGGTTTTGCTACATCCGTGGCCGTTTTTGTTGCGGCAGCGCTGATCATTTTGCCAAGACTGGGGCGATGGTTTTTTCGCAATGTTCAGTACGAGAACAACATCGATTTTGTCTTTATGGTGGCTATACTGTTCACCACGGCATTTTTTGCAGAGCTGGCCGGACTGGCTCCAATTATTGGGGCATTTATTGCGGGATTGCTTCTCAACAGGCTGGTGCCCGACAGCAGCACGTTAATGAGCCGTATTCAGTTTGTTGGAAATGCTCTATTCATTCCATTTTTCCTCATCTCTGTAGGTATGCTGGTTGATATTGCAGTTCTGGGCAGTCTGGACGTTTGGGTGAAGGCATTAATGTTCAGCATTTTGGTTTTTGCCGGCAAGGGATTAGCCACACTACTTGTTACATTTTTATTCAAATACAGTAAAGAGGAGGGGCTGGTTGTTTGGGGATTGACTACGCCACAGTCTGCCGCAACGCTGGCGGTAACTCTCGTTGGTTACGAACTGGGATTCTTTGATACAACAGCCGTAAACGCAGTTGTAATTATGATTTTGATTACCTGCCTGGTTGGTCCGTGGCTGGTTGAAAAATATGGGCGTGAGGTGGCAAAACAGGAGGATGATAAACCGTATAATCCGGCAGATGCTCCACAGCGAATTTTAGTGCCACTTGCAAACCCTGAAACCTCAGACGCTTTGATGGACATCGCGTTCATGGTTCGGGATGAAAAGTCGGGACAGCCACTCTACCCGCTTACGGTTGCAAGAGATGGTGCGAATATGGAGGCGAACGTGGCACGCGGAGAAAAGATGCTTAGTCACGCCGTAATTCACGCCGCCGCTGCCGAGGTTCCTGTGAATCCGGTTACACGAATTGATCTGAACGTAGCAAAAGGGATTGCCCGTGCTGTTGAGGAGCAGCGGATAACCAATATCGTTGTTGGGTGGAACGGTGCAATTTCGGCCAGGCAGAAGATCTTTGGAAGTATACTGGACCAGCTTCTGGAGAAGGTTGATGAGATGGTTATGGTCTGTAAAATTGAAAAACCTGTAAACACTTTTGAAAGGCTGGTTGTGGCCATACCACCATTTTCATCACTCGAAGTCGGATTCCCCGGGAGTATTCGATCGATCAAACTTATGGCCGAACAGATGGGTGTTGATCTTGTAGTGGTCTCTACATTAGACCGCGAACCGTATGTGAAAAAGGGAATCAATAAGATTAAGCCGGAGCTGGATGTGAAGTACGATAGCCTGCAGCAGTGGGTTGAACTGCCGGCCTGGCTTGAAAAAAACAGAACCGAAGGCGATCTGTTTGTACTGCTAAGCTCGCGTGAGGGAACACTCTCCTGGAGGCCGGGGCTGGATCGGCTGCCAAGGGTAATCTCCCAGCGATATCCGGGCATGAGTTTTATCACCGTCTATTCGTCTGAAGTGGAGGATGAAGCAACACAGGGAATGGGAGCAATCAGGGAGCTGGATATTTTAACAGCCGAAAGGATAAAACTGAACCTTCAATCAAATGATGTAGAGGGAATTCTGGCAGAGATGATTGGTGACGATCATGAATTTAAAAATATCGAGACCGAACGAATAACACGTCGTCTGCTTGAAAACTCAGTGGATTATACACCGGAGGTGATGCCGGGAGTGGTTCTATATGAATCACACACCTCGAAAGTAGACCGTCAGGTTCTGTTTATCGGTGTAAAAAGGGAAGGGGTTAAGATCAAGCAGACGGCCAACAAGGCGAAAGTATTTTTAGTGCTCCTCAGCCCAAAGAATATGTCTGTCAGGGATCACCTAAAAGGGCTGAACCAGGTTGTGAAATACATCCGGCCGGGCAAGGATGTTGAGCGAATGATTAAAGCCGAGACCGTGCAGGATGTCATCAAAGCGGTAATGGCCCAGGATTAATCCATATTGAAAATCCGTTTGAAAATATGCCATACAGAGTAGAAAGAGCGCTCTTCGCCTCTGATGATCAACACATTGCCATCTACCTTTTCTCCAACCAGCTCAGGGAAAGAACCGAAAAGGGCACTCTCCAGTCGGCTTGACCGGGTTGCACCGATACAGGTTGTGGTGTAGTTGCCGGCCTCTTCAATCAGGTCGTGCTTCACCCTGTTGGTAACGATTACTTTCATGTCAACTTCATCCCTTGTAAGAGCAATCTGATCAAGTGCATTTTGAATTAAATCCTCACCGGCTTTTCTGGCGTCCTCTTCAGATTCGAAATCATCTCTTTTTTGAATATTGACCAGGGTAAACTTCTTGTCTTTCTGCATTTTTGAAAGTGCAGAGGCCCGCTGCAGTGTGGCTTTTGTGTGAGGTCCGGTTCCGACAAATGCAACGATTTTTCCTAAATCTTCTGTATTAAGTTTAGCCAGCATCACCCTGCAAGGCGACTCTTTTACGATTGGGTCGATATTTGAACCCAGGATGTAATCTCTGCGCTTTCTCTCACCTTTCCAGCCAAGTATTATTTCATCGGCTTTTTCCTGTTTTGCGAGATTTACAATAATGCGGCTGACACTCCGGCCTACAATTACTTTGGTTTTTATACTCACAGAGAGATCGCTGGCAGCATTCTCTACCTGCTCAATTAAATGGTCGTGCTGTTCAACTCTCTCTTTTTCAAATTCAACTCCCTGAGAAAGTGCTGTCTGATCCGGCAATACGATGATGTTTAATGCAATAATTTCGGCATTTTCGTATTCGGCTGCAGTTTCAGCGGCAAGTCTGATCAGGTTTTTCTGCGTGGATGGGTTAGCTACAGGAACGATAATTCTGTAAGGCTTTTCGGATGGCTCCGGCTCCATTTTTTCAGCAATGGCTTTGGCTAAAATACTCTCTCTCTCCACGCGTTTTCTGCCGTAAAAGAAGAACCAGAGCAGCCCGAAAATAACAATACCTACACCGCCAACCAGGGGAAGTACATCCATCTGGCTAAGCAGCGCAATACCGGAAACAATACCAAAAATTTGAACCCAGGGATATAGGGGAGATTTAAACTCAGGCTTATACCAAATTGGCTTTCTGCTTCTGAACGCGATTAAAGCAATATTCACCAGAATATAAACAACAATCTGAAAGGCACCGGCTGTTTTTGCGATCTCTTCAACAGGGAGCAGCAGAATGATGAGAAGCATGGCTCCGCCGGTGATTAAAATGGCCGTTACCGGAGTGTGAAACTTCTTGCTTACACGGGCAAAAAACTCGGGAATCAGTTTATCCCGGCTTAGAGCAAAGGGGTACCTAGAAGCGGTTAAGATCCCGGCATTTGCCGTACTGATTAATGCCAGCATGGCTGCAACCACAATTAAAACAATTCCGATAGTTCCAAAGAAAGGCTCCACAGCATCTACCATAGGCACGTTGGACCCGGCCAGAGTTTCTCCATCTACCAGGCCCACGAGTACATACACTATCAGACCGTAAAGTGCCGTAGTAACAATGAGTGAGAGCAGTAATCCAAGCGGGAGATTTCGTCCCGGATTGTCAATCTCCTCTGCAACGGCAGCCACTTTAGTCACACCGCCATAGGAGATGAGCACCATCACGGTAGCACTTATTAATCCCCCAAAACCTCCGTCAAAAAATGGCTGAAAATTTGTGCTTTCAACTCTTAAGAGACTAAAGGAGACAAAAAGGCCTAATATGATGATCATAACTACAACCATTACAACCTGTAGCCC
Source organism: Chitinophagaceae bacterium T5-Br10_B2g13 (assembly GCA_001564065.1). Taxonomy (GTDB): domain Bacteria; phylum Bacteroidota; class Rhodothermia; order Balneolales; family Balneolaceae; genus Rhodohalobacter. Next base: position 20,576 of record LKNA01000040.1, read on the forward strand.
GCCGGTCTGTTTAACACCAAAAACATTAACGGCAATGAGTATAGTACCAATAATAACGGCAACGGCTTCTACACTGGGTATCGACATGACTGCAGAGAGGTAGAACATTCCTCCTATTAGTGCGAGCCCACCTTTAAACATCAGCATCAGCCAGGTTCCCAGGCCTGCTATGGTTCCTGCTCCCGGTCCAAGGCCGCGCTCAATAAATACATAGTCACCACCTGCCTCAGGCATGGCTGTACCCAGCTCAGCGATACTTAAAGCTGCGGGCAAAACCAGTAGCCCCGCAATAATAAATGCGAGAATAACAGCCGGTCCGGCTTCTGCCATGGCAATTCCGGGCAGAATAAAAATTCCGCTGCCTATCATCGCTCCCATACTAATGGCAACGATAGATGTTAAACCGAGTCCCCTTTCTAAAACGTGGTCTTTACTCATTAAAGATGATTTATCGAGTTTGTATTAGTTGATCGACTTCAGGATAATGGTCTAATATTTAAATAAAGTGAAGATTGTAAAGCTTTATGCCGTACTTTTTAATCGAACACTGTTCAAGTCGAAAGTTTATTTTAGGTTGGACTAAGAGCCCACTAAAATAGTGATGTACCTGCAAAATACAAACTCACGAGGCTGCTCAATGAAATCTCTAATAACCCGTTTTGATAATCATGAAATCACAGGTACTTAGGCTCTGAAAACTACAGATGAAGCGGGTTCTAAGTGACTCGGTTGATATCAAAATTTCAGATAGAGAACCTTTCTTTGTATTCTTGAATGATAAATGAAGGTCTGCCAAATTATGCGTCTCGGTTTAAATCGGGACTATTGAAAACAACATCGTAAGTATGCAGATGAATAGAGCTCTGCTTTGGTTGAAAGACAAATTAACGATCCTTCGCTGGCTGCCCGGTTACTCCCGCGAAGATTTTTCGGGAGATTTAAAATCCGGAGCAACCGTTGGTGTAATCGAAATACCACAGGCTATGGCGTACGCCGTTATTGCAGGCCTTTCGCCAATTTACGGCCTCTATGGTTCGCTGATTCCACTCCTGATCTATCCGCTGCTTGGTACCTCCAGACACCTGGCTTTGGGAATTGTAGCCACCGATATGATTATAATTGCATCTGGGGCAAGTTTGATAGCGGAGCCCGGTACCGATCAATATGTTTCTGTAGTGCTGCTTCTCACGCTTTTTGTGGGAGTGGTGCACCTTTCTCTCTCTCTAATGCGAATGGGGTGGCTGGTTAATCTATTATCCAAACCTGTAATCTATGGATTTATGATTGCCGCTCCTCTGATTATCGGGGCGAGCCAGCTGGGTAACTTTTTTGGTGTGGAAACGGAACGCTCGCAGTATGTAGGCAATCTGGTTATGCAAGTCGTTCAGCATTTCGATCAGATCAATACGATGTCTGTAGCTATTGGTTCGATTGGGCTGGTATTTCTGTACACTGTAAAAAAAGTTTTCCCCATGTTTCCGGGGGCTTTTGTGTTAATTGCCGGTGGTGGAGTTGCAGTCTGGGCTTTAAACTTTCAGCAGATGGGGGTAAATGTAATTGGTGATGTGCCTTCAGGGCTTCCCTCTTTTCATCTGCATGAATTTACCCTACACGATATCAGACAGCTGATACCCACGGCAACCACTTTGGTTTTAGTACAGCTTATGTCGGTGATGTCTATCGGCAAGACGTTTGCAAATAAGTATAAATACCCGCTCAATGCCAATCGTGAGTTCTTTGCAATTGGGATATCAAACGTGCTGGGTAGTTTTTTTCAGAGTCCTCCGATTTCCGGAAGTTTTTCCAGAACGGCGGTAAGTGAACAAGCCGGCAGAAGAACAGCTCTGTCCAATATTGTTGTAGCCGTTATTATTGGGCTGACACTTCTCTTTCTCACTCCGCTGTTTTACTTCATTCCAATTCCTGCACTTGCTGCAATTATTATAGCCGCAACCATATCAATGATCGATCTGAGACAGATTAAATACTTTTTCAGAACAAAGAGGGAGGATGCGTACATAGCAATTTTTACAGCATTGAGCGTGCTATTTATCGGTATTCAGGAGGGTATTTTACTGGGGATCGGTGCCTCGCTATTTGCTGTGCTATACCATTCGAGCAGGCCAAACATGTCGGTACTGGGGCATGTTCGCGGATCGAGAGAATTCCGGGATGTGCAAAGAAATCCAAATGCTACTCCGATTGAAGAGATTTTGATCCTACGGTTCGATACGTCCATTGCGTTTAATAATGCAGAAATTATTAAGGACTTCATTATCCAAAAAAGTGAGGAGCGAAATAAAAAAATACGAGCGATTATTATTGATGCTAAGAGCATCAACGACTTGGACACTACAGCTGTAGAGGTGTTTCAATCTGTGGTTGAAACGTTGGAGAAGTGGGAGATAGAACTGCACTTTGCAGGTTTAAAAAAACCGATTTTAGATACATTAATGAAGTCCGGGCTTGCACGTAAGATGGGAGGGGCACGGTTCCATAACACAACCCATAAAGCCGTGAAATTTTTACTGGATAAATGGGATACAAAAGATAATGACGGCGATTTCAGACAGTCTGAACGAAATAAAGTTGAGGAGAGCGATCATGACGAAGAACAAAAGGGGCCATCTCATCGCCTTAGCGACTATCTGGAAAATATTGATTAGACGGCACCCACTATTTGCTCAAAATTACCTGCTCAGCTTTTCCAGTATTTCTTCAAACCCTAGTGATGTTTCATCACTTTCGATCATGTTGCGAAGGGTGAATTTACCTTCGGCCAGCTCATTACCGCCAACAATCAGGGCATATTGCGCATTCTCGCGATTGGCATCTTTCATCTGAGCCTTCATAGATCTCCCCATATAGTCCATGGTTGCAGAGAGCCCGCGTTCGCGAATAACCGGAAGCTGCTTAAGTCCCCAGCGACGCGCTTCGTCTCCAAGAGTTACAATATAGACATCTACTTTTTTCTCTGTTCCAAGTGAGATTCCGAGCTCCTCACAGGCAATGAGCAGTCGCTCCATTCCGGCTGCAAAGCCTACAGCGGGAGTCGGCTGTCCGCCAATCTCTTCGATCAGCAAGTCGTATCGTCCTCCGCCGGCAAGCGCATCCTGGGCACCAAGATCGGGGCTGATGAGTTCAAATGCGGTTTGGGTGTAGTAGTCCATGCCCCGAACCAAATATGGATCTTCCTCAAAGTTGATGTTAAGGTCTTTAAGGTACTCTTTAACTTTTTTATAGTGCTCAAGGGACTTTTCACCTAAATAGTCAGTGATAACCGGAGCTGATTCAATAAATGGCTGATCTTCCTCCTCTTTCGAATCCAATATCCGAAGAGGGTTTGTCTCAAAGCGTTTTTTAGAAATATCGCTCAGTTGATTAAAGTTTGGCTTAAGGTGTGCTTTTAGAGCTTCCTTATACTTCTCACGGCTTTCAGGGTCACCTATAGAATTGAGTTTAAGCGTTGTATTTGTAATACCGATTTTTTTGTAGATGTGAATCATAAAGGCGATAACTTCCACATCCGCCACCGGGTCGTCGCTGCCAATAACCTCTACGCCAAACTGGTGAAACTGACGCTGCCGGCCTTTTTGAGGTCTCTCGGCACGGAACATGGGACCGATGTAGTAGAGCTTTTGTGAACCGCCGCGCTGGCCAAGGTGATTCTCTACATAGGAGCGTACAACGGGTGCTGTGAGTTCAGGGCGCAGTACATAGTTGTCTTCACCTCGGCTGAATGCAAAAATTTCTTTCGATACAATATCGGTGAGTTGCCCCAATCCGCGAACAATCAGTTCAGTCTGCTCCATTATAGGGGTGCGGATCTCCTCAAGATTGAATTTTTCAGCCTCTTCACGGATCAGATTCTCCAGATATTGCCATTTTCGAACTTCATCCGGAAGGATATCAATCATTCCGAGGTGTGTAGTGTATTTTGCTTGCGCCATTGTAGAGTAACCGGTTACATGTTTTTAATTGCTAGGGTGCAAAGATAAGGTTGATTTCGGAAAGATAGTAAGATTGATATGTGATGTTTGCAGGGAAGCTTTAAATCTAAGACTGAAATAGTTTCTCGCAGAAATTAGCTGAGATAAAGCATTATTACACGCCTGCGTTAACAAAGCTGACCCCACTCCGCAGGAGTAACCTGTTTTTACCAATCCGGATTGGGAACAACCACAGGCTGCGTCGGAGCCTCCTGCCGGTATATGAATAGGTAAAATTGATCGAGATTCCCTTATAGCGTCTAACCTGAAATTTTCTATTTTGACAGGAAAGTAAATTCAAAGCTAACACTATGCTCAGAACCATAATATTAACTCTGTTTTTCTCATTCACCTTTTTGAACCTTTTTGCACAAGACCGGCAATTGGTCTACGAGTCAGGCGGTGATCTCCCTCCCGAAAAATCGTCTTATGATGTACACTATTACGATTTGGATTTAAAACTGAACCCGGCCGATAGTACGGTTTCAGGTAGTGTGGGCGTTCACTTTCGTGTTGTTCACCCCACTAACGTGATAGCTCTTGACCTTGACCCAAGGCTGGATATTGAATCGGTAAACTGGATTTCAGATACATCAAACCGAAGCGTACGGGTTGAGAGATTTGAAGAGAATAAGACGTTTAGGGTTTACTTCCCGGAAACACTTCAGCCGGGTACGATGTCTGCTCTGGAGGTAGAGTATGGCGGAAAGCCAAGGGTTGCCGGAAATCCGCCGTGGGATGGAGGGATGGTATGGGACAAAACACCATCCGATGAACCCTGGGTTGGTGTGGCATGTCAAACAATAGGCGCCTGGGTATGGTGGCCAAATAAAGATCACCCATCAGATAAGGCAGACTCGGTGGCGATCAACCTAACTATGCCGGATAACCTTGTTGTAGCTTCGAACGGGAGAGACAGAGGTGTGACTGAACACGGCGATGGCTGGAATACTTCGCACTGGTTTGTCTCTACACCGATCAATAACTATAACGTTACAGTAAATGCTGCTCCTTATGAAACCATGAGCTCAACCTATACAAGTGTTGCCGGTGATGAGATGGAGATTACGTTCTGGTATCTGCCTGAATTCAGAGAAGAGAGTGAGTGGCTTTACCCTCAATTTGAAGAGCAGATCAGGTTTTTGGAAAGTATCGTTGGGCCTTACCCTTTCCGGGCTGATAAGTATGGCGTTGCACACGCTCCCTATCTTGGAATGGAGCATCAGACCCTGATTGCCTATGGAGCAAGTTTTGAAAACGATAACCTGTTCGGGCAGAATGCCGGTTTTGATGACCTTCATCAGCACGAGTTGGCACATGAATGGTGGGGAAACTTGGTAACAGCCTGGGACTGGCGAGACTTCTGGATCCACGAGGGGATCGGGACGTATATGCAGCCTCTCTATGCGGAGTATCTTGGCGGACAGGAGTCCTACAGGGAGATGATGGAGTTTTTGCGCACCAGGATTTCGTCACAGCGGGAAGTTGCACCTCGGGAGTCTATGATGAGTACCGTTGATATTACCGGTGGAGGCAGAGGTGGAGATATCTACTACAAGGGAGCCTGGTTTATGCATACGCTGCGATATGTTGTGGGAGACGATTCATTTTTTGAAATTTTGAGGCGGTTCGCCTACCCAACGGAAGAGATGGAATTTGAAACAGACGGAAAACAGGTTCGATATGCCACCACAGATGACCTTCTCCATCTGGCAGAAGCGAAAACGGGAATGGATCTGGGGTGGTTGTTTGAGATCTACCTTCGCCAACCGGATCTGCCTTCTTTAAATGTTACCAGGGCGGGAATCCAGGTTGTGCTGGAGTGGAACGTACCAGACGGAATGGAATTTCCGATGCCTGTAGAGGTGAAAATTAACGATGAACTGATTACACTGGTGCCTGAGAATAATCGTATTTCGTTTGAAGTACCGGAAACTGCCGACGTACAAATTGATCCGGACCACTGGATTTTAAAACAGCTGTAAATAACGGCTCACTTAGCCGAATAAAAAATCAACCCGAATTAAAACCTACTTGATTATGCTTCTGAGACTTGCTTTTACTACACTTTTCATGCTATTGAGCAGCTCTCTTTTTGCTCAACAGACCTATATTCATGCCGGATATCTGTTTGACGGGACTTCAGAAAATTTGAGAACTCAGGTAACCATCATTGTTGATGGAGATAAAATTGTTGACGTCAGGGATGGGTATGTTCGTCCTGATTCTGAAAGTAGATTGATCGATCTGCGGGACAGAACCGTTCTGCCGGGTTTTATAGATCTGCACGTTCATCTTGAAAACGAAACCGGCCCGGATCGCTATCTGGATCGTTTTACTCAAAATCCGGAGGATGTGGCGTTTCAATCTACGGTTTATGCTAAGAAAACATTGATGGCCGGCTTTACCACTGTGCGAGACCTTGGCGGTTCAGGGGTGAACACCTCACTGCGCGATGCTGTGCGTGCAGGGCATGTCGTTGGACCACGGATTATCAGCGTAGGAAAATCTCTTGCAACAACCGGTGGCCATGCTGATCCCACGAACAGCTTTCGGCGCGATTTGATGGGTAATCCCGGACCGGAATCGGGTGTGATTAACGGTATCGCAGAAGCCCGCGAGGCGGTACGCCAGAACTACAAGCTTGGTGTGGACCATATTAAAATAACGGCCACCGGTGGTGTATTAAGCGTAGCGAAGTCGGGGCAAAATCCGCAGTTTATGGATGATGAACTGGAAGCTATCGTGAAGACGGCTCACGACTATGAGATGCACGTTGCAGCTCACGCTCATGGAAAGGAAGGTATGCTAAGAGCCGTAAAAGCCGGTGTGCATACCATTGAGCACGGCACCTATATGGATGAGGAAGTTATGCAGGCGATGGTGGATCACGGAACCTATTATGTGCCTACCATCACGGCAGGAAAGTTTGTTGCTGAAATGGCAGAAGTTGATGGCTATTATCCGCCATTGGTTGTGCCCAAAGCCCGGGAAATTGGTCCACTTATTCAAAATACGTTTGGTGAGGCGTACAGATACGGAGTGAGAATAGCGTTTGGCACCGATGCCGGAGTGTTCTACCACGGGGATAATGCCAGGGAGTTTGGTTTTATGGTTGAGGCCGGCATGCCGGAAGCTGAAGCGCTGTTAAGCGCAACCAGAACAGCTTCGGTTGTGCTGGGGATGGAAGACCGGATTGGCTCTGTTGAAACAGGGAAGTACGCCGACCTGATTGCAGTTGAGGGCAATCC
>LKNA01000121.1 GCA_001564065.1 Chitinophagaceae bacterium T5-Br10_B2g13
ACTACCAGGAAATTGGTCGTGCAGGAAGAGATGGAAATGGAGCTATTTCGTATTTACTATACACTAATAAAAACGTATCTGTTCGAAAGACGCACTTCATAAATAAATCCTTTCCCAAAGACCGGGATAAAGTTCATGAGCATTTTGAGAGGGCGACTGATAATAAAACCGGCTACAGATCCCTTCAATATTTTGCTGAGGAAGAGTTACAATCTGCACTCCCTTATTTTTTGAGTTCCGGTGCTATTGAGATTGCAGGAAAAGGATTTACCTCACTCAATGTTTTCGAAAAGGTTAAGAGTCCGGAGCTACAGGAATTGTTGGATGCTTCCAGAACAGGAATGGTGATCCCTTTACTAAAGAAAAGAGCAAAATCTGAAAAAGAAGTTCGGGACTTATTTGGTGCCACATATTCAGCACTGGTAAAAGATCAGGCAAAACTTAGTAAAAGACTTGATAAATGTCTCATTCTTAAAGCACATAATGATCAGCTTGCAGAAGATCAGTTTTCTGAGATTGAAGTCGAAATTCAAACTAAGAAAGAATACAAGCACGATACATTGGATATGTTGGTGGCCTTATTGGATAACTATGACTGGTCAAAATCTATGCATCAGGAAATAGGACGGTATTTAGGCGTCCCAAAGCATCAACTGGGGAAAATCCATAAAACGGAGCAGGGCGAAAAAGTTCGTTCAAAGTCAGAGGTTATCATTGCCAACATTCTCTACCGATCAGGCATAGATTATGAATACGAGAAGAAACTCGAATACGCCCCCGGAAAGTGGAAAGAACCGGATTTTACCATTATTACTAAAGATGGCGTTTGGTATTGGGAGCACCTGGGGATGTTAGGAGTTCAGGATTATGATGAAGGCTGGATTGAGAAAAGAAAGATTTATGAATCGATAGGTATCATGGATCGGGTAATTACAACATTTGAAAGTGGTGCTTTGAGCAAGATGGCGAATGAGAAGGTTAAGCTGCTAAAAGGTAATAGGTGAGCGGAGATGATTTCAAATGAAAAGGCGTTAGCTACACTTCAAAAAATATGGAAAAGCGAAGGTCTAAAGCTTTTAGGAGAATACGATTCAAGTAATCGATTTAATAAAAATTCTGGAGTTTTAGTTAATGTTTTAACTAATGACAGAAAGGTAGTTTATCCAAAGCCAGCAAAAAATCGGAAAGTATCTATTGAGATACCATATAGTGAAAACTTAATTGATGGCGAATACTACGAAGTTCACGTGAAAGTAGCGCCTATAGATCTTAGGAGGCAAAAGGATAACCCTTATTTATTGGTTCTTGATCACTCTAAAAATATTGTACATGTACCAGATTATAAATCACCTGATGAATTCATAAAAAAGTGGTTTTTTGAAAAGGGTCATACTCCTGATGATGCTTCAACCATAGCAAGACAGTTGAAACTAAATGAGTTAGAGCTCTACACACATACAAAGCGTTTTATATTTGAACTAATACAAAACGCTGACGATATGCCCAGAAGAAATATCCCAGTAGATATAAAAATATATCTGACCCGAAATCATTTACTGTTTCTTCATAATGGAAAGTTTTTTGATAGAGATGATGTAAAAGCTATTTGTGACGCTGCTAAAAGCACTAAGCGTAGTGATGTTACTCAAACAGGATATAAAGGAATTGGTTTTAAGTCTGTATTTACAGATTCAAGTACGGTGTATATAGATTCAGGTTCCTATTCATTTAAATTTGACAAAAATGAGAGCATTTATAAGAATTTTTGGAAGTTATACGAGGGCTATTTTAATAGTTTAAATAAAAAAGCTAGAGCAGAGGTTAGAAGAAAATATTCAGGAGAAGAAGAGGAGTATTTAAATACTGATAGCATCCCTTGGCAGATTAAACCGATCTGGGTTGATGAAAGAGAGTACTCACAGGAACTGACAAACAGCCCATTCAATAAATTTGACCAGGTAAAAATCGCACTTGATGTAGGAGAGAAGATCCTCAATGATTCCGAAAAAGATTATCATAGGATGATTTCGCAGCTAATTGAGGAACCGAGATTTCTTCTATTCCTGCGACACACAGGAAGTATTTCATACCAAAGATTATATCCTCTAAATGAGGATAAGCTAGTTAAGATTGATATAGAAAGAACACCTAAGTCTATACGCGTAGCTAAGAATGGTGTTGTCTATTCTACATATCTTAAACAGAATTTTGATGTTAAGTTGGACAATGCGGACTTCAGATTGGCGGGATTAAATTTTCAAAAAGTTAAAAAAGAAGATAAAACTGTATACGTAGATCTAGATGGGAATACCCTTGAAAATATCCCTGAAAAACTAGTACAACTTGAGAAGACCACATTATCATTTGCTGCTGAATTTAATAACGGTGAAATAAAAACTATAGCAAAAGATGACTCAATACTTTTTAATTATCTGCCCACATCAGACAATAGATTTGGTTTCAATTTTTTAGTCAATGGAGATTTTGTTAGTAAGACAGACCGTGAATTTATCCAGGTTGAAAACAAATGGAATCATTACCTGTTCTATCAAATCGGCTATAATCTCATAAATTGGTTGAGTATACTGGCAAGAGAAAAAAATAGAAAAGGTTTTTTCACAAACTTGTCTTCTTATTTAAATCTATTGCCAAAATCACTTCTAGACGAACTTAATGAAGAGCAAGGGGGCATTAATAAAGCTTTTAATAATGGCATGAGGGAGGCATTAAATGAAGTTCCATTTATAGTCTCTTACTCTAAAAAAATATTAAAAAGAGATGAAATTATTGTTGATCGCACTGGCATAACCAACGCTTTAAAAAATTACGGTGGGAAGTTTTTCTATGAAATCGCAGATACTTCAAAAGAACTTCCTTTTTTCTTAGTTGATGATTCAAAACTAAGATATAAATATCTGGATATTGAGCATTTTGAAGGCGGAGATTTAATAAGTGCTCTCCGGAACACAGAAAATAGGAGCGAGCTAGGAAATATACTTCAATCCTTAGATGAAAATAATTACAAGTCATTTGTAAAATGGTTTGATGACTTTGTAGATAAAAATACGGTTGATAATTCACTACTAATGAACCTGCCAATCTTAAAAGCAGGTGATAATATTTTAAGTTTTAACGAGCTAAAATCAGAGTCAAAATTCTTGCTTAGGACAAATAGAATTGATCTTCATGCAAATCTATTTAATAGAATTGGGATTCAACTAACTGATATTAATATTGAAGAGTACACGAGTCTCTGGAAAAACTTCGAAGGCTTTATTCTGAGCGGAGTGGAAGTTTTTGATCGTCTACATAGTAGTAGGGACTTACATGAGTTAAAGCCAGCTGAAAAAGCCCAGCTCATAAATTTCATAAGTGGATTAGAAGGGGTCGGCAAAGAGAAATATGCAGATAGACTCCACCTATTTAAAGATCAGTCAGGATGTGGATTATTAAAGCCTCTTTCAAAGCTTATTACGAACTCAGTATCAGATATGCCTTCCTGGTTATCACATATGAAGATAGATAACCAGGAAGAGATCGAATTAGACAGTAAATACGATCCATATCTACTGCAAAGGAAAGATCTCTTACAGGATCTGTTCTGTGCTTCAGAGCTTTACAAGCAGGTAATTGCATATTTAGAAGAAACTGAATTGATAGATTTTTATAGTTTCCTAACGGAGCTTGCAAAGGAATTACATGAGACTGATAAGGCGTTAGTTGGAAAAACAGAAATACCCTGGATTTATGTACCAACCAAAAAGAAGTTTCTGCAATCTGAAGTAATATTCCTGCCTGATAGTCTTAAAAAGTTAGATGAAGACTCATACCAAGCGGTGGTGACTATTGTTGAATCAATTTCAGATTTAAAAATTCCTGTCTTCAGCTCTCAGAGTCTCATAAGCGCATTATCTCTCGGAACTAAGTCAGTAGAATTTACGGAGTCAATTCACTCGGAAACACATATAGGGAAAGAGCATGTCACCTCCTTTCTAAGCTGGTTATCAGACGCAAAGGAAAAAGTTTTCTTCACAAAGTTTGTGATTCAGGAAAATGGAAGTAGCTATTTGCTTAAAAAGGCTGAAAGGAATCAACAGTACTATACAAGTACGGATGATCTTGTCAATTATATCAAAGAAAGAGACAAGGAACAGATTTTTAGAATTCTGCCTGAAGAGCTCTTTACTAATGACCTTGAGAAGGCTGGCTTACTTACTGATGAGAATCTTTTTTTAAGCCTAATTGAACATGGTCTGTCGGATTTAGAACTGGTTAAGTTCTTTGAAACTCATATAGGCGATAATCTATTCCAGAAATACTTGAACAGCATTGATCGAATAGATATTAGTACAACTCAAAGATATCATTCGGAGTCAGTCATTGCGAAAGTTGTAGAATTAGCTTCAGACTTGATTTCCAGGAATGTAATTGATGCTAATTCAATCCGCTCAAAGATCTTTGTAGACGATCATCAATTATCTGATACAGCAATTTCAGATGATATCTATTTCAAAGAAATGCAATATCGACCGGAGCTTAAGCTTTCTGAGGTTCTTACGGATTATCGCGATAAAACCTATTCATACTCAAAGATTCGCGAAATTTTCCCAGATTCTACAAATGAGATTCTAAAAATCATATTCACTCCGAAACAATTATCACCCCGCAATATTCGCAGCAAGTTATCAGAAGTTGAAAGTGAAATACTGAGCCCTGAACAGACTTTTTTCATTCTGATGTATGCTCATGATCAGAATGTCTCTGATCCATTTTATGCGGAGAAAACTTTTACAGCGTATTTTGATACTAATAAGGACAAATATATTGAGTCTGCGGTCTCATTTTTAGATTTATTACTTAGAGAAGATGGATTTAGACAAGGGTTAAATAAATTCAAGTTTCCAGATCTCGTACCTGAACTAGCGATACTTAACTATGAATACGCAGTTGAGTCAGAACTGCCACCCCAATGGTTTAAAGAGTGGATGGATAATGATCCTGAGGAGAAAAGAATCGAGTTCACTAAAGAAATTGGATTCAACCATGATGACTCGGCAGTTGTTCGACTTAGAAAGTCGATCCTGGAAAATGATAGCGATCGTTTTGATGCAGCTAAAGTGGAACTGGAAAATGTACAATTACTAATAAATACCTTGGTTTGGTTGCAAGAGAAGCAAAAGAGTGATGATTTAAAGTTGAGTGATGATTTTCTTCAACCCCTTTATAAAAAAGCTCACAATTTGAATTGTGAAGTAAAAGAATTACCCATTCCAATATTTGAAATGAATGGGAATTCACACCTAGCCTTTATTGACTTTGAAGAGGATACTCAATTTTATAAGAAACTTCCGAGCTGGACAGACTATACAGATATCATATATTCATTTCTTAGAGAGAGTGATCGGTTTGTCATACCGGATTATATGCCTGATAAATATCTTGAAGAACTAAAAGCAAAGGAAATAGAACCCACGATTGAGTTAAATGAGGAAGAAGTAACAGAAAAGTCGAAAGAGTTCCAGGAAAAATATTATGAAGAATGGTCTAGAAAAGAAGAGCTTAAAATCTTGGTTTATCCAGAAGATAAGCTCCCCTTTAATTTAAGATTTGATGAAAGTGTTTTAAAACAAATTAGGCAGGAAAGCCGCTTTTTTATCTCTGACTCTAAAGTTGTTGTTTCTGAAAGTATCAAAAACAGCATCCCAGATGTTTTAAGGAGCGATCTTTTTGAAAGGGGTTTAGAAAACTTATTTCATGCATTGAATACACAAAAGGGAGACTGGAAGAAGAAATCAGAAAAGAACGATGGAGAGATAAAGTATACCGCGAGCCAAATAAAGGTATTAAACCGATTGTTCGATGAAGATTTACCAGAAGACCATAAAAAGAACTACAATCTTGCTGCTTTAGTATCTGGCTTGGAAGTACTTGAATCACTCGATTATGATGTTGAAGAGGCTTATGAAAATCTTAAAAACACTCATGAGTATTCTAATATTAATCCAGTTTATAAAACAGGAGATAGATTGGAAGTTAAATGTCGCTCTGCCATTGGAGGACTACTTTATCTCACAAAAAAAGCCTGGGATCAGCTCAATGACTCAAATGTTGAGCTCTACGTTGACCTTGGGGGTGGTGAGTATCTTTTACTCTATGACAAAGAACATGTTCTGGAAGAATCAAGTGATGATGTAGATTTTCAGATTTTACGAATTGAATCAAAATCTAACATATCCAATATTGAAGAGATACTAAGTGGAGGTTTTGATCCAGGAAAAATCTGGATCATTTTCAAAGTAAAAAAAGAAACACCATTTGATCCCATTTTCATAAAACCGGATAACTCTGACGAAAATCAAGCCCCTGCGAGAACGGTTAATTAACAAATATTTCCAATATGAAAATTAACTCATATGATCACGCGAAGTTTTACGATACCGAGCTGAGAGCTATTTTTTCAGAGTGGGATAGATATCTGAATAAAGAGATGAAACTTCTGATAAGTGAAAAAGAGCTGTTTATTGGAAGCGTAGATGGAGCGAATGACAATACAGGTACACTCAAAATACGATTTAAAGAGGATGAAGTTCCTAGATTCAATACCCCTTATTTTTTAGCAGTAGTTGGCCCAGCTGCTGAAGGTGATCCTGAAAACTGGAGGTTTACCTATAAAGAATTTACACAATCTCCCAAGGGTTATTGGAATAAAAAAGGAAGTGAAGTGGTAGTTAGTAACTATTTACGAAATCAGGATGGGAGTGCATTTTTAGAATTGTTTATACATGATTACAGAGTATATGATTATCTGAAAAAGCAATTTGTAGACAATGATATACAGGCTATGGTTGTCATTGCTAGAGTTGAACCTCCTTTAAAATACTTAATGAACCTGAAATCTTTTGTTGAAGAGAATTCTGATAACGACATTCTTAATCTTGACGTATCATTAAATGAAGATTCATGGAAGCCTCATACTTTAGATAATGAATATGATGTGACAGAGAAAATATTAGGTTTCTCAGGTAATACGCATATATCGAGTATACAAGGACCTCCAGGAAGTGGTAAATCCTATTACGCCGCCAAAGTTGCTCAAAGATATTTAGATGAAAATAAATCCGTAGCTGTTTGTGCACTTACAAATAAAGCTCTCACAGAATTAAGTAGCCAGCCCACACTTGAAGCTTCTCTGGAAGATGGAAAAGTGTATAAGACAAGTGTTTCCAGAGCTGAACTTATGCGATATCCTAACCTTCAACATGCTGAAAGTTTTACGACAATACAGGGTAAATTACTACTCACTACCTACTATAAACTTTCAGAACATTTTAAAGAGCTTGCTTCATCACCAAAACGGTATGATTTACTAATTATTGAAGAGGCCTCACAGGCTTTTTTGGCAACTATAGCAATGTTTGCAGAGATTGCAGAGCGCGTACTTATAATTGGGGATCATAAACAGCTTCCACCTGTCTATATTGCCAATGAAAAGAAGCTATTTCGGATTAATCCTAACATTAAGGGAGTTATTAATGGGTTACAAACATTCGTTCTTAACAACGAAGAGCATACGTATCGGTTTATAAAAACCAGACGATTAACAAATGAATCCAGTGATCTTACTGGGATATTCTACGATAATCAGCTCTCAAGTATTTCACCACTTAACGATAAAATTCAACATTCTCCCGATATAGAAGCTTTATTCCATGCTAATGGTGGGGTTTCTATGGCAAAGCTGTCTAAAATTGGACAGAATTCGCTTTCAGAGAAAGAGGTGGTTTCCAAGATGGCTAGGGTCGCGAATGGAATTCTCGAATATGGAGATGGGTACTCCGTTGCTATGATTTCGTCAACCGTAAACATGGAAAAGCGTATGACCTCTGCAATGTCGATATACAAACCTGATTATTCCAGGCTAACCATAAGTACAGTACATAAGGCACAGGGTATGACCGCGGATTATACGCTATTATTTATGCCGTTGAGTAACTCAGATTTTGAGCTTAATCTTAACCTTTTTAATGTTGCGACCAGTCGTGCCAAGAGAGGGACATTAATCATTACATTTACTCACATTTCAATGGTAGTAGGTGTGGCCCCTGAAGTAATGCAATTTGTAAATGGAGCTAGTGATGTTACAAGTGCATTCAATAGATGGTCGTAGTCCAATCAAGTGGTTCATCGGATGATTGACCTTATTTTTCAAGATTTGAAGTAATACAATTATGACAGCACAATTTCGGGAAGCACTTTTTTATAAGGGTGAGAAAATGGGAATGGCAGAAGAACCCCTGCGACCATATTTAAATATGAGAAAAGACTTACAGTTTAGATCAAATTGTTCCGCTTGTTGGCGCGGATACATTGGAAACTGGGAAATTAAAGACGATAAACTGTATTTGATTGAGCTTAAATTCGGGTTCAATGCAGATGATACCCTTGAAATGAATGACCTATTCCCCGGCCAAGATAAGGTCTTTGCAGACTGGTATTCGGGGGAGATCCAGATTCCAACCGGAGAGCTACTGGAGTACGTCCATATGGGTTATGCATCAATTTATGAGAAGGACATCTTTCTGGTATTCATAAACGGCAAACTGGTTAACGAGTATGAGGTTGACAACAGAGAAGCTTATAACAAAAGAATGGAAGAGGAAGCAACACAAGACAAGAAAAGTTCTTCTCCCAAAAAAGCCTGGTGGAAAAGATTACTTTCTATTGGATAGAAAATTAGGTTCAAAAAATTTCAACCAATAATCGCTACAATCTTTTTCTTCGCAACAGATAGTTTCCGAGTAATAATTTATTCACAAAGGGGATTTTTCATAATGATCAAAAATTGGTATTTACAGACAAATAGGAACTGAATAGATGCTTCCATTACAACAAGCGCAAGAATTAAGAGCCGCGATCTCGGAGTACTTAAAGGCTACTTTTACCTTTAGAGAACAAAAGGTACATGACGCATTCCACTCATTCATTAATCACCCTAAAGATGGAATGTTTAAAGGACCGTACGTGTCCATAGACCTGCCCTTTAAAAAAGCTGATCCAAATGAAGAGATACCCCTTGAAATCCATCCTGATTTCACCCCTTTTCTGCATCAGTCAAAGGCATTTAAGCGCTTATCCTCTTTGAATGGTCAACCGGAGCCTACATTGTTAACCACTGGTACAGGATCAGGTAAAACGGAATCATTCTTATTTCCAATCTTGGATTACTGCTATAAGAACAGAGACAAAAAGGGTATTAAGGCTATCATTCTCTATCCGATGAATGCGTTAGCTACTGACCAGGCCCAACGTCTGGCAGAGACCATTTGGAACGACGAGAGATTAAAGGGAAATATTACTGCCGGCTTGTTCATTGGTACCGGAAGCGGAGATAAAAAGTATCACTCTGATATGGGGCCCGATCATATCATTGAGAACAGAGACCGTATTATTGATACGAAACCGGACATCTTACTTACCAACTTCAAGATGCTTGATTATGGTTTGATGAGGAATCGGTACGATAAACTATGGACCCATAATTTTGCTGATCCCAGTCTCTTAAAATTTTTGGTTTTGGATGAACTCCATACCTATGATGGAGCCCAGGGGACGGATGTAGCCAATTTGATTCGAAGGCTTAAACTAAAGCTTCATCTTAAACGTGGCGAATTATGCCCGATAGGAACCTCAGCTACAATTGGAGAGGGAGAGGAATCCACTGACCTGTTAACTGACTATGCCGAAAAAATCTATGGCGAATCATTTCCAAAGGAATCTGTAATTACTGAAGAGCGGCTTTCCATTGATCAATTTTTAAAAGGCAGTTCAGGTCAGAAAAAGCCTATGCCTAAGCTTGAGCGAATTGAGGAAAGCAGACTAAAAGAAAAGGCTGACT
>LKNA01000122.1 GCA_001564065.1 Chitinophagaceae bacterium T5-Br10_B2g13
GAGTGGAAATTATATCCGCGTTAAAGAGAGAGAAGGCTACAAAGAGCCCGAGCAATACGCCGAGGCTGTTAACGGTCAGAGCGCATAATAAAAAGAGGGGGTTGATAGCCTCCTTTTTTTAGGTTTAGTTGTATTAAAGTTTAAAAATCACCTGTTTTTTCGTGGACGATTACACTTCCTATGCAGCCCTAACATTTTAATTTGTGAAGTCACATTTGATATATTTTCAATTCCTCTAAGGTTCGATTAAAGCAGGGTGTTAATGTTGAACTTTGCGGCCTATGGTTAATTTCAATTCCTCTAAGGTTCGATTAAAGCTGATTCCTTTTTCCCGGTCTCGGCTGCTCGTATTGATTTCAATTCCTCTAAGGTTCGATTAAAGCTCCGACGAACATGCCGAATTCCTGATTGGTTAATTGATTTCAATTCCTCTAAGGTTCGATTAAAGCCGGGTCGGACTCAATACCTGTATTTCTTATAAGCCATTTCAATTCCTCTAAGGTTCGATTAAAGCCAAAAAGCCAAGAACAATAATGCTAGAAGATAAAACAATTTCAATTCCTCTAAGGTTCGATTAAAGCTTGTCTCGTAAAAAATAACCCCAAC
Source organism: Chitinophagaceae bacterium T5-Br10_B2g13 (assembly GCA_001564065.1). Lineage (GTDB taxonomy): Bacteria > Bacteroidota > Rhodothermia > Balneolales > Balneolaceae > Rhodohalobacter. The sequence goes on from LKNA01000122.1 coordinate 607, forward strand.
CGCTTTCCGGATTTCAATTCCTCTAAGGTTCGATTAAAGCTATGATGAATTTTTAAATACGTTCTCACCTCGTGGATTTCAATTCCTCTAAGGTTCGATTAAAGCGTTTCCTTTAGGTTGGGAACGACTCAACTATCCCGGATTTCAATTCCTCTAAGGTTCGATTAAAGCTCAGTCTCTTTGCCGAGATCATATAAAATGACTGAATTTCAATTCCTCTAAGGTTCGATTAAAGCCCTTTGCTAAGTAAGAACAGAAAGCACTCAGGATGATTTCAATTCCTCTAAGGTTCGATTAAAGCAAAGGAGCCTTCGAGTACAATCATTACGAAATAGGAATTTCAATTCCTCTAAGGTTCGATTAAAGCTTCTCAATTTCGCCTTTCAACTCGTCAATTTCCTTTATTTCAATTCCTCTAAGGTTCGATTAAAGCACGTGACAAAATCTACGAAATTAGCGCGTAAAGAGCGATTTTATGGATGAAATTAAAGCTGAATATCGTCAACCTTTGTTTTTGCAAAATTGCGTGGGGTATGACGATCACAGAAAAATGACGTTTAAATGATAGAGAAGGTGATTTTGAGGTGGCAGCCTATGATGATAGAATCTTATAAAGCCGATTCAGTGTTTAAAATAACGGGGTAGACGATAAATTACAGGAAATTATCCGGGCTCTGTTTTTCGATGCCCAACACTTCGCGGCTGCTCCAGCGCTTACTCCCCACTTTATAAATGATTACTGAATCTTCCTCTGGATTCATTAGTTCTTTTGCACGGTACTTCAGTTCTTCAAGCTGGGCATCGGTCAGCTCTCCTTCAAAAACCGAGTTTTGAACATGGTTTACATATTCCCGCATCAGCTTTAGCATTTTAGTAACACGTTTTACGTTGACGTCATAGACAATGATGTAGTACATGATTATTTCAGTTTACGCCCTGACAAGTTTCAGAAAACTGTCAGGTCAATGGTTCTACCACCAAGCCTTAAATGGCTCATATTCCTCAGCACCTGTTATATGTTTCACCAGTTTATAGCATTCAAGCCGTATTAATCGACGGTATGAAACTTTCCGTTTTAATTTTCTGTGTTCTATGGTGGTATTGAGTTTATCCTCGAAGGCTTTTACGAATGTTTTGCGTCCTTTTTCGGACAAATGGCAGAAATTTAGCTCTTTGTTAAAATCTTTTGGCTGAATCCGCTGCTGGTTCAGGCAACTGAAAATAACACGATCGGCTAAAATGGGTTTAAAAATTTCGGCCAAGTCGAGAGCAAGTGAAAACCGGCGGTTGCCGGGTTCATGTAAAAAGGAGATCAACGGAGAAAGTTGTGTCCTGTAAATTTCAGTGAGGCATGCGGTGTAGACCAGTGCGTTTCCAAACGAGATCAAGGCATTAACTGCGTTATCGGGGGGATTTCGCACGCGCTGTTCAAAATCATATTTTTCTCCAAGAATTTCGGGAAAAGCAGCATAATAAACTTTTCGAATGTTACCCTCAATGCCCATCAGCTCACCGATATCAGATGAATCCGAGATGGATTCCTGCAAAGATTCAATTTTTTGTATATAAACAGAAAGGTCTGCAGCACGGTCATGATAGTATTTGAGGTTGCGCAGCATATTGGCCGAGGCTCCACGGACCAGCCTTCTGCCAATAACTATTCTTTTTGAGGGGTGTTTATAACAGGTAACTTGTTCTACCAATAAATAACCGCTAAGCAGGTAATCACGCGGATAGTAAGTGCCGTTGTAATGTCCGTAATAATTGAACAGGTGTGCGGGAATTTTGTGGCGAGTCAAAAAGTCGAGAAATCTTGCGTTAAAGTTAATCTCTGAAAAAATCATCAGCGAGTCCACATCGTCAATGGGGATAACTCGTTTGGAAGTTGAATCCAGTTCAGCATCAAATTCCCCGGTCTCGGCAAGCACTTCCAGGGTTTCTGAATCAGTGGATGTGGGTTTACCGATCCCGGATGTGTTATCTTTATCACTGTAAGGCGAAAAAAACAGCGTGTTCTGTTTTCGCATCAGCTTACCGGGGGTAAATATGTAATAGGATCGTTTCATTGGTGTCGGCTTAGGACAAACCCGACAGGTATCCAAAATCAGTCAGGTATTTATTCAGTAAGTACAGTTAACCATAACACAGCTCATTGTAAGAGCAGGTTTTGCACACCTTCCATTCAACCGTTGATGGTGGCTTATCGAGGTCTGAAATTCGTTCAATATCCGGCAGAATTTCGGTTTCCACTTTGATTCGGTCATCCATGGTCAAAACAACCGATTTCTTTTTGTTGAATTTTGGATAGTTGAGTTCACCCGTGTAGCCCTCCGATGCCGGACCTGTCAGGTCTCCCCCTTTGGCAACATCCAAACCCTTCTGCTCCAAATACCACATGTAATATTTCAACTGCCATGTGTGCGACTCTTCCATTTTGTCGGATTTTTTTACTTCGTGGATGATTTTCTCATCATGATCAATCCAATCTACAACAATCACCCCATCTACACGGATTTCTTTCTTTTTGCGTTTGTAACTGGTTTCATGGATATGCCGGCCCATTCGAACTGCGTCACTTTCATGCTCGCAGCGAATTCCTTTACAAAAAAACCAAAGCTTTCGCTTACAAATAAAATAGTAGGCGATATGTGTTCCGGTTATTTTCATTTATGCGCTAAGACCTGACAGGTATTTTATTGAGTTAACTTGCAGGTACGGAGTTTTGGTTTTCGTAATCAAAATTTTGCATACGAGTAATGAGCCACTCCTTCGCTTTTTCGGTAGAATCTGCAGATCCATATTCACCTTTGATATATCCGCTTGCAGGGAGTGTGACAAATACATCCGCACCGGCTTCTTTATCTATGCGTGGCACAGCCTGATCGTTTTCCACATCTTCTCTAAGTTCTGCCCGAATAGCTCCGGCAACTGCATACGCCTTATCGGCCATTGCAAATGCAAGTGGTTCCATCAAACTGAAGGTCCTGGACTGGTTACTGGTGATTTGCCAATCCAATAATCCTTCTGCAATGGCAGGGATAATTTTATCCCGTTGATCTTTGGGACATACAAGGCAGGGGCCGAAAAAGTTTTCGCTTTCAATCCAGCCTGCTTCCTGCAATTTTTCTTTTATACTATCGTAAACTTCAGGCTCACCTTTTTGGAGTGGAATTGTAGAAACAGAAAACAGTCGTCTTAAGTCGATTGCAACATCATATACAAACAATCCATAAGCACGGGTTTGTTTGTCCAAAAACTTTCGTTTTGGCAGTTGTTTATCCAGATTTTCAAGGTATTCCTGCATCTCTTCAGGAGACATTGGATTTCCATCCTGATCCAATAGAGTAACTTTGCTGTTTGGGTTGTTCGTTCTGTCAAAAGTTCCTTTTTCCCCATCTGTGCCTGCCAAAAGAGGATGAAGGGGTCGCATTGCAGAAATAGATAACGGGCTCCGTCGTTTAACCACAAAGCTCTCTTCGTCCTTGCTTTTTGAAGATTTCGAGGAAGCTTTCATATAACCTCCAAGTAATTGATCAGGATACGTTGGATCACATGGCTGGACTGCGATATCTTCTTTTGGTGCACCACCTTTTTTATCAACTTTCCATAAAAAGTCTACAGGTGCAAGATCCTGATGCAATTCATTTACAACTCGTTCTAAAATTGAGCGCTTTACCTGTTGGCCACTTGAAAAAGGCTGACTTCTCCTGAATTGTGGTTCGTAATAGGTTTTTTGCCCATCTTCCACACAAAATACGGTGTGCTCTACGTGCTTTAATCCTCTTAAATATAGATAGGGTGATTTCATAGTTAACTCCTGTTAGTTGATATTTTAATTTGATTGATAATAATGATATTTGAATTTGACCAATGTCAGAAACAGCCTGAACATATCCTGTGGGATTGAGGTCATAAGCTGTTCAACTGTTTTGTTAATGGTTTCAGCAGAAGATGAATCTTCCTCCAATATTGCGCTTAAACCGTCAATTAATTGTTGACGGTTTCTTGATTCCCAAAGCTCCTCAACCTGTTTGATTCGGGTTCGAAGCCGATTTTCTTTGCCCTGGAATTGGATCAGGGCTTCTGCTACTTCTTCGGATAGTTTTAAGGTGTCTTCATTATTTAGCATAGCTTGTATCCATGTTAGATATGTGATAAATGTTAATCGTTTTTCTTCTTTGTCCAGCTTTGGAACTTTTTTGGCGTTATTCCGGACATCACCGGCAGTATATTTATAGAGATCTTTAGGTTTCAGAGATTTAACACCAATGCCTCCTATGGTGGCTGCTTTTTCTATTGAAAAATGAGTTCTGTAAACTTCTTCAAGTTTTTTGACCTGGCTGCGTTTTAATTCGGGGTCACTATCTAAGAGCTGATCAAATAATTCCGGCATTCGTTTTACTTTATCGAGATTCAGATGAAGGAATCCCAGAGTTTTATTCATCTGCCCGTAGCTATAACCGTAGATCAGCTCATTGTTTTCTATACTTGACAAATAGCGGGATAATGAAAAAATCTGTTCAGACCATTCCGGACGATTTAGTTTGATTAAGCCCCCTTGTATTCCATGATCTGAGTTGATGTGATCCAGTACTTGATCGTAAGCTTTGCTCAAGTCATTTTTGTATTGAAGTCCGTGACAAACCCAAAGACCGTTCCACGTTTCAATTTGCCTACCTTTTGCTTTTGATGTCTCATTGAGAAACTTCCGATAAAACTTCCAGCCCTCAAATATAAACCATAGTAGTTCTTCATTCTCAAAAAGGAAGTCGTAGCCACCACCAAAACCCACTCCTAAAGCACCTCCAAACCAGGAGTAAAGTATGTTTTCTTCAGATAGATCAAAATCAATTGAACTGATTTGACCAGAGGTTCCTTTATCAATATCACCTGCCATAAAACCTACAGCTACAGCACCACTGATCTTTTTTTCACCGATACTGACTTCTTTTACATCATTCAGAAAACGATCTTTTTTTATGACTGAATCTCGAATTTCATCTGTCTGATCTTTTTTTGAAATCTTTTGAAAGAACGATGAATTTGTTACCTGCATAAGCTGCAGATGGTCTTCAGAATCATATAAGACCGGAAAAAACTCTTCCTCAAAAAACTCAAGAGCAGATATTTTTCCCCCTGTTTTCTCATTATAAAGACTCAAAAACTTTCGCCCGATTTCCTGGGTATACATAATTTCCTCTCAAATAAAATTTGATGGTTCTTTCAACTCCAGCCCAACATTGTCGTAATCATACTGCTCGGTCATGATATATGGCTCACTGCCAACATTCTCCAATTTTACAACTTTGTCCCTGACCCGATACATACTTTTTTCATTTACCGGAATTTCAAGCCATTGCCGTTCTTTCCAGTTTGCTTGCACGTAATGTTCTAAGTCTTCTTCAAGAATTGCAGATGCTGAATCGATTTCGAGGTACTTCATCAAGATGGGTTCTGTTATATGGCGCAGTTTTTTCATTCGGAATTGTTCTCCTTTCCACTTCACATAACCTCCAATTTCCTGTATATCCACATCAGGATATACCTGGTCAATCAAGTCTTGTATTTCTCTGGCCTTTAAAATTTCTCCATTAGGTAACAGATCAAAACTATTGGTGACGATCTCTTTTTTGTAGGGAAGAGTATGTTCTTTCGGTTGCAGTATGTGAATTGGTCGAATTGTTCTTTGTTCAGGTTCAACTCGTGTTCGGTTCACTCTTCCAAATCGCTGAATGAGTGAGTCAAGAGGTGCGGCTTGTGTTATCATTCGATCAAAACTGATATCCAGACTTACTTCTACAACCTGTGTGGAGACAACAAAACAGGGTCCGGCTTTGCCATCAAACTCACTCTTCAACAATTCTTCCCGCTCTCGCCGATCTTTTCTTCTGAAACGGCTGTGTATTAACATGGAGGGGATTTCTGGTAACCGGTTTTTAAGAAGCCGGAATGTTTCTTGAGCATCGGAAACAATATTGCATACTACAAGCAGCTTTTCTCCATTTTCCAATGTTTCTTCAATGGTAGGTAATAAGGAATTCAGATCATCATGCTTATGGATGAAATGTCGGTCGTAAGTGTCCAGTTCATCATCTGTTAGCTTAACCTGATATGAGGTTTCAGTTCCACCTAAAATTTGAAGTAATTCTTCGTAGAGAGCCGTTGGCATCGTGGCTGTTCCAATGTGAACCCTGCAGTTCTGATAAATCAGAACTTTCACCAGCTCCACTACCATGGCCTGCGATTCTTTCTGATAGGTGTGAATTTCATCAAGAATAACATCACAACCCTGTAAATCAAGTAAGGTCGCTTCAAACCCTTTTGTGCCAAAAATTATACTGCTTACCTGGTGTGGGGTTAATACTTTAACACTGGATCCCACAAACGGCTGGAGCTGGACTTCATCGTTATCCTCTTCATTCACCAAATTTGAGGCAGAGTGTAGAAACCGGACATCTGTTTCATCCGGTACAATATCTTTGATGCGTTTATACATGGCATTAATTGAAGCCTGAAAAGGAAGCATATAGAACGTTCTTCCCCGGCAGCGGTTCAATAAAAACTCAGTTTTTCCCGCTCCGGTTGGAGCAACCACTAATGTATGAGGCCTATCATCATCAGTTGACTTCTGCGACAGTGGAAATAGTTTGCTTGGCGGATACATATTGCTGTATTTCGGCGTCACAAAAAATCGATCCAGATAGCTTTGAATTTCTTCCCCCAATGCCGACGCCATGTGATCGGATGCCATCAACAGACCTTTCCACTCCGACCATCCATCATCAAGTTCTTCACAGTATTCGTAAACCCACGTTAGAGCATCTTCAGCTTCCTGCCACTCAATTGGACGTGTTTCAAATCCCAACTCTTTTAACAGATCTAATGCCCTTGGAGACCATTTTTCCCAGTCTTGAAGATGTGACTCAAAAAGGCCAAGAGGACCTTCACGGTTTAAAATATCTACAATACCTCTGCGACTTAAATCTCCTTCAATAGATTTGTGATGGGCCACAATCATTTCAGTTAACGGCATCCATTCATCTTTTGGAAAAAGAGGAAGAAAAGCCAGTGAAGAAAGTTCATGCCGGTGAGGCAATTCCTGATTTCTTGGATCGCCCTCTTTAAAATTATGAACGAAAGACTGGTAAACCGGATGGGCTTTTCCAATGTCATGTAGAAGAGCTCCTTTTCTACAAAGTTCCGAATCTTTACCGAAATATTTTGACAATGGCACAATTGTATTGGCAACATCCAGCAGGTGTTGTTTCAATGTAACGGAATCATACAATGCACTTTTGGCAAGCAGCTCAAGCTCCTGATATGTATCTAATGACCATTTCCTCATAGTGGCTTTTCCCTAATTGCACCATCAGTAATTTCCAGCCTGCCGTACATCGGTTCAAAATCATGAAATCGATTATATCCAACCATAAACCCTTCATCTGCATCGGTAAAAATGAGTTCAAAACCTTCCAATTGATTAAACTCATCTTCTGGCATTTCCTCAATTCCGCTATTCTCATCCGGCAGGAGGATATCTTCATTTCTGCAAAGACAAATATGTTGATCAAACGCTTTTTCAGCATCTTCTTTGGTAGAAAAAGCCAGTATCAAAACCGGATCTATCATTATACCCCGTTTAAGAATACTGAAGTTGTGACCCGGTTTTTTAATCAGCTTGGGGCGGGTTTGCTCTTGTTGTTTATCAAACTTTGAGAAACTTAACTTATGCCGAACAATGTTTTTGACTTGAAGTTTTTGTCGCATTCCCTCAATAATAGAAGGGGTAAGAAATTGTTGACTGAATGTTAATTCGTCCCTGACGGCTGTCCATGGTTTAATGAAACCAAAAGGGCCTTTGAATGTCACTGTATACAACGTCATGGTATAATTAATTAGATATAGTTAAACCTGTCAGTAATGGTTAATTAGCTTAATGCGCCAAAACCACTTCCTGTTAATTCTCCAACACCTACATTCCATGCAAACTCTATAGCTTTTGGATTACCTTTAATGATAACCGGGCAAAAATTTGCACGAAGTTGAGTGCCTTTTAAATTCACCAATTTAGTTTTTGGGCTTGGATAGGTTTTATCAAATGTCACTTTCAGTGGTTCAAAACTATTTTCAAGACCTGCTTCTGATAATTTCCTATTGAGTGCTCTTGACAGAAATTCATCTACATCATCATCTTTAAAAGTCAGATGCTTACGTGATTCATGATCCACATTTTTTCGGACTAAAACAGGACTTGCCACTTTGAAACGCTGCTCATTATTGAATGATGGAGTTTTCGCGACCTTAACCTCATCAACCTTCATCCCATAGAGTACATCCGGTTTATCAACAATTCCCTGTATCAAATCCGAGCCATACTTCGATTCCCAGAAACTAATAAACCACTTTGCTCCATTAGGAAAGTTCAACCCACCATCCACTCTTTCAGCTTTGCCCCTCAACCAGGAAAAAGAATACAAAGAGATTTTGTCATGCAGCTCATTCTCTCCCAGCCATTTATGAAGTGCACCCGTTAATTGGTGCTGATAGTTGAAAGGAACTGGTTTTTTGTTCGGTGTTAGTGATAAATGTAGTCTCATATTTGATTGTACTCCTGCATAGCCGTTTCTTTTCAAATACCAATAATTTAATCCATATGCAAAAATCGATGCATAGTATTCAAGACTATAACTGTATCTGTCTTGTGAACTTAAGAGTATATAAGAAATGTGGGTGACAGGTTGTGTCACCCCGCCCGAAAATACTTTCCAAACAAAAAAAGGGAACGACAGCTTTCACCGCCATTCCCTCTCTTCATCTCCTGATAGTCAATAAAACCCTTGATGCCCTTATTCACAATAGCCGGATAAATACTTGTCCTTATATGTATGAACTCTAAAAAGTGAATTCCTTACACTTTTTTAAAATTATTTTTCTGCAGCCCGGCCAAGCGACCTTAAATGCAATTCCGTCTCAAACAAATCATACCACTCCGGTGCTTTTAAAAACTCAATCCAGAGAAGATCAATTGTTCTCTGTTCAAGCTTACCAAGTATATATGCCTCAATCAGTTTTTGCATTCGAATAATTTCCCTATTAGTCATTCCAAGTAATGTTTAAGTAATCAGGCACTGCAGTTATCCACTACAGTACCCTTTAAAATTGAGAAGTGTGC
>LKNA01000123.1 GCA_001564065.1 Chitinophagaceae bacterium T5-Br10_B2g13
ACCGACTACCCCAACTGGTATATGGAAATGCAGGAACTCGGATACAATTACCGAATTACCGACTTCCAGTGTGCATTAGGAACCAGCCAGCTTCAGAGAGCGAATAAAGGAGTTCAGCGAAGAAGAGAAATTGCCAAAAACTACAATGAGGCTTTTGAAGGAAAAGGCTTTATAAAAGGACAATCCGGAGTAGTAGACGGCCACGCCTATCACTTGTACATAATTGAAGTCGAAGACCGTTTGGGATTATATAACTATCTGCGAGAGCACAACATTTACGCTCAGATACATTACATCCCTTGCCACATGATGCCATATTACCGACAGTTTGGTTGGAAAGAGGGAGATATGCCGAGTGCTGAAAACTATTACCAGCATTGCATAAGCCTGCCGATGTTTCCAACGTTGACTGATGAGCAACAGGATTTTGTAATCCGCAAAATCAATGAATATTACGAATGAAGAATTTAGCGATCATACCGGCACGTGGTGGAAGCAAGAGAATTCCCCGGAAGAATATTCGGAATTTCCTGGGGAAACCGATTATTGCCTATTCGATTGAAACGGCTTTGGAAAGTGGTCTATTTGAGGAAGTGATGGTCTCTACAGATGATGATGAGATTGCTGAAGTTGCGATAAAGTACGGAGCTAAGGTTCCATTTATGAGATCGAAAGAAAATGCGGATGATCACGCTACACTCTCAGATGTTATTGAAGAGGTTAAAGAAAGCTATATAAGCTATGGGAAAAATTTTGAACATATATGCTGTATTCTTCCAACTTCCCCATTGCTGAATATTTCAGTACTGGAAGATGGATATACTTTTTTAAAAAAGCATAATGCTGATTCTGTCAAACCTGTAGTACGGTTTTCATACCCCATACAACGGGCACTTAAGATTATTGATGAAGGAAAAGTTGAAATGATTTGGCCGGAAAATGCCAGAGTACGATCTCAAGATCTTGAATCCGCTTATTATGATGCCGGACAATTTTATTGGATGAAATTTACTGAAGGGCTGGTTGGAACAGATAAATATGCTATTGAAATATCTGAACTGGAATGCCAGGATATTGATACTATAGAGGATTGGAGGATGGCAGAATTAAAGTTTAAGCTACGTGAAAACAACGATTTTCATGAGTAAAAACTTGGTGATACGGTGTGATGCGGGTCGCAAATTTGGTTTAGGGCATTTATCTCGTTGTATTTCTTTAGCAGAAGAATTTGAGTCATTTTATTCTATAAACTTTATCATAAAAACAGATGACAGAAATAAAGTTGAAGGTTTTATAGCAAATAGTTCTTTAAGTGGTGTTTTACAAAAAACTATCTTCCTACATGAAAATGTTAGCCATGAAAGTGACATACGTTGTATTTCTAGTTTATGTCAATCAAGAAATTCTTTTTTAATTTTAGATCACTATTCCATTGATAAGAAATATCAAGAAAAGCTTAAAGCAAATGAAATCAAATGGCTGCAATTTGACTCACATGCTAAAATTGAATTTTTGGCTGATTTAGTACTTCATGCAAGTCCGGCTGCAAGCTTTAAAAAATATGCCCCTCTAAAGGCTAATCCTAAAACCAAGTTTTTATTGGGCACTAGATATGCCATTGTAAATAAAAAATTTAGGAATAAAAGAAATGATATCAAGGTTAGAGAAACACTCAAAAATTTGCTCATTTGTTTTGGGGGAGGAGATGACAAAGGCGCTACGTTGACTGTAGTTAAAAATCTTGACAACCAATTTATTGGAGAGATCCAAGTTCAAATCATTATAACAAATAGTAATATTCAGTTAGATGAGATTAAAAAGGAAGTGGCACAAAAGGATAATCTAAAATTGATTATAAATACTAAACAAATGCAAGAATACATGGCTAATGCCGACTTGGGTATTATTGCTCCTGGTACTCTTAGTTATGAAGCAGCTTGTTTAGGGTTACCGATGGTTTTAATACCATTTGCTGATAACCAGTTGATGAATGCAAAAGGATGGGTAGATATTAATTGTGCAGAGAGTCCCGGTAGTATAGAACATGTTGATATACAAAGTTTACGGAAAGTTATTAATAAAATAGAGATTGGAGAACTTTCAACAAATTGTTTAAAGTCTGTTGATGGGAATGGAGCAAAAAGAACTGCCGAAGAAATTAAAAAGATATTTAATTAACTGATGAGCCAATGGGAACATATTTGATTTTATCGGAAAAAAAATGGAATCAAAATTTAGCCCAGAGTTTTGATAATGAGAATGACTACTGGGTATTGATTAACAAAAAGGAAGATTTTACACTAGAAAAATTAACAGAGATCGGGCCGGAGAAAATATTCATTCCCCATTGGTCACATTATATACCAGAAGAGATTTATACAAAGTTTGAATGTGTTGTTTTTCACGAAACAAATCTACCGTTTGGTAGGGGGGGTAGTCCAATTCAAAATTTGATAGATAGAGGGATCAAGAACACAAAAATTACCGCATTAAGAGCTGATGAAAAACTTGATGCAGGACCTATATATCTTAAAAAAGATTTGTCTTTATTAGGCACAGCAGAAGAAATCTTTTTAAGAGCAAATACAATTGTAAAAGAAATGATATCTGAAATTGTAGAAAAAGATATTGAGCCTGTTCCTCAAAGTGGAAAACCAACTTTTTTTAAAAGACGGAACCCAAGTCAAAGTAATATAGAAAAACTGACTGATTTGGAGAAGGTATTTGATTATATAAGAATGCTTGATGCAGAGGGGTATCCTAAAGCCTTTATAGAAACAGAACATTTCAAATTTGAGTTTTCAAGAGCTTCATTAAAATCAAATGAAACAATTATAGCCGATGTTAGAATTATTAAGAAATAAACGGATTTTAGTAGTTGTCGCTCATCCTGATGATGAACTATTAGGGCAGGGTGGAACTATAAATAAATTAGCCAAAGAGTATAACTGTACCATTAGAGCAGTAATTCTTGGTGAGGGAATCACCTCCAGATCAAATGTAAGAGATGTAAAGAAATGGGAGCAAGAATTAGAAATTCATAACCGAAATATGAAGGAGGCCATGGAAACAGTGGGCTACGATACATATAAATGTTATGATTTTCCGGATAATCGTTTCGATTCTGTGGATTTGTTAGATATAGTAAAAGTCATTGAAGGTGAAAAACGTGATTTTCGGCCAAGTGTCATTTTTACTCACCACGGAGGTGATACTAATATAGATCATAGATTAACATTTGATGCAGTTATGCCGGCAGTAAGGCCAATGAAAGACGAAATTGTAAAAACAATTTTAACATTTGAAACTCCATCATCTACCGAATGGCAGGCATCATGTTATCCTAATTCTTTTCAACCAAATGTGTTTATACAATTGAATGAGGAACATATTGATGCAAAAATTAATGGTATGGAATGTTATAAATTTGAAAAAAGATCGTATCCACATCCACGCTCTCCTGAAGCTTTAAAGACAATAGCAAAAAGATGCGGATTAATAGTTGGTTATGATTATGCAGAACCATTTATGCTAATAAGGTCAATGTAGGAAACTATTAGAATAATTTGAACATATATGTATAAAAAGGCACTAATACTGGGTACGAACGCTACTCAAACTGATTTTATAAATTATTTAAAAGAAATTGGTTGGGAAGTGCATGCTTGTGGCCACAAAAAAGTTGGGCCCGGATGTGAAAGCGCACATTATTTTCATTTGGTTGATACCATAGATATTGAAGCAGTAAAAAAGCTGGCTAATGACATTGATGCTGATATAGTTTATTCAGTCTCATCTGATTCAGCTATTCGGACGGCCACAAATATCTCTTCTGAGTTAGGATTACCAACATTACTTAATACTGAGATTGTCGAATTATTTCATAGAAAAGATCAGTTTCGAAAATTCTTAAATGAAAAAAATATAAGTACAGTCAAATTTTTAAAAGTTAAGAATAGTGATCAGGCTATGGAATGGGATACATATCCTTGTGTAGTTAAGCCAACTGATTCTCAGGGACAACGGGGGGTATCTTTGGTAAATGATAAAAAAGAACTGCTCAAAGAAATATCAAAGGCATTAGATAATTCAACATCAAATACGGCAATAGTTGAAGAATATTTGGACGGGGTTGAGTTCTCTTCAAATATTATTATCCAAAACGGAAAAATCGTTGTAAATGAATTTACTGACAGATTAACTTTTGGTCCAACATATTTTGGTTTGCCCAAGGGGCATGCTATTCCGGCCAATTCAATTACTGATAAACAGTATCAACTGGCCGTTAATGATATCTCAAAGCTTGTTTCGGTCTTAGAATTGACTGATGCAGTTTTGTACATTCAGATGAAGTTATATAAAGGGGAGCCAAGAATTGTTGAAGTTGCTCCAAGATTAGATGGCTGTCATATATGGAGGCTTATAAAACACCACAAAGGGTATGATCTGAGAGAATATATTTTAAAATGTTTGATTGGTGAAGATATTGACCATCGAGAATCAACTGTTAATGACAACCAGAGAAGTATCTTGAAATTTCATCACTTGAAAACAGGGCTTGAGTTTATCCGAGACAACTTTTTATTAAATCGTGAAGTTGTATTCAATCAATTCAGATACCAAGATCATGAAAAGGTAGTCCCAATTAATGGAAAGTTAGAAGTTGTTGGTTATTATATATATGATGAATAAAATGAATATAGCGATTACTGGAGCAACCGGTTTCATAGGACAGTATGCTGTGGAACATTTTAAAAGTACAGGTCATCGAGTAATTGCATTAGGAAGATCTAAAAAAAAATTAGAGAAAATTTTTGATGGAAGTATTGAAAAATATGCTACTAATTATTCTGAAGAAAGTTTAAAGATTGGACTAAAAGATGTTGATTTTGTAATTCATCTGGCAGCAGAACTGATGCAAAAAGACACCGATCCACTAAAATTAAGTCAGTTCTATGAAGCTAATTTAAGGTGCACTGAAAACTTACTTATTGCGGCATGTGATAATCATGTATCGACATTTATACATGCTTCTTCTATCAGTGTTTATTCAATGGACAATGAGCTCCCTTTTACAGAATCAGATTTTCCAGTCCCAGCTAACATTTATGGTGTTAGTAAGGCATGTTGTGAACAGTTTGGTAATTACATTTCATCATTTAAAAACATTAATATTTACAATCTTCGTTTAGCAAGATTGTTTGGGTATGGTGAAAGAAAGGAATTGGTTTTAATGAAGTTTATTGATTTAGCCAGAAATAAATTACCATTAAAAGTGTGGGGTAATGGAGAGAAAAGAGTTGATTATATTTATGTAAAAGATGTGGTTAACGCGTTTGATAAAGTCTTTAGATCAAATGCTCCTTCTGGATCATATAATATTGGCAGCGGTCAGTCTTACTCAATTTTAGAAATCGCAAAAATAATTAATAACACGTTTGATAATCCACATGAGATTAAAATTGACTCATCTAAAAATGAGACTTATAGAAATATTTATATGGGTATAGAAAAGGCAAATAAATTATTGAACTGGAAACCTGAATACAATCTTTATACAGGTTTAAAGGATATAAAAAAAATAATTAAAAATATAAACTGATATGGTAGGTAAACCGAAAGCAATAATTTTTGGTGCCGGTGGTGGTGGCCAAAAATTTGTTCAGAACAGTAATGACGAATACAATTTCATTGCATTTACTGATAATGATAAAAAAAAGCATGGGAATGATATAAAAGGAGTCCCAATTATTAGTCCATCAAAAATCCTAAACGAGGATTTTGATGTGATCATAATAGCCAGTATGTGGGTAAAGGAAATTATGGATCAACTAATAGATTTGGGTATAAACAAGGATAAATTGCATGTTCCACCTAAAAATAAACTAAAAAATGGAACCCCATTTGTTGACGAAAACACAAAAAATTTCGGAAGAGAGATGATATTTTGGTTGACAGATCTTTTTGAAAAGTATGATGTGGATCTTTACGTCGATTTTGGAACATTACTGGGGTTTGTTAGAGATGGAGATATATTAGATTGGGATGATGATATTGATTTATCGGTAAACGAAAGTAACTTTCCTAAAGTTTTGAAAATAATGGAGGATATTTCTAATCAAATTCCTAGCAGCAATAAAGTTCAATGGACGGGTAGTTTATTGTACGATAATGATGATAATAAATATGGTGTTAATTTAGATTGTCTTCCTTTGGAAAATTCACCTATTAATAGGTTCGACATATTTATTAGGAATAGAATTCAAAAGAATGGTTATTCAATTCCTATGGGAGCTTTGTCTTATTTGTATATACCAAAAATCCATTTTACTGGTTTTGACAAAATTGATGTCTACAAAAATCAATTAAAAGCACCAAATAACCATGAAAAATATTTAGACATAGTATACGGTGACTGGAAAGTGCCTAAAAAGGGAATTGGTTTTTCAGACTATCCCGCAATTGATATGTCAGTTTTTGGAAAAACAGATGATTCACCAATGAAAAACAAATTAATATTCTAAATATCATTATTCGTTGAATTAATTAAAAAAAGGTGTGAAATTTTGTGTGGAATTAATGGAATAATTTCAAGTATAGATATAAATAATATTCAGACTCGAATTGACAAAATGAATAATTCATTAAGTCACAGAGGGCCGGATGCTAATGGTTTTAATATAATTGATAATAACAAAGCTTTAGGGCATAGACGTTTATCCATTATAGATTTGGATCAGAGATCCAACCAACCGATGGTGAGTAATAATAAAAACTCACTTGTTGTTTATAATGGTGAAATAATTAATTTTAGAAGTTTAAAAAAGAAACTCTGTGATGAATATGATTTTAGAACAAAATCAGACACTGAAGTTATTTTAGCTGCATATGAAACAAGGGGAATTGAGTGGTTATTAAAAAATGCAAATGGGATGTTTGCATTTGCGATTTATGATAGAAATTCTGGATCTACGATATTAGCGAGAGATAGATTTGGAATTAAACCACTGTACTATACTATTGTAGATAATACATTAATATTTTCATCTGAAGTGAAAGGTATTTTAAATTCTGGTTTAATCTCACCATCATTTAATGAACAGGCAATCGATGATTATTTAGGTCATCGGCAGGTAAGAGAACCTTATACATTTTTTAAAAAAATATACAAAGTTAAATCATCATCATACCTTAAGTACTCTAATGGTAATATTACGTTTGAGAAAAAATATTGGCAGCTACCTAGTCTAAACTTCGATAAAATTTACAATGAGAATGATATAGTAGAAGAAACAAAATCAGAGGTTGAAAATGCAATTAATAGATGGTTTATATCTGACGTTCGGGTTGGTGCATATCTCAGTGGTGGTGTTGATTCTAGTTTAACAACCGCAATTTTATGTAAGGCTGAGCCAAATCGGAAAATTGATACATATACGATAGGTTTTAAAGAAAAGGGATTTAATGAATTTAAACATGCAAGAAAAATTGCAAATAAATATTCAACAAATCACAGAGAGATTTTACTTAATCAAGACAACTATTTTGATGAATGGTCAAGATTAATAACCTATAAGGACGAGCCTTTAGCTGTCCCTAATGAAATACCATTAGCTATGATGTCTAAACAACTTAGTAAAGACATTACGGTTGTAATATCTGGTGAAGGTGCCGATGAATTATTTGGAGGGTACGGAAGAATATATCGTTCTGCTTTTGATTATAAGAACCATTTTTCTAATGAGACTACATTTTACGAATACTTCATGTCTAAATATGAATATACACCGCGAAATATTAGGGATAAATATCTCGATTCGGATAAAAGTTTAAGGATTAATTTTGATAAAAAAATAAAGAATGAGTTTCATAATCATTCAAATGAAGAAAATATATTCAGGTTTTTTCAACAAACTCATATTAAAGGTTTATTAAATAGACTTGATATGACAACTATGCAAACGAGTGTTGAGGCAAGACCTCCTTTTTTAGACCATGAGTTAATTGAGTTTGTGTATAAACATGTTCCGTATGATTTAAAACTTAAATGGGTGACAAATAAATCTGTTAATGAAGCAAAAAAACTGTTGTCTAACGACTATAGTGAAAAATTAGATATTCCAAAATATATTCTAAAAAAAGCTTCTGAATCTTATTTACCGAATGAAATAATACATAGAAAGAAAATGGGTTTCCCAGTCCCGCTTACTAAATGGTTCCCTGATTTACAGGAGTTAGCTTTAGAAGTATTAAGTGATGTGAATTGGCTCAAACCAGAGACAGTACAATCACTTTGTCTTGAGTTAGAGAACTCAAATAATAATAGAGCTGGACAATTATTATGGATGTTTATTAATATTGAAAAGTTTAAAAATCTATACTTTAATAAAGAATGGAGATGGTAAAAAAAATGAATAAAATGACTATTGGATACACAACTGGTGTCTTTGATTTATTTCATATTGGTCACTTAATAATGCTAAAAAATGCATCTGCATGTTGTGATAAACTTATCGTGGGAGTTACAACGGATGATTTGGTGTCATACAAAAATAAAAAAGCTGTTATTCCTTTTAAAGAGAGGTTGGAAATTGTAAGGAGTATTAAATATGTAGATGCAGCTATACCACAGAAAAATATGGATAAGTTTGAAATGTGGAAGAAGTTAAATTTTAATGTACTGTTTGTAGGTGATGATTGGTACAATTCTAAAAAATGGAACAATTTTCAAAAACAGTTTGAAGAAGTAGGTGTGCGAATTATTTACTTTCCTTATACCGAGGGGACATCTTCTACGCTAATAAATGAGACTTTAAATAAACTTAGAAATAGTTAACGGCTTTATAATGAAGAATGATAATAGAATTTATATTATAGCCGAACTATCAGCCAACCATAATAATGATTTTGATTTAGCAGTCAAAACCATTGAAGCAATGGCTAGAGCAGGGGCTGATGCAGTTAAAGTACAAACGTATACAGCTGACTCGTTGTCTATTGATGTGAACAATGAATATTACAAGGAGAAAGCTGAGGGCTTATGGAAAGGGTATCGACCCTATGATTTATATAAAGAAGCATCAATGCCTTATGAATGGCAACCTAAACTACAAAAGGTAGCGGATGATTTAGGATTAGACTTTTTTAGCTCTCCCTTTGATAAAGAGGGTGTTGATTTCCTTGAAACCCTAAATGTATCGAAGTATAAAATCGCTTCTTTTGAGATTACAGATATTCCTTTGATTGAATACGCTGCATCGAAAGAAAAACCAATGATTATCTCAACCGGTGTTGCTGAAATTGAGGATATTCAGCTGGCTGTGGATACTTGCAGAAAAGTTGGAAATGAGGATATTACTCTCCTTAAGTGTACTTCTGATTACCCGGCTACTTTAGAAGACGCAAACCTGGTTACTATACCGGATCTGAAAGAACGGTTTGGAGTGAAAGTCGGAGTTTCAGATCACACAATGGGACATACAGTACCGGTGGTAGCAGTAAGCTTAGGCGCTGAAGTAGTAGAAAAGCATTTTATCCTGGATAGATCATTAGGTGGGCCGGATTCTGCTTTCTCCATGGAACCAAGCGAGTTTAAGCATATGGTGGGTGAAGTAAGAAAAGCAGAAAAAACACTCGGTAAAGTGAATTATGAAGTGAGTGAAAAGGATAAGCTAAGACGGCGGTCTCTGTTTGCTGTTAAGGATATTGAGAAAGGTGATGTAATTACTGAGGAGAATGTAAGGTCGGTTAGGCCGGGGTATGGGTTGCACCCGAA
>LKNA01000124.1 GCA_001564065.1 Chitinophagaceae bacterium T5-Br10_B2g13
TTTCTATAAATTTCCAACATCACCTGTTCGCTATCGTCCGCTAAAAATGATGTAAAAGGAGCAGATACATCTCGCTTGACTGGCTTCAATCCCAAATTTTCAATATACCAATTGGCCATCATAACCGGTTTCTCCACGTTTACTGCAATATGCTCAATCTTCATTTGAATAGGGATTTGTGATTATCGTTCAATTTATTCTGAGGCTCTTCACTTTATTATCTACCCCATGTTTAAAGAATATATGTGTGACAATAAACAAAAATATTTATATAATGCGCAATCGATTACGCACAAAACCTTAATCATACAACCCGATGTCTACAAACTACAGAGTGCAATTTGCTACAAATCCGGATGACTTCGACTCGTATGATTCCAGGAAAATACGGGACAACTTTCTGCTTCAGAATCTTTTTAGCGATGATTCCGTCAATCTTATTTACACGCACTACGACAGGTTTATCGTCGGCGGCGCCAAACCGGGTAAATCAACTCTGAAACTTGACACCATACAGCCTCTGAAAGCAGAACAGTTCCTCGACAGGCGTGAGCTTGGTATTATAAATGTTGGTGAAAAAGGTATCGTAACCGTTGATGGCAAGAAGTATACTCTCGAATACAAAGAAGCTCTTTACGTCGGCAAAGAAGCTGGCCAGGTTACATTTGACAGAGCGGATGGTCATCAACCCCTTTTTTATCTGAATTCTGCTCCTGCCCACCATTCATACCCTATTCAAAAAATTACACAAGAAGAAGCTGAGATTGTGGAGCTTGGTTCACTGCAGACGGCAAACCACAGGGTTATCCGAAAATTGATTGTCCACAGCATTGTAAAAACCTGTCAGCTTCAGATGGGCATGACGCAGCTGAAAGAAGGAAGCGTTTGGAATACGATGCCTCCACATGTTCACAACAGGCGAATGGAGGCCTATTTCTATTTCGAACTGCCTGAAGACCAGGCGGTTTGCCATTTCCTGGGGGAACCTGAAAACACCCGTCATGTTTGGTTACATAATCAACAGGCCGTGCTCTCCCCTCCGTGGTCTGTCCATTGTGGCTCTGGTACAAGCAATTACACATTTATTTGGGGAATGGCTGGCGAAAATCTCGATTACGGGGATATGTATCAATCAAAACCGACCGACCTTCGGTAACCGTATTCAACTAAACACTGATTGTTATGAATTCACTTTTTGATTTATCGGGCAAACGGGCGTTCGTGACAGGTGCAACCCACGGACTGGGGATGGCGATGGCTAAAGGGCTTGCTGAATCAGGAGCTGAACTGATCATCAATGGAACCACCCCCGAACGTATGGATAAAGCTGTGAAGGATTATAAAAAGGAAGGACACAAAGTACACAGCTTTATTTTTGATGTAACGAATGAAAAAAAGGCGAAATACTATGTCGAAAAAGCCGAAAATGAAATCGGACACATTGATATACTGGTCAACAATGCCGGTATTATTAAACGGGTGCCTTTAAAAGATATGGATGTATCAGAATACCGACAGGTGATTGACGTGGATCTGACAGGACCTTTTATAATGGCAAAGCAGGTTGTTCAATATATGATCCCCCGAAATGAGGGGAAAATCATAAATATCTGTTCGATGATGACCGAGCTCGGGCGCGACACTGTTGGTGCGTACGCCGCAGCCAAAGGGGGACTAAAAATGCTCACAAAAAGTATGGCAACTGAATGGGCCCGCTACAATATTCAGACAAACGGTATTGGGCCCGGTTATTTTGCCACATCACAAACAGAACCGATCCGAAAAGAGGGGCATCCTTTTAACGATTTTATAGTAAACCGGACCCCAGCCGGCCGTTGGGGGGAACCCTCCGATCTTGCCGGTGCTGCAATTTTTCTCTCTTCAAAAGCAAGTGATTTTGTAAACGGACAAATTATTTACGTTGATGGCGGCATACTTGCCACAATCGGAAAACCTGCCAACGAAAATGACAATTAAGAGTATGATGACATCCTTTTCAATTTGTAATCAAGTCAAAAATATCAGTATTTGACTTAGTCACATACAGATAGCTATTTCAGTCAGCATAACAGATAAAGTGTGAAAAAAAAGAAAACTACCATTCATGACATCGCTAAACATTTGAATGTTACGGCTTCAACAGTATCCAGAGCATTAAATAATAATTCACGGATCAGCGATTCTACCATAAAGTCTGTACGGGAAACAGCCCGTAAACTGAACTATCAGCCTAATACTATTGCTGCGGCTCTGCGCAAAGGAAAAAGTAGCGTCGTTGGAATCATTATTCCGATGGCCGACAGGAACTTTTTTGCTTCTATCATTCGCGGTATTGAGGAGGTCGTTAATGATGCCGGGTACAATGTCATCATTTGTCAATCAAACGATTCACCTGAAAAAGAGAAAGCCAACATAAATACACTGCTTGAATCTCAGGTTGATTGTATTATCGCTTCTTATGCCAAGGAAACCACTGAATTTAACCACTATAAAGAGATCGTTGAACGGGATGTACCACTTATCCTTTTCGATCGTCTTCACGAAAATCTTAAATCACTTAATGTAGACGCAGTTGTCATTGATGATTACCTTGGAGCGTATATGGCTACTCAGCACCTTATTGAGCAGGGGTGCCGCCGAATCGTACATTTTTCAGGGTCGCAGCATGTGAGCATCTACAAAGAGCGGAAACGTGGCTATATAGATGCATTAATCCAGAATAACATTGATCTTGACGAAACCCTGATTCTTGAAAGTGATCTGATACTACCGGCAGGTGAGGAATTGGCCGGCAGACTGCTGAACATGACAGAATTACCGGACGGAATATTCTCTTCGAGTGATTATGCTGCGATTGGTGCTATGGGCGTGCTAAAACAAAACCAGATTAAAATTCCCGACCAAATTGCTGTTGTTGGCTTTAGTAATGAATCTTTCACCTCTTTCGTAGAGCCATCATTAAGCACCGTTGACCAGCTCAGTAAAAAAATGGGCCAGTATGCAGCACACAAATTCCTCGACATAATGAATAATAGAAATAATGCCCATACACCAACCAAAACCGTACTAAAACCGGAGTTGATTGTGAGAAAATCATCTCTGAGAACAATAGGGGAAAAACTAATTTCAATCTCTAAAAAACAGGATGTAGACAGATGAAGCCGTTCCTAAATGAACATTTTTTACTTCAAACAGAAACTGCAAAAACGCTGTACCATAGCTATGCAGCTCCTCAACCAATTATTGACTACCATTGCCACCTCCCTCCGGCAGCTATTGAGAAAGATATAAAATTTGAAAATCTGACAAAGATCTGGCTCGACGGTGATCACTACAAATGGCGGGCAATGAGGGCGTTTGGGATTGATGAAAAATACATTACGGGTGATGCACCTGACAAAGAAAAGTTCATGAAATGGGCAGAAACCGTTCCTTACACGATCAGAAATCCGCTGTATCACTGGACGCACATGGAGCTCAAAAACTATTTCGGTATCGATAAACTGCTGAATCCGGATACAGCAGAAGAAATATATGATAAGTGTAGTGCAGACTTACAAAAACCAGAATTCAGCACACGTTCGATTCTTAAACGAATGAACGTGCATGTGGTTTGTACCACGGATGATCCGGTGGATGATCTAAAACACCATCAAAGGATTCAAAAAGATCCATTTGAAGTTAAGATCCTTCCGGCTTTCCGTCCCGATAAAGCGTACGCATTTGATGACCCGGAACTATACAACAGCTATCTGGATCAACTGAGCAGTTCAAGCGACACAAAAATTGATACACTTTCTGATCTTTATGATGCTCTTAAAAACCGAATTGACTTTTTCCATGAGAATGGATGCAAGCTTGCAGATCACGGACTTGAAAAAATTTACCATGCGGACCTTTCCGCATCTGAGCTAAATCAGGCGTTTTCTCAAATTCGAGAAGGCAACACGCTGAAAACTAACCAGAAGCGAGGACTTACCTATGCTATCCTGATTGAGCTGGGGAAAATGTACAATGAAAAAAACTGGGTTCAGCAGTATCACCTGGGAGCACTTCGCAATACAAACGACCGAATGCTAAATGAGCTGGGCCCGGATACCGGTTTCGATTCTATTGGTGATTTTTCCCAGAGCCGCACACTTTCCCGTTTTCTTAATGAGCTCGACTCCACCGACCAGCTTGCAAAAACAGTCCTCTATAACCTCAATCCATCTGACAATGAAGTGATGGCATCTATGATAGGCAATTACAACGATGGATCGGTGAAAGGGAAAATGCAGTACGGATCGGGGTGGTGGTTCCTGGATCAAAAAGATGGTATGGAGAAGCAGCTAAACGCACTCTCGAACATGGGGCTATTAAGCTGCTTTGTGGGGATGCTTACCGATTCAAGAAGCTTTCTCTCCTACCCCCGGCACGAATACTTTCGGCGGATTCTTTGCAATCTATTGGGTAATGATGTTGAAAATGGAGAGTTACCGAATGATCTTGAATTAATAGGTTCTATCGTATCTGATATTTGCTATCATAATGCCAAAGAATACTTCAGGTTTTAATAGAAACTCTTATCCATCATGAAAAAAGTTATAACGTTTGGTGAAATTATGCTTCGCCTCTCTCCTCCCGGATTTCTTCGGTTTTCGCAAACCAAGTCATTTGATATTAATTTTGGAGGAAGTGAATCAAATGTGGCTGTTTCACTCGCTAATTTCGGAATACCCACTGAGTTTGTCTCTCGTCTGCCTAAAAATGACATAGGTGATGCCGCGTTGATGGAAATGAGAAAATACGGAGTAGGCGTCAGCCATATCATCCACGGAGGTGATCGATTGGGAATCTATTTTTTGGAAACCGGAGCCGTAAATCGCGGTAGTAAAGTGGTTTATGACAGAGATCATTCGGCAATTTCAACCATTAAACCGGGGATGATTGATTGGCAAAACGTATTTTCTGATGCCCAGTGGTTTCATTGGTCAGGTATCACCCCGGCGATTTCACAAAGTGCTGCGGATGTCTGCCGTGAAGCGATTCAGGCTGCAAATGATCTTGGTATAACTGTATCAACCGATTTCAATTACCGGTCTAAATTGTGGAATTATGGAAAGAAACCGTCTGATGTTATGCCGGAACTGGTTGAAAAGTGCGACGTTATACTGGCAAATGAACTGGACGCAAATCAACATTTTGGTATTACGCCTGAAAAGAGTGGCGGTTCTAAGGCTGAGGGCATGGACAAAGAGGCCTATCTTTCAGTGTGTAAACAGCTGATGGAGCGCCTTCCTCGTGCCAAAAAAATTGTAACCACGCAGCGAAAGTCCATTAGTGCATCTCACAATTCCTGGTCAGCTGTATTATACAATGGCAATGAATTCCTGGAAGCCCCTACCTATCAGATTACGCACATTGTTGATCGGGTAGGCGGTGGAGATTCCTTCGTTGCAGGATTGATTTACGGTCTGCTGACATATAAAAATAGTGATCAGAAAGCACTGCATTTTGCTGTAGCAGCCTCCTGCCTGAAGCATACAATTCCGGGTGATGTTAATCTTGTTACTGCAGATGAAGTGGAACAGCTGATGCATGGCGATGCATCCGGGAAGGTATCAAGATGAAAGCAATGGCAAAACACAGAATTATAACGACAGTAATTAATCCATCATATTGGAAAATAATAGGCTCAGTTTGAGTCTCTGGCCAGCGAAATTACGAGAGCATATGACGGAGTTGACGTTTTTTGTTCGATTTATCCAACACAGGTTTCAAAATAAAAGCAGTGTTCAATTCAAAAAAATTCAATTATGAAGTTTGAATATACGTGGCGTTGGATTGGCCCCGATGACCCTGTTTCATTACTGGACGTAAAACAGACCTGATCAACTGGCATTGTTACATCTTGACTGGACCCGAACCAACCTGGAATACCCCACAGGTGATGGTTCAACAGGGCTGAGATTTAACCAGGACGCCTTTGTGGCTTTTGAACTTTATTTGCTGAATCACAGCGGAACTGAGGGTCAATATTCCAAAGATCAGATAAAAAGAACCCGATCCTTTTATGATAAACTCAGTAACGATGATTAAAAAGAACTTACAAAGATATGGGCGTAACATTCACTATCTGTATTTGAGAAGAGTTCAGCGCGAAGATGACGGGAGTTTTTATGAAGCAGATCATCTTGAAGGAGATTCAAAGATTGCTGAGGTTATGCATACACTGATACAGAACTTTTCATCTGATGAAAGGTCTATCCCTCTCCGTCCTGACCACGGGCATAAGATGCTGGACAAACCGTTGAAAGAGACCAATCCGGGATACTCCTGCATTGGCAGACTCGACGGTTTAGCCAAACTGAAAGGTCTTGAAAAAGGACTCCGATATAAGTGCGGAGAATCATGAAAATTTTTTTTGATTGAAACCAATAATAGTGATTAATTAATTGAACCATTTATCTATTCTTTTTTCAAATCTTATACGCGCCAGATATCCATCTGTGTAATAATCAAACTTCGATTTACGAATTATGGCAAGATTTACTCGCATTCAGGTAGCTACAAAAATGGACCGTTCAGGGCTCGTACCGCTGTTTTATAGCGGGGACGTTCCATTATCAAAAAAAGTATTAGCGGCCTGTTATGAAGGAGGAGCTCGTCTCCTTGAATTTACGAACCGTGGTGATTACGCTCATGAAGTATTTGCGGAGCTAAATAAATTTGCGGAAAAAAATCTTCCCGAAATGATTCTTGGAGTCGGATCTGTAACCGATGCTGCAAGTGCATCGCTATACATGCAGATCGGAGCTAACTTTGTCGTTACACCCGTATTGAGGGAGGATATAGCCATCGTTTGCAATCGACGCAAGGTATTATGGTCTCCCGGGTGCGGATCGCTTTCAGAAATTGCAAGAGCAGAAGAACTCGGTGCTGAAATCATTAAAGTTTTCCCCGGCAGTCAATTGGGTCCGGGATTTGTAAAGGCGATTAAAGGCCCCTGCCCATGGACCAGTATCATGCCAACTGGCGGGGTTACCGCCGAAGAGCAAAACCTGAAAGAGTGGTTTGATGCCGGGGTTACTTGTGTGGGAATGGGATCTCAATTGATTACGAAAGATTTTCTATCCAACCAGGATTTTGAAGGCATAGAGACGCACGTTCGAAACACATTAAAAATTATTAGTTCCCTTCAAAAGAAGTAAAAAAATGAATGAGCCATCCTCCAGTTTATGTCAGTTTTTATTTTTTAATTACGAACTAACCGGATACCCATATAATATCGGCGATTTTATATTTAAATAATTAACAACGCTTTTAAACCACACGATTATGAAAAATATTTTTGATCTATCAGGTAAAGTTGCGGTCGTAACTGGAGGAAATGGTGTTTTGGGCGGAGCGATGAGCGAAGGCCTTGCGCATGCCGGTGCGAAAATTGGAGTTTTAGGCCGAACTGAAAAAACAGTGCAGGAGCAGGTCGATAAAATTCTAAAGGCCGGTGGAGAGGCTATCCCTTTGATTGCGGATGTGTTGAAAAAAGATCTGATTATAAAAGCCCATAACCGCGTTCTTGATGAGTGGGGAAGAGTTGATATTCTTGTGAATGCCGCAGGTGGTAATATGCCCGGCGCCACCATTAATCCCGATCAGTCATTTCTTGATTTGAACGACGATGATCTCCAGAAAGTCGTCAATCTCAATTTTACAGGCACCTATCTCCCGTCCAAAATTTTTGCGGAATCGATGATTGAAAACAGGTCGGGGGCTATCGTCAACATCTCTTCGATGGCTGCCCAGCAGGCAATTACACGCGTTATGGGATATTCTGCCGCCAAAGCAGCCGTGGATAACTTCACCCGTTCACTTGCTATAGAACTGGCTTCGAAATACGGTGATGGCATGCGCGTTAATGCCATTGCCCCCGGTTTTTTTATAGGAGAACAAAATCGTGACCTGCTTCTGAACCCGGACGAATCCCTAACTGACCGGGGTAAAACTATTATCAAAAACACTCCAATGGACCGTTTTGGTGAAGCCGAAGAATTAATCGGAACTGTGATTTGGCTTTGCAGCAGTGCCTCCTCCTTCGTTACCGGCACAATCATCCCCGTAGATGGAGGGTTCAGTGCTTTTAGCGGAGTTTAACCCGGGTTAAGAGCCGTCACCAGAAAATATCGAAGGCATTTCAATTAATTCAGGTGTGATGGAATTTTTTGATTGTATCTCTTCTACAAGTTTTTCCATTGCCCGTTTACCCAACTCGTATGTAGGTTGATCAATACAGAGAAATGGTGAGGCCAGGTAGTTGTTAAAGTTGCTTCTTCCGAAGGATAGAATTTTAACTTCGGAAGGATCAATGCCGTTGTCCTCCATACATTCAATTGCACCAAGCCCTACAGGGTAAGTAACTGCAAATAGTGCTTTGGGCTTTCCGTAAGTATCCAGTAGTGTTTGAAATCCCTTGTATCCATCTTTTTCACTAAATCCTCCTTCCACAATAGCACTGTCTGGCATTGTAATATTTGCTTCATTCAGTGCGTCCAGATACCCATCTTTACGTGCTTTTCCAATCTCGATATTATTGAACCCCGCAAGATGAGCAATCTCAGAATACCCCAGTTCAATTAGTTTACTTACTCCCATCTTCGCACTGTTTCGATCCTCTGCTTTAACATAACTGAACCCGGAATCGCGCATTCCCCGGTCAAAAAAGACAAGGTCGATCCCCATTTTCTTAAGTTCTTTAAATCTGTCAGGGTTACTTGAATTTTGAGTAATAGAGATGAGCAGACCATCTACCCTCATTTCCATCATTGTTTCGAGAAGCTTTCTCTCCTGTGCCTCATCTTCAAAAGAGACACCAAGAAACACTTCATATCCACTTGATTTTGCTGCATTATAAATGCCTTCCATTGCTGTTGCGAAGAAAAAATGAGCAATCTTGGGTATTATAATTCCAATTGTCTTTGACGTAGAAGACGTAAGTGAACGGGCGACTAAATTGGGACGGTATCCCATCTTTTTCGCCATTTTTTTTACTTTTTCCCTGGTATTTTCAGCAATATCCGGGTGGTCGCGCAGAGCTTTAGACACACTTACTTTCGTAATGTTTAACTCCTTTGCAATATCTACTAAGCGTACATTTTTCATGATTTTTTTCAGTAAGTGGTTTCATTCTCATATCAACCGGATCGGAGAAAGTCGAGTGTTCAATCTTTTAAAAGGTAAACGAACCCAACAGCTGTCGGGCGTGCAGGAAAACGAATATTGAAAAAATGCAATTAGAACCTGAGTTCGAGTCTTGAATTATGGTTAAAAAAGTCCCCCATAAAAAAGGGGGATTGAGGGGGATGTCCATCAGATCTTTGAATAAACCGATGAACACCCCTCCAAATCTCCCCTTTTTAGGGGAGACTTGATACCGAATAAATGAAATATATTATGAATCGAACTCAGGTTAAAAGTAAGCTGAACCCTTCATGGCAGTGCATATAGCTAATTCACTGGAATATGCAATAACTTAAAATCAATACGTAACTTTAACTATTTATGTATTTCTTCAAAAATGGTGCTGGCAGAAGGTCATCCATCAATATCTTCTACAAATTTCTCCCCGTCTGTAGTTCCTTAACCGGTAAGATATGGTGGTATTATGTCGGGGTTGCCTTGTATTGTAGCTTCTAAAAGTAGTAAAGCAAGAGGCTCTGGTGTATCAAAATCTACGTATTTATGATCTGGTGATGGCAAA
>LKNA01000125.1 GCA_001564065.1 Chitinophagaceae bacterium T5-Br10_B2g13
ATGGCACATCTATAGATCTTATCGGATCTTCGGAGTTTATGATGACTCCTTCATCCTACTCAATATATATGAAAAGTGATAAAGGTAATTGTTCAATTCATCTTTTAAATTTTAAAGCACGCCCCGGACCTGGTACATACACTGTAGGGGATAACGAAAAAGCTCGAACAGCGATTTTGTGTGTATTTAGCGAACAGGAGCCAAAAGAGAGAGTAGTTTCGGAATCTGGTACGTTTACTATTACATCCATTAATTCGTCTAGCTTAGAGGGCCATTTTGAAATGGTTTTGAAAGGGGGAATAAGCGAAAAAAAATACCGGATATCGGGTAGAGTTAGTTCCGAGAATATCCCTTCAAACCTAAAGTTTTGAAACATACATCGAATTATTCCGATCCTAAATAGAATAATGCAGCATTCACCCTTAAATACAATTTAATGTGGAATAGCACTTTTGAATAAATCCAATATAAACCAATGATATAAGAGTTAGGCATATTTCAGTGACTAATGAAATGGCTTCTAACAAGTTAAACTAAAAACAAATCCCAAAACTATGTTAAAAAACCTGATACGATCTACCTTACTAATGGCTATAAGCACGATGCTTGTTGCTTATGCATCGGCACAGGACTTTAATACCGACAACGATACCATTGAATTCGACTCGCATGCCACCTGGCACTTTACGAATCCATCCAGCGTTTTGTCGGCCCAAAGACCTGAGAACCGGGATCAAAACACATGGTACCAGGAACGGGCCATTCTTGAAGCCGTTGACACGCTTTCCTTCAGCGGTATTTACTCCGTTGCCTTTAAAGGTAATCCGGAAACACTTGCTGATGCTAATAATTTTCGTATGTCAATAGATAATCCAGGAACCCAGGGGGTCAGGCTTCAGCATGTAGTCCATGCACGTGTCTTTATACCGGAAACGGAAGTTGACAAAATCAACTCTGTTATTATTTATGACATGTACGATACGGGTGGAGGATTTGACTATAGCCAAACAGGCTATAATGTCCCGGACCACGACGCCATCACACCCGGTGAATGGAATACGATTACACATCACGTAGACAGAGATGTTGAGAAGAATTACGAAAATATCGCGCGGTTAGGCGTTAGAATCAATTTTGACACCGAATATTCGGATGATCCTCCAATGATTTTTGTTGATTTCATCTCAACCGATCCGGACGCACCTCTGCATCCACATATAAGCCCACCACTGGAAGCTTCGGCGTTGAACATCACGGAAAATTCAGTCGATCTCAGTTGGAATGAACCTGTTGGAAATGATGAAGTGCTGGAATATGCAGTTTTCCGCGGTGGTTTTTTTGATTTGGACATTGCAGATTTTGATGAGGTTGGTCGAACAGAAACTACCAACTTCACAGATACAGGTTTGCGTTACAATACAGATTATCATTATCGGATAGTTGCACTGAGTACAGACTCATTATATACCGATCCCACGGAGATTGTCTGGGCTCGCACGGAGGATATTGAATTTGATACCTATGCGACTTGGCACTTTACGGATCCTTCCAGTGTTTTGTCAACCCAGAGGCCAGAGAACCGAAACCAGAATACCTGGTATCAGGAACGTGCCATACTGGAAGCAGTGGATACCCTATCATATAGTGGTATACATTCGGTAGCCTTTAAAGGAAATCCGGAAACTCTTTCTGATGCTAATAATTTCCGTATGTCCATAGACAATCCTGTTGCACAGGGTGCGCAGCTTCAGCAGATAATCCATGCCCGGGTTTTAGTTCCGGAATCGGAAGTTGAGAAAATTAACAACGTGGTACTTTACCACATGTATGATACGGGTGGCGGATTTGACTATTCACAGTCGAGCTATGGTTTTTCGGGCGACGAAGCCATTAGACCCGGAGAGTGGGGTACAATAACGCACTGGATCAACGAAGATCGGACTATGAGAGACGATGTGAATCTGGTTCGCATGGGCGTACGGATAAATTTTGATACCGATTTTGCCGATGATCCCCCCATGATTTTTGTGGACTTCGTCACGACTGATCAAAATGCACCGCTTCACCCGCATTTATCTCCGCCCAGGAATGTATCTGCCGTGGATATTACGGATTCATCAGCAGTACTCTTGTGGGAAGAACCTAACGGAAATGATACCGTTGAGGAGTATATCGTATATCGTGGAGGATTTAACGCTTTGGAACTTGCAGACTTTGACGAGATTGGCCGTACTGGGGAAACTTCATTTACAGATACCGGATTGGAGTCGGATTCTGATTATCACTACCGTCTTGTGGCTGTTAGTGTTGATGGACTGGATACGGATCCGACGGACATTGTCTGGGTGCAGACGGTAGAATCGGTGTCTACTGGAATTCATGATGAAGTAAATAGACCTGTTGTGTATGAACTGAAAGGCAACTATCCGAATCCATTCAATCCGACTACCAATATTGTGTACCAAATACCTGAACAAGCTGAAGTTTCATTGAAAGTGTACAACGTTACAGGCCAGCTGGTATCAACGCTGTTGCAAAACACGGTTCAGCAGGCGGGGCAGTACGCAGTAGTATTTGATGCATCAAGCTTTGCATCTGGCGTATATTTGTATCGCCTGCAGGCAGGTGACTTTGTGCAGACCCGACGCATGATATTAATCAAGTAGTAATTAATCTCGTAAACAGCCTTTATTTTTGGCAGACTGCGCTTTATACGCAGTCTGCCTTATTTAAATCACATAGTTTTATTCATGTTATTTTAGTTTTTTATAGTTTTTCTTTTACTTCTTAAAATATAACACCTTATGAACCTTTCAGGTTTTCATTTCTTACAAAGTATATTTAAGATTATCTTTTTAAGACTTTCTGTAGTTTTCTTTGCCACTATTATGGTGCCTTCATTGGCCATGGCACAAAGCTCTAATCTATCATCTGATAGTGAACTGTTCTCTGAAGATACTGGAACATGGAATTCATCCATCATCTATCACGGCGATAATGACCAACTGATTTATCACTCTGATGTGGAGGGTAATCGTATTCCGGACTTCAGTTTCGCTGGATATCATGGAGGTGGAGTGGATCTGCCTGAGTTGCCGGTGTACATTGTGCTTGATCCTTCATCAAGCGGCGACGATACGCAGCAGATTCAAGAGGCCCTTGATCAGGCTGGGAGTCTGGCGAAAAATGACCAGGGACACCGTGGCGCCGTGCTCCTGAATCCCGGAACGTATCATATTTCTCAACGAATAATTATACGGCATAGCGGCGTGGTGTTGCGTGGCTCCGGCGATGGAGATAACCCTGTAAATGACACCATAATACATGCCGTAAAAAACATCGGCAATGTTTCGATACAAATCGGAACAGGAAACGTCGATTGGTCTATTGCCCAAGGGTCCGCATTGACTGAAATTGAATCAGAAATTGTACCTGTCGGAGCAAGAACTTTTGAGGTTGCAAACGCAAACGGATTCAATATTGGAGATGATATTATTATCTGGCACCGGGCTTCAGAGGAATGGGTTGAAGCAGTGGATTATGGCGGGCGTCCGCTATCAGCTCCAAATCCCTGGCAAGCCGGTGAAAATAATCTGCACATTCAGATGAAACGCGAGATAACCGGTATTTCCGGAAACATCATTGCTGTTGATGTACCCGTCTACAATCACCTTGAGCGTCACCTTTCACAGGCACTAGTCTTCAAGCCTGATTTTAGTCAGCTCATCAAAGAATCAGGCGTTGAAGATTTTCGACTTGTTCTTGAAAGTGACGATCCCTTCTCGGACGAACACGGCAATCACGCAATATTTTTTAATGGGGTGGAAGACAGCTGGGCCGATGCTATAACTGTAATGCATTTTAGAAATACTGGTATCGGTACGACAAATTCAAGTTTCGTTACCATTCAGAATTCTAAAGCATTGGAGCCGCATTCGCCGATCACTGGTGCCCGACGGTACAACTTTAATGTAAGCACTCGATCCAATAATATATTATTTACAAATAATTTAGCGACGGAAGGTAGGCATTGTTTTGTTTCCAACGGTACGGCTTCCGTTTCCGGTGTTGTATTTCATGACAGCCGATCATTTGGGGCTCATAATACATCCGAAGGGCATCGGCGTTGGAGTCAGGGATTGTTGTTTGACAAACTCGTTTTCAGAGAGACTAACGATAACCGTATACTGGGCTTATATAATCGAGGAGACTGGGGGACCCGCCACGGGTGGAGTTCAGCACATTCTGTAGTTTGGAACTCCGATCCCGATCAGGGTAACAGAATTTTTATTCAAAAGCCCCCCACGGCTCAAAACTACGGCATTGCGAATCGTGGTACTGTTACGGGAGACGGTCCCTGGGAGGGAAATGTCGGTCATATCGAAGGGACAGGAGAAATGCCGGCGATAGCATCACTCTATGAAGCCCAGTTGCATGACCGGCTGGTGCATGGAATTCCTCCGGATGCTCCCGGCAACGTAACCCTGACTCAGCTTTCAGATGAAAAACAAAGTCTTAGGCTGGATTGGGTTTACAACAGTTTGTCCGAAGTGGATCTTATTATAGAAAGATCGGTGAACGGTGATGCATTCGAAACACTGGTAGAGCTTAAGTCCGGCATCTCTTCTTACACGGAT
This sequence comes from Chitinophagaceae bacterium T5-Br10_B2g13, assembly GCA_001564065.1. Lineage (GTDB taxonomy): Bacteria > Bacteroidota > Rhodothermia > Balneolales > Balneolaceae > Rhodohalobacter. The sequence continues at coordinate 4,638 of LKNA01000125.1, forward strand.
AACGTGGAGGGAGAAGAAGATTACCGGTATCGGATTGCAGCCCGTGATGAGGGTCGAATGTCGGCCTGGTCCAATGTGGTCGGGTTAAATTTGGGGATGTCATCTTTCATTCTTCGCAGTCCGGCTTCGGGGACCGTCATATCGCTTATGAAAGACATGATCGGAAACTTGAACTTGTGGTGGGATGAAACGGAAAGTGATTTTGATGTCAGCTACACTTGGTACCTGGATCATACCGCAGGCGACTTCACTGACCCTCTCATGGAACGCAGTACTGAGATACAACTGGTGGAAGTTCCGTATAGTGACATATATGACACTCTGGTCAATGAAGGTATTGAAGCCGGTTCAACGTTTGAAGGAATTTGGACCGTAAAGGCATCGGGCGGTGGAGTTGAAAAATGGGCAGATGGGCCCTTTACTATTGAATTGGAACTAGGAGAGGTAAGTACATCAAACTCGAATGAAGAATCGCTCATACCAAGTGAGCTGCACCTGCATCAGAATTATCCAAATCCGTTTAATCCAACAACTCAAATTCGCTATGATATTCCAAATCATACGCATGTGAGGGTTGAAATTTATAATATGCTGGGTCGAAAAATAGCAAGGCTTGTTGATGAACAGAAAAATGCAGGCCACTATGTAACGAGCTTCGATGCTTCCGGTCTTTCGAGCGGTATTTACATCTACAGGCTTCAGGCGGGATCATTTACAGTGACAAGGCAGATGGTGATGATCAAGTGAATCATTAAAAATACATTTTAAGATTCCAAAAAAAACCTGCCAATCGGTTACTATATCATAATGATCTGTTTGATAAACATGCACATAGACTGTTATTAATGACTGAATTTGCAAACTTAAATACTGAAAAGGAAATGATAGCTTCGGCTCAATTATTTTGGATGCAAATCACTATGGGATGAGCATTTTTCAGCCAATTGTGTGAACGTTCAATTGCAATGCAAAAAGGGTAGGAGAGCGAGGTAAATATTTTGAATTATTCAAAAACCAGAACGTTTTATCCTATCAAACTAAAGTATTGATATCACTTATTTACTGAATCAAAATGATTTGTAGAATTTGTCTAAAAAGCTGTTCGTAATGAATTCCTCGAATTACCCATAATTATTCAGTAGACCCGAAAATGAAAAAAGTTATTGTTACAATCATTTTAACCGGCTTATTCATTGGTTACTCCCAGGCTCTGTGCGAATCTGTTCACCCCCGTATTTCTTTTTTTCATGAAGAGAAAAGTGAAACACTATTAAATAATATAGAGAAGCATTTTACTCTAAACGGGCATTGGAAAGAGATTGGAATCAATCACGATGCGCTTGTTGTAGATCTGCAAATGGTAGTTGTACAGGCTGAAAATACGGCAGTCATTACATCAGAAATTACAAGAGGCAATGATAATACTTACCTCGATTCAGGGAATCAACCCTTAACTGGCGAGACGTATGCTGTAGAGAATTCAAAACCTACATCGGGTGACTTTAAAATAATAAAGGAACGGGTGTTAGCCGAATTAATGAAGCCTGCAACCGATAGCAGCCGAATAGCAGTAATTGTTCAGAGGATGAACGAAGACGGTAGTTTTCAGGAAATTGATTATGACGACCTAAGCAGAATTGCCGGATTCCCGCACCGTATACATACAAGCAATCTTGTTTTACTGGCAAGAGCCTATCAAGACGAAAACTCCCATTATTACCAGAATAAAAAACTCATAGAATTTATAACCGAAGGATTGAAATTCTGGGTCGATAATGATTTTGTTGGTGATAACTGGCATAATAATCAAATCACCACACCTACTAACTTGGTCAACGTGATGTTGTTGGTTGGTAATGAGTTACCGGTTGATTTGGTTGATAAAGCACAACCAATAATTCGCAGGGCTCGTCTTGAGCCGGTTGATGGCGTTTTCTATGGGGCGAGACCAGGAGGAGACAGAATTGCTATCGCAGGTATTTTTGCCAAAAACTTACTCTTTACTGATGATAGGGAACAATTTAATGAGGTAATAAAAATAATAGAGGGGGAAATAAAATTCTCTACGGGAGAGCGGGGTATGCAGCATGATTACAGCTTTCATCACAGGGAAGACAGAGTAAACAATACAACCTCATACGGATATGGCAAATATGCAAATGCACTTGGCGAGTGGTTCTATTACGTAGCAGACACGAAGTATGAATTTTCGAAAGAAAAAATAAATCAACTGGTTGATTATTATTTGGAGGGGATTTACAAGCAGATGGTTTATGGGATTTATGATGATGTCAGTGTGAGAAACAGAGAGATTTCACACAGGCAGTCAGGCTTTAATCCAAGAAGTACATTGGAAATAGAGAGACTTTTAGTCAGTACCGACTACAGAAAAGATGAACTGGAGGAAATTCTAAGACTAAGAAAGGGAGAAGCTAGTCCATCTAGATCATTTAGCAAATTCTTTTGGCATACGGAGCACTTTGTGTTTCAGCGACCGGGTTTTTATACGACGGTAAGAATGTACTCGATAAGAAATAGAAATATGGAAGAACCATATAACGGACCTGGTAAAACAACCCATCACAGAGCGGACGGCACTAATTACCTAATGCTTAGTGGCGATGAATACTATAACATATGGGCTGTTTATGACTGGCAAAAAATTTCAGGTACCACGATAATGCAAAAACCGAAAATAGATGGTCCGGACGAAATTCAAAAAGATGGTTTAACTAATTTTGTAGGTGCTGTTACAGACGGACTGTATGGAGCGGTTGCTTTTGACTTTAAAAGCCCTCACGATAATCTGGAAGCAAAAAAGTCGTGGTTCTTTTTTGATGATGAATATGTTAGCCTTGGCTCAGATATAAATTCCAGACCAGATTTACCAGTTTACACAACTATTAATCAGGCTTTATTAGGTGGCGATGTTTCCGTTATGCAGAACGGGGAAGTCAAAAAGCTCCCTAACGGCAGCCGCGATCTGGACAATGTTAAATGGGTTTATCATGATAGAATTGGATATATCTTAACTGAACCAGCATCAATTAACATATCAAATCAAGCGGAGCATGGGCGTTGGTCTGACATAACCGATCAAAAAAATATTTCAGATAAGATAGTGACCAAAGATGTATTCTTGCTTGGATTCAATCATGGTTACAGTCCAAATGCTGCATCCTATCAATATATTGTGGTACCCAATGTAAGTGAACAGGAATTAATAATGGCTAGCGGTAATAACAGTAATATTGATATCGTCTCAAACACTCCTGATATACAGGCAGTTAAAAACAGTAAGCTTGGTATCTGCCAACTGGCATTTTATAAGGCAGGAGAGGTGAATATTACGGAAGGTTGTAAAATCAGAATGGACAGTCAGGGAATGGTGATGCTTAAAACGGAAGCAAACAGAATAAAAGAGCTAACGGTTTCAGATCCCTCCCGAAAATTAAGCAGGTTATCCATTACCGTACCGGGTATCTATGATGTTGAAGGTGAAAATTTTATTGCACATCCGGATAAAAATGAAAATCAAACATGGATTGTGGTTGATCTACCTCAAGGGGTTTATGCGGGGAAAAGTGTATCGGTAGAATTAGTGAATTAACGTACTGTGGGTATTTAAGCCTGGTTTCGTAATTAACATGTTTTAAATGTTTGCAAAATAAAACGAATCCTGAATAATGACCTATAATTAATAGAGGGATTTTTAAAAAACCAGCAGGAATAATAACGAAGCTATTTTACAATCGTCTATGCGTACAGTTGGAATGAATGCTTTTGTTTCAAAACATTTACCAATCAATGATTTAGGAAACTCGCTGCTCGAAAATGGCTTGTTGGATTTTTTACAAATCCAACAAAACTCCCGGGAATAAGATGAAGAACGGTGGGATTTATAGGATGCACGAAAAGCCTTATCAGACAAAAAAATAATTTTAACAACTAATTTTCACAAATGAAAAACTTTGCTCATGTAAGCTTTTGCACATTATTTTTATCTCTCTTTTGTATATACAATGTTTAGGCACAGTCTATGGAGCTTTGGTATAATGGGGCTTCTGGGTTGTCTGATAAAATTACCATTGTAACGCCGTTGGGCAAAACTCAAACTACTAAGACAATCAGTACCAAATTGTCGCATCTGCAGCAGACTCAAATCCAATGGAACCCACTGCCACAGGTAGATTTCTCAGCCATATCTCCTGACGCTATTGAAGATTGGCTGATGGACCGTCCGGTATCCCAAGGCGCCAGGCATGACATCGACTACTACATCGGACACTTTCATCAATTGGCCAATGCTGTCGAAATGTCCGGACCCGACAAGGGATTTATCGATATATCGGTCTGGAGGAACCAGGCCGACAAAGAACCGTACAATGCCCGTATCATGGAGAACATCACCACGCTGGCATGGTTTTATACCCGGGAAGAAACCTGGAATCCCTATTATGGCGACCCGGACCTGCGAAAGATACTGGAGGCCGCGCTGACATTCTGGGTATCGATTCAGAATGATGACGGCCGTTTCAGTGAATACGGAGAAAACAGATGGAACCTGGCGGCAACGGCATTCGCTACCAAATTCATGGGGAAAACACTGGAAATGCTCCAGGACGGTCCGCCGATCGATCCGGTGATCCATGAGCAGGTAAAAGAGTCCAACCGCAAGGCATTGATGGTTGTTTTTACAAGCGAATCGCTGTATGACCATGGCAGGCGTTTCAGCAACCAGTACGGGAACGCGTTTACAGGCGCCCTGGCGCATCTTGATATGAATCCAAATCACACAGAGCTTCGGGAAGCCTTTTTGGCCCGTCTGGCAACCAGCCTGGAAGATTTTCAGAGTCCGGCCGGGTATTTCTATGAGCATTTCGGTCCGGACTGGGGATATGCTTTCGGGACGCACCACAGCAACATCCTGATGGCCTGGCATTATGCCCGGCACGACGAAGAGCTGGCTGCTCATTATGCAGCTGAACATGCGCATTTCATAGACTGGCTTTCATACAACGCCGTAAAACAGCCCGGCGACGAGTTTTTCATGCTGCACCGCTCGATCGAATCCCGCCAGTCACGA
>LKNA01000126.1 GCA_001564065.1 Chitinophagaceae bacterium T5-Br10_B2g13
GAATAGTCGATTCCATTTACCTGAAGATTATTCGCTTTTGCAAACAAATTGGAAAAGTGTGTGCCGCTGCCATATCCAATTTCCAGGATGGAATCGTGATGATGAACTTCTAAAAAGCTAATCATCAGATCATAAAGAGGGCGATTGCCTTTGCCCATCTTAGCAGCAATTTCAGGCGCAAAATTGCCGGAAGGTTTTCTAAGTTGTTTCGCAATAAATTGAGGATCAGTCATTTTACTCAATGGTGTTAAATATAAAGTCGATCATCTTTTATTCGTCCGCTCAGCGAGTACTTAAAAACTGATTTACCCTTGTAAGCTGCGGACGGCTGCTCTCTTCTTCAGTGATTTGAAGTAAATTTTCAAAATAGTAGGAAGCCAAATCAGCATCTCCTGCTTTCTCCGCTGCCATCCCTGCTCCATACAAACTGTTAAACCGGCTTGGAGAGATACTCAGTGTGGTTTCATATGCTGTTAGCGCTTCAATTGGCTTATCATGAGATAGCAACATATCTCCAAGCAGTTCTCTGGCCGGCAGAACTTCACTTGGCGTTACCGGGTGCTTATCTACAGAATCCTCCAGATCGGCAGCCTCACGCATCAAGGCAAGAGCTTCGTTCACTTTTTCCTTAGCATTTAAAATCCAGGCCTGAATAGTTTTTCGTTGCACATCCACCAGTAGAGCCCAGTATTCTTCTTCTCTCTCTAAAGTCTCACGATGCAGTTGTTCCAGCACATCAACTGCTTCTCTTGCAGACTGCAAATCCCCGGTTTTAGCCGAGCCAAGTCCTTTTGTCCACCAGCTAATCGCCTCATATTGAGGAAATTGATTCCAGTCAAATCCACTTTCCGGTTTTGGGTTCAGCTGAGCAGCTCTCTCCCAATTACTCTGCTCCAATACATATCGAGCCCGGGCTGCAGCAACTCCATAGGCGGCACCAAAATGTGGCTGATAATTATCAATCGCCATTAGTTCATTGAGTACCTGTGAGGCAGCATTATCCTGACCTTTTTGAAGATATCCGTACATCATGTAGTCCAATGCATGTGCATGGTGCATAGAGGTCATATCCTCAACCGGCTGCCTTAATGCGGCATCCGCTGATCTTCTATTCCAGGCTATCGTTTCATCCCATTTACCAATTCGAACAAAAATATGACTAGGCATGTGAAGTGCATGCGGTACATCAGGTGCCAGTTCCTCATAACCGTTGGCAAATTCCACACCTTTATCAGCCAATACCGGATTGTCGTAAGCGTGAATGATATAATGGAACAGCCCCGGATGGTTGGGCGACATCTCCAGAAGCTTTTCCATCATTTCACCTGATGATTTGTTTTTACTAAACATCTCATCATCAGCCGGAGCCGTTGCCAGCATAGACAACCCGTAGAAAGCACCGGCCTCTACATCATCCGGATTTTGATCATAAATTTCTTCAAGCGCATGCTCCCAGGCTTTAACTCCTTCACTGTAACCATGATCAGCCGCGGCATCATAATAGCTGTAGAGTGCCATAATATGATTCTCCTCTTTTTGAGTTACTCCCTCAATACCATCTGCCGCCAACCGGATAGCATCAAATCCTTTTTGAAACATCTTGTCTGTGGGGGGTGCCCAAAGTGGATTAAACTGAGTCATAGCCACGCCCCAATGGGCCATTGAGCAATTTGGGTCAGACTCCAGCGACTCTTGAAAAATATCGTATGCCTGATCGTACATCATATGATGCAGCATTGTTAGCCCGTCTATAAAGTAACTGCTTCCCACTTCATTGCAAGAAACCTCAAAATGAACCGTTCCGGCATTCTCGGCGCTATGCTGCGCAAATAGTACAGTTTGATTTATAATAAATAATCCGATAATCCATACAAGTATTTTTCCATTCCTGATCATAATAGTAAAAGTGTGATTTGTTTATTTAATTATAGGTATTGATTGGATCCATCGTCAGATGTTTACACAATCCCTCAACTATAGAAGCCGAAAAATTGATGAATGTTTATCACTCATCAATCAATTATTTCAATTCAGTAGCAGGGAGGAGTAAACACCAGGTATTGCTTAAATGAACAGAGAGGTATAGTGGTGGAGAGTTCCAAAATCACAATGCTATTGCAAAAACACGCTTCCGGCCATCGGGAAGCTTTGGATGAGCTTATACCCCTCGTATACGAAAAAATGCAGCAGATGGCTAAGTACCGCCTGCAGGGTGAAAAAGATGGACATACCATTAATACAACCGCACTGGTACATGAAGCCTACCTCAAACTGGTTGATTTCGACCGGATTGAGTGGCAGAACAGAGATCATTTTTTCGGAATCGCATCACAGGTAATGAGAAATATCCTGGTTGATTATGCGGTGAAACAGCAGGCTCAAAAACGTGGCGGTAAACAGCATAAGGTTACATTAGGTGAGTCTGATTGTGCAACTGAACTGAATCTTGAAGATATATTAACAGTCCATCAGCTTCTCGAAAGGCTTGAAGAAATTGATGAGAGACAAGTTCGGGTTGTGGAGTGCAGGTTTTTCGGTTGCCTGACCATAGAAGAAACTGCAAATGCTCTCAACATTTCCACGGCTACTGTTAGCCGGGATTGGAATATGGCCAGGGCATGGCTGAACAGAGAACTGGAATTCATCAGGTGATAAACTCCAATATCAAATTGTAGCTATGACTGAACATCAAAAATGGCCGTTTATAAAGAAGGTTTTCAGTGAAGCGCTAGAACTGAAAGAGTCTGACCGGAAACAATTTATCGAAATCAGTTGTCAGGAAGACCCTCATCTAATTAAAGAGGTTTGGAGTTTAATCGACGCAAGTAAACAACCCAGCCCTCTCGATCAATCCATTGCCCCGCTCACGGCCGGTGTTTTTGAAACGAAGAATTTAAGTGGTAAAAAAGTCGGTCCCTACAAAGTTTTAGAGGAGATTGACCACGGCGGAATGGGTACAGTATACCTGGCTAAAAGAGACGACGGACATTTTGAACAGCAGGTTGCTCTTAAGCTACTTAAAAACGGATTTAGCACAAATCGGCAGATTCAGCAGTTTGTTGTAGAACGGCAAATTTTGGCATCTCTAAATCACGACCATATTGCCAGATTACTGGATGGAGGAGTAACAGAAAATGGCCAGCCGTGGTTTGCAATGGAGTATGTAAAAGGTTTGCCAATAGATCAGTACTGTAAAAAACATCAGCTTAGTCTAAAACAGCGCCTCTCACTCTTTAAGGATGTTTGTAACGCGGTTCATTTTGCTCACCGTAAACTGATAGTCCATCGTGATCTAAAACCCTCAAACATTTTAGTTACTAAAAACGGCAGCATTAAACTGCTTGATTTTGGTATCGCGAAAGTACTAAACCAGGATGAGCTGTTTGATTTTGAATCTGGAGAATCTGTTAAGGGATTTATTCCGCTTACACCGGCCTATGCCAGTCCTGAACAGATCCGAAATAAGTCTGTTACAGTCGCTTCAGATATCTACCAGCTCGGGGTTGTTCTTTATGAACTTCTGACCGGGAAAAGCCCCTATCAGGTTGCCGGAAAAAATCCGGAAGAGATAGAGGAAACGATTTGTAACTCATTGCCCCCCTGCCCCAGCAATGTACTCACGGCCAAAGGTGGAATAATGAATATATTGTTTACTAAAACAGCCCTTATTCAACCAAAAGATCTCCGGGGGGATCTGGATGCTATTATCCTGAAATCTCTTCAAAAAAAACCGGATGAAAGATACCACTCCGTCGATCAGTTCACTGCCGATTTAAAAAGATATCTGAAGGGATATCCTGTGAAAGCCCGGCAAAATACAATGATTTACAGAACTCATAAATTCATTAATCGAAATAAGCTGGCGGTTACATCAGTCTCAGCTATCATTTCAGTGGCACTTATCTATTTGATGACCATCACCCATCACTCTCAGCAAATTCAGATGGCATTGAGCCAGGCTCAAGAAGAGGCCGAAAAATCGGAACAGGTTATCAATTTTATGATGGGAACGTTCAAGTCCGGAAATCCGACTGAGAGTCTGGGAGAAACAGTTACTGCAGACATGCTGCTGAAACGTGGAATAGAAGAAGCCGATCAACTAAGTGGCCAACCGGTGATTCAGGCTCAAATGTACGACGTTGTTGGCCGGGCTTATCGTGAACTTGGTGAATATAGCCGGGCGCATCCGCTCTTCATCAAATCGATGGAAATATGGAGTGAACATCTGCCGGAAAACGACTTAACTATCGCTGATTCTTATTACAATCTGGGCACAGTGCTCCATCATATGGGAAAATATAAGGAGTCAGACAACTATTTTGAACGGGCCATTCAAATTTATAAACAAAACCCCGGGCTTGAATCAACAGAGTACGCCAACAGTTTATATGCGGTTGCGGCGATTCGGTTTGTACAGCGCGACTACGAAACCGCAGAATCGTATCACAGAAAGGCACTTGAAATGAGACTTCAATTACCCGGCGAAGACCCTCTGCATATTGGGGCAAGCTATGAAGGGCTCGGCTCTACACTTTTCCAGCTTGGGAAGGCGCATGATGCCATGGAGTTACTTGACAATGCTTACGAGATTTATAATCAAAACTACGGCAAACACCATCCCAGAATCGCTAAAGTTCTGATGACGCGCTCCAGTGTTCTACAACATTTTGACAACTCAGATCAAGCCGAAGAGGACCTTAAGATGGCTTTTGAAATCCAGAAGAGCGTGTATGGCGATGATCATATCGAAACAGAAATTATTAAAAAAGCTATTGGTGATTTTTACAGATCTGAAGAGGAGTTTACACTTGCTGAATTACACTATCTCGAAGTTTTAGAATCCATTGAGAAAAAAAATCAGGATTTGTATCCATTAAAGCGACCCGTACTTCAGGCATTATCCCAACTCTATATGGATACCGGCAACTATCAATCAGCGGAGGCAACTTTGCGAGAAACTGTTCACCTGCTTGAATCTGTATTAAATCCCAATCACCCGCGTCTAAGTTCAGCAAGAAGGAATCTGGGATTATGCTTAGCATATCTGGAAAACTATGAAGAAGCTGAAACCCACCTTCTAAAGAGTTTAACTTCGATTCGAACCCGAGCAGAGAACAGTGATCAGCGACAGGTAGAAATGGCAGAATCACTGGAGGCTCTCATTGAATTATATGAGCTTTGGGGAAATTCAGAGAAAGTAAATAGCTACAGTAATGATTTGGCTCAGTTACCCGATATTGACTAATACCCTCTTACAGAGTAAATGGCATTATTCTTCTGCAGTTACAGGTTCCAGGATATAGTCGACTTTAAAAATTCTTTTGACCGGAAACCCGCTTTTTTCTGCATGTTTATGAATCAGATCTTCATTATCAGCAACATAGACGCAGTGGGTTCTACCTTCACTTATATATGAGTGGACCCACTGCACATCAGGCCCGATATCTCTTAATGCTCGCACAGATTGCAATGCAGCAGCTTTCTTATCTCGTTCATTTAGCTGATGAACTCCCGGAACTTCTCTTTCGATTACATATTTTGGCATAATTGTAGGAATTGAATGTTAAAATTCATGCTTTATACTATTAATGAAAAGACCCCCGGTCACTTTTTTATAACATAGGGGTCTTATGTTGAAGTAATTAATGATTGAGTCAGATATCATCGGAATTGATATCAACCGTAATCATAAACCCATTTGTACCGTTTGACTCAAAATTATTATCACCCAACTTATATGCCTGTACTTTATTCGGCATCATCACAAATCCGTCGTGTCGGGGAGCTCCCCAGTATATAATATTTGTAAGAACGGCAGGCTCACTGTTCATCGCAGTTTCCGGATGTATCAGGTGCATTTCGCCTGCTCTACCGTTATTAAGAAGTGCAGTAGCTTCCCTGGAATTTGCCTGCCACTGTATTCTCAAATCCTCTTCAACACTAAAAGATTGCCACTCGGCAGGAAAGAGTGGCGCTAAGATAGCTGAAATCCCCTCTTTTTGATCAGAAGCAACTGACGGATCAAAATGTAGTTTGGCCCAATCCATTTGTCCATCCTCCCATCCTTCGCCAAGGTCACCGGCAATCCAGAAAGTGATACCCTCCAGATTCACATCACCATAATGCCCATGATTTACTTTCCATGCCATGTTAAACTTACAGAAGTGAGCATTTTCACCGTCAGCATGTTCGTGTGCCGCCGGCTCTGTATTAAAATAACATTGACAAAACATTGGGCACGTACATGCCTCAATCGCAGTTGCATTAAATGACCAATCTTTCACATTATCATTACTCTTTTCCGACTGTATCAACAAAAATGCTGTCCCGAAAAGAAAAATAAATGTTATACCGACATACATATACCTCTTCATAACTTTGATCCCTTTTTAATTTTAAATTGACTTTTTTCAGATGGCTATTGGATGTGCTCTATTCTTGATTCTTACTGTATCAATTCACATCACAGCTGTTATTAAATGCTCGCACATTAAACTATCCAATCCATAAATAGAAGCCGATAAAACGAGAGGATCTTATCATCAGAAGAGAAAAAATAATAGATTGCCCGCCATTTGAGACGGGAAGAGCTAACAAAATATGTCTGTAAATAAAAAAAGGGAGCGACTATCCCCGGGCCGCTCCCTTTTTTATGCAATAACTTCTGAAAAGGACTGCTCAACATCCTTCTCAAAAGGCTCTGTCTTGATAATCATCATGTCAAAAATCACAATATTTACTTACTCTGACTGTATGACACAAGAAAGAGCCATTCCTTACAAAATTTTTTAAAAAATATTTTAAGGCTTAATAACTGTTTTTCCTCTGGTGTGAAGTGACTCAATCTCCTGAAGAGCATCCTGAGTATCTTCCAGTTTAAAAGTTTTGGTAACAGGAACTTTCAAGGCGCCGCTGTCGGCCAATGTACTCAACTGTTCGAGCTGTACAGCATTTGGTTCCACAAAAACATATTGAAAGTGAACATCATCTCTTCGTTCAGGGTCGCTATTGGTAATAGATATTAGTCGCCCATCCTTCTTCAATCTGTCATGCGATTGCTTTAGCGAATCCCCTCTTGAACAGTGAAATATGATATCCACGCCATCGGGTGCAATCTTATCAACAGCATCACCGAGGTCACCTTCACTGTAGTCGATGGTGAAATCTGCTCCCAGCTTTTTCATGTACTCCTGGTTTGAAGGTCCGGCAACCCCAATCACGGTAGCACCTTTCCAGTTAGCGAGCTGAATAGCCAATGAGCCGACTCCACCGGATGCACCCAAAATCAGAAGCGTCTCACCCTTTTTCAATTTACCCGCATCAAACAGAGACTGGTAGGCGGTTAGACCTGTGAGAGGGACTCCTCCTGCCTCTTCGAGAGTCAATTTCTCAGGGCTTTTTGCCACATAACTTTCGGGGATCGCTACATACTCGGCAAATGTGCCGTACTGAATCACTGGTCGCCTCGCATAAGCGTATACTTTATCACCTTCAGAAAATCTCCGGGCAGAGTATCCTCTCTTCTCAATAACGCCGGCAACATCCCAACCGGGAATCACGGGAAATTCTGCGGGTATGGCATCTTTTAACATACCTCTGGCAACGGCTGCATCTACAGGGTTTACACCGGCTGATTTTACTCTGATCAGCACCTCTCCTTCTGCCGGTTCAGGTTTATCAACTTCTCCAACTTTGACTTGATCTAATTCGCCAAATTCATCGAAATAGGCTGCTTTCATTTTGTTACTCATAATTAAATTATATCTGAATTAACTGATCTATTCAGAGAAGTAACAAGGTTACAAACAGGCTCGTTTCGTCTATGGGTATAATAAATAGTGCAGTAAGCTACTCCTACCTAGTATTTAAGAGTACCAGGCACAACCTTTAAACATCAGTCAGACTCAAATCCTGTCCAAACCGGAATACCCAAAAATTCTCCAAGTTTTCGTGCATCATCCAGAATTTCAATTTTATTACCGTGATCGATCACATTCAGCCGCCTGCCATCTTTTAGTACCAGATTCAGTTCATAGCTGTAATAAGATGACTTGTCACTTTTAACATATTCACGGATCAACTGGATGGCATGAACAGTGCTGAGCATAGCTGCTTTTTTTTCATCCTCAGGCCGGTAGATAAAATCCGGCTTTTTGTGCCCCTTCCAGTACATGCTCGAATATTTGTCGAATACACGAGGTTTTGCCATAGAGTAGTAGATCCATCCGCCTACACCTGCAAACAGAGCACCAAACAGAAGTATGGCAAGAACTGCCCATGCCGATTCCATATCCGGGCTATCCGCTCCTATTGTTAAAAAAAGGATGGGAAACCCTACCCCCACCGTCATAAAAAGTCCGGAAAAAAGCTTTGCTCCCGTTGTGGGACGAAACTCCAATCGGTGCAAATCCACCTCAATCAACCGATGAGTATGAAAATTACTCCCTCCCCTTTTCAGTGGTACCCAATCAATCGAATTAGCCAGCGGATCGTTAAACCGGGACGGGTCAAAAGGTTCTTTAGTAATGGCTTTCTTAATCCACTTTTTGAATTTTTTCAACATTGTGATATGGATCAAATTAATGGCTAATGCATTATCGTAAATGAACTCATAAGAGATAAACCATTTTTATTAAAATAATTTAATATTAATTACATCTATTTAGCTGAATGAAATTCAATTTATATGCCTTTAGGAATCGAATGGTATCAGATAATTTTCTGAACCCATATACAAATAACCCCTTAATAATTTAAATGAGACGATATGAAACATAGTTTAAGCCTTTTAATTTTATTCGCAGGCCTGTTGATTTTTTCGGCTTGCAGTGACACTGCCGTCAGTAATTCAGAAGTTGAGTTGACTACTGAAGCATTCAATTCAGAAGCCGAAAAAAGAGCCCCAGCTCCCGGCGATCAAACCATTGCAGATATTGTTGTTGAAGCTGCATCAGCTGAGGAAGACGCAGAGTTCACCCTGTTACTGGCCGCATTGGAATATACCGGGCTTACCGGCGTATTTACAGGTGGAGATCAATACACCGTATTTGCTCCTGTAGATCAAGCATTTGTAAACCTGGTTGAAGCTCTTTCCGGTGATCTTGATTCAGATATCCTGGAAAACGACAGGCCTTTCGCAGCCATTGATGATCTGCTTGGTGATGGTGCCGTAGCCAATGTTCTTCTCTACCATGTAGCCGAAGGGCGACGAGCGGCAAACAGTGTAGTACCCAGAAATATGCGTGCCAAAGACAGAAAAATAAGTACTCTCTTGGAAGGTGCCAGTTTCTATGTAGCATTCGGTGGAACCATTACCGATATAGCCGGACAAGAAGTGAGTATCACCGCAGCTGATGTTTCTGCTTCTAACGGAATCATCCATGTGATTGATACTGTTCTCCTGCCTTTGGAGTAGAAGCTACTTTCACAACATGATTCTACTACTTATAAGCCCATATAGTCTTCGTGCTATATGGGCGTTCTTTTGAAATAACCTTCCTGATCTTTTCAGCCAAACCCCTTCCGGATTGTCAATCCTTCTCATTGAATGGTTAGCAAAGTTGGATATATCCAACCAGTGTGCTAAGAAAGTAATTGAGACATAAAAAAAGCCTTCATCTGAAACCAGATGAAGGCTTGTACCTCGGGCCGGGCTCGAACCGGCACTGACATTGTAATGTCAATTGGATTTTAAGTCCAA
>LKNA01000041.1 GCA_001564065.1 Chitinophagaceae bacterium T5-Br10_B2g13
AACAACACTGATCTTTTCTTTACCTGTCTTCTTTTTTCCCAAAAATATTATACATCCACCTGTTGTTTTTAATAACGTAAAACCTCGCCTGGGCAACCGGCTACAACGTGGTGGCGATCCCACTGGCAGCGGGTGTATTGTACACCTGGGGCGTAATTCTGAGTCCGGCCGTGGGCGCAGTTCTGATGTCAGCCAGTACAGTGATTGTGGCAATTAATGCACGGCTGTTGAAACTGGGGGATGGCACTGTCCAAAAAAGTGTGTCCGGGCTTCGGTCTCCTTATGGATCTATTGGATCGCATCTGGGAATAAAGTTTGGTCAAATTTAAAATTATAAATTGGATATTGGTAGGTCGATTCTTCGGTATCAATAGCCATTTTTCCAATTAGCACTACTGCCGATTCGACCGACGGCAGTGCATTGCGAATCTTCAGGCTTCTGCGAAACTTCTTATTGAGCCGTTCGATCCAGTTGGTCGTGTAAATCATGGATTGGATTCGCCGGTCAAAATCCAGATAAGTAAAATAGTAGTCCATCTCTTCGCTGCCGGCCAGGCGCTTGATCGACCGGTATGTTTTACCCCAGCGGGTGGCAAACTCGTTAAACCTGGCAAGGGCCTGCTCGCGGGTATAGCTTCGCTGTCCGGTCAAAAATACCTCCCTGAGTTCTTCGGCGATTGCATCCCTGTCAGAAGCTTTGACTTTCGACTGGATGTTGCGTTTAAAGTGTGTAACACACTTTTGATGGCGAGCTTCAGGAAAGGCCTTGTGAATCACCTGATCCAGGCCCGGAAGCCCATCGGCGATAACCAGATCGGTCTGGGTAAGTCCTCTGTCTTTTAACGATTCCAAAAGCTCACCCCATCCGGCAGGAGACTCACTGGGGAGGTTCGTAATGGCCAGAACTTCCCGTTGCATGCCTTCGGTAAGCCCCAGAACAACATAAAAAGCCTCAGAGCTGACGTGGCCGCGTCGCACTTTCTTATGGATGGCCTCGATCAGGATCACCGGATATCGGCGTGCCAGCGGGCGGTTCCGCCAATTGTGGATCTGCCCGGCCATCTGCTGGGTAAAGTTGCTAATGGCTGAAGAGCTGTAGGCTTGCCCATAGATTTTTTCGGAAATGGGCCACCAAAGAGAAAAGTTCTGAAAAGCGATATATCCACGGCCAAAAATTACCTGAGTGAAAAAGAGCTAAAGTCACTCAACCGTATTGTAATGATGTATCTGGATTATGCCGAGTTGCAGGCTGAACGACAGAATGCCAAGACGATGGAAGACTGGATTGAAAAACTGGATGGTTTTCTCGAATTCAATGACTATGAAATTCTTCAGGATGCCGGAAATGTATCAGCCAAAGTAGCTAAGGAGCTAGCGGAAGATGAGTACGAAAAGTTCAGGCCGATTCAGGACAGAGCATTTGAATCAGACTTTGGCAAACTGGTGGAAGAAACCAAAAAGAAGGGGTGTGTCTGTTTCTCAAATGTTTGAAGAAGTGATCGGAAAAGAAGAACAAAGTGAAATTGAGACGGAATCACAAAGAGCTGCAAAACGACTTCTTCAAACATTGAAAAAAGCTGAGAGTGTTGAAACAAAAGATGATAAATCGCTAATTAGAGAGCATGTTAAAAGGAAGTTTGCCTGAAATTTTCCTGGATACCGATGTAGCTTTCGACATTCTCTCAAAACGGATGCCGTATTTTCAACTCTCTGTTCGGCTGCTTGAATTGGCTGCGGAAGACAAAGCAGTTTTGTTGATAACAGAAAGCAGCCTCGCCAACCTGATCTATCTTAGTTTCGATATCTATAAATTAAAGAAAGCCGAACAGCGGCTGCTCGATTTCATTTCTGCGTGTGAAATTATAGGTAGCGGAAAAGAGGTCATGATTAAGGCATTATCCTCATCATTTAAAGATAAGGAGGATACACTTCAGTACTTTACGGCTCTGAATCACGGGGCAGATTATTTTATTACCCGGAATATTTCTGATTATAAATACATCTCAGAACGCCTTCCGGTTTTAAAACCGTCTGTTTTCCTTGAATCAACTTGAAATTGGATAACGGTTTTGTGCCTTCACAAATATTTATCTAACCCCAAAGCTCTAAAAACGCCACCACCTCTAAATTAAAAACACCTTCCAACAAACCTCGAATTGGTTTTTATACCATTCCGAGAATGTGTTGAAAGGTGCATGTATCACTCTTGATGAGTCCTTACGGGTACACTTTTTTAATTCATTGCAATACCGCTCTGTGTCATCTCTGCCCTGGCATCTTCAATAGCACCCTGAAGTTTACTTAATTCATTTCTGAGGTGTCTGCCATTATTCACAGCTTTATTTGCTACAGGCGATATTGAATCGACTCCCAAGCTTGTAAGATCATTCGACAAAAAAGTCTCAATTTCGTTTACATCACTCACATACGCTCGGAATGCTTCTTTTACTCCGATATTATTTTGAGCAATTTTGTCATAGATCAGGCCTAGTGCTGCACGCCGTTCATCACTCTGTTTCTGGATTTCGGGATTATCATATTTTTGTCCATTATTATCCCATTCAGCAAAATAGGTTTTACCGCTGGCTTCCATTTCACCGGCATGTTTCGCAAAATTAGTTTCCATTTTTTTAATTTTGGATACATTACCCGAATAAACGTCAAATGCTTTCTTCACATCTGCCTGTCCAGGCTTGATTAGTTCATCAAGTGAAGCGCCGATGGCATCAAGTTGCACAACGATTAGTTTGATATCGTTGTCTACCGTTTGCATTGTGGATTGAACCTCTTCAGACCGCTGCATACCCGTTGTTGAGCATGCTGACACAGCAAAAACCATTGCCATACAAATCAGCATATAGGTATTACCAAACGTTATTAATTTTTTCATGATCATATATTTTTCTCCCACAACTTGCGGGACAGTCGTGAAATTATTCTCACATTGAAATATGATCATATTACAGGTCAGAACCCTTACAAGCAGATACTTTTAGGTTACATAGATCACTGTATTAGAAATGAACTTTCCCGGAACAAAACCCGCGATATTTTTATTCTGAAGTACCTTCCTTTCTCGAAGAATTCTTACTCAATCTCATTTCAGGAACCTGCAGCGGTAACACCCTACCGGGATTCATTCACAAATTCTTCAGCAACTTTCGCACGCTCTTTTTTTAATCGCTTATAATAGGTAGGCGTAAGACCGGTTACCTTTTTAAACTGGGCAAACATAAAGTGTTCATTCTTATAATGAAGTATTTCAGCAATCTCCGACAAGGGCATATCTTCATACAGCATCAACTCTTTGGCCCGTTCTATTTTTTGGTTGATTATAAATTGCAATACCGACATCCCTTTCACATCCGAAAATATTTTCAGAATGGATTCTTCTGCAGAAATTGCATGGCTATTGATGATATCCCTGAACTTAACTTTTGGCAGTGTTTCCGAATAATGAATGACTTCCACAATCATATTTATAATTCGGTCAATCAGCATACTCTCTTTTTCATCAAGTAAAACAAAGCCTGCCTTTGATAGGTCTGTTTTTAATTCCTGATACTTAAATTTGGAGAGCTCATCAAAAAAATCAATTCCCCCATGCACCGATATTTTGTAATTGACCGATAGTTTATTCAGAACTGATTGCACGGACAATTTATCCCGTAAACAAACCATATATTTCACATACAGTTTTGAATGAATAGCCACTACACCTTCATTATTATTGTTGTTGTTGCTTAAATTTGGATAAGTCATCTGTAGCTTGCACAAATTAATATTTTATATTTCTGTCGGGTTATCTGTTCCGGTGGTACAAAAAGAGTGACAGACTCTCAATCTGCCACCCTTTTTGCTCAAAAAAGTAAATTCTTATGCTGCCAAATTATTTCCATCCATCTCTTTGAAGTTCACGCAGCCGATTCGTGATTTTTTCTGATGTCAGAAGGGTTCCTGTTTTATAGTCCTGAAGGTTTTCGCCACTCAAATCTTCATCTGTTATTTTATTTAAATTAAGAATGCTGTATGCATGCATAAGTGATCTTTTTTCAAATGCACTGTTCCCCTTCAGATACCATTTTTCAACAAGTATGTATTGTTCAATAAACGATTGAACGTAAATCATGTGCTGAATTTTACTTACAAAACTGTCATAATCTGACATCACTGAACGACATTCGCTCCGATTAATTTTATCAAATTTGGATAGAGCGTGTTTAAGGTTTTTCATTTCGGCCATTAGCTTACCTCCTCATATCCGCTTTTAATTACGGTTGATATCATTTTAAACCTGCCATTTGCCTTGTATGAATTACGGGAGTGAGCCGGAATGATGATCGACTCTCCGGTCTCCAGGAGATGTGTCTTTCCATCAATAATAATTTCCGCTTTTCCATCGATAATCTGGATAAACGTATCGAACGGAGATGTTTTCTCCTCCATTTTTTCACCCGAGTCAAACGATACGGCAGTGATATTTCCGGTCGTCTTTTTGATGATCGTTTTAATCACAACCGAATCCGGGACATATTCGATAATCTCGACAATAATCAATGCCTTCGATTTTTCGACCTCCAGTGAGACCGGTACTTTATTTGTTTCTGGCTTCATGTGATTATGTTTTGAAGAACTTTCTCTGACTTAATGTTGAGCATGCTCTGTTATTTACGTTGGTTACAAGATTAAAAATCTTTATTTCAATCGTATTACAGGCAAGTGATTCAATCTTGCATAATTTACAGGTGGTGGGAAATTTAAGAGGAGGATCTCAAGAGTAAAGACAGGCCTGAAAATCAACAACAAGCTCTTCTGGATTTTTAAGGAGATGGAACATCTGTAATATCAATCAAAAACATATGTAACCGGCTTCAAAAATGTAGTGGCTATTTTTTATGAAATAGCAAAGAAATCCGGCACACTATGTCAGCACCAGAAAAAGTTACCTTTAACAATCGCACGAGCCGCGAATTCAGCAAAACGGTTAAGAAGAGGGTCGATCACTATTTTGAAGAAAATGGGCTGTCGCGTCATGCGAACCTGCAGATGGTTCTCAAGACTGTGATTATGCTCACACTCTTCCTCGGGTCGTACGCAATGATCATTTCCGGGCATTTTTCTTTAGGTGCGATGTGGTTTCTGACCTTTATAATGGGCGTGGCGGCGGCCGGCATTGGATTCTCCATATCGCACGATGCCCTTCATGGCGCCTACTCTTCCAGCAATGCCGTAAACCGCACGCTTGGTTTTACGTTCGACATGCTCGGGGCAAACGGATACATCTGGAAAATTACCCATAACATCATCCATCACACCTATACGAACATCCACGGGCACGATGAAGATCTCGAAGTGGCAGGATTTATCCGGCTATCCCCGCATTCCGAGTACAAAATAATCCACCGGGTTCAGCATGTACTTGCATTTTTTGCCTACAGCCTGGCAATGGTTTTCTGGGTTTTTGTGAAAGACTACAAAAATTTTCTGAAATCGAATATTGGACCCTACAACAATAAGAATCATCCATGGAGTGAATGGGTCATCTTGTTTGTAACCAAAGCAGCATTTTACACCTACATGCTGGTTTTGCCAATACTGCTGCTCGATATCACCTGGGTTCACCTGTTGATTGGATTTTTAACCCTTCACCTGACTGCCGGACTGATTGTCGGAATCATTTTTCAGCTTGCCCATGTGGTTGAGGAGACCGATCATCCGCTGCCCGATGAAAAGAATATGATCGACGAGCACTGGATGATTCACGAAATGGTGACTACAAATAATTTTGCCCGCGATAACAAGGCACTCTGCTGGTTTGTGGGTGGCCTCAATTTTCAGATTGAGCATCACCTGTTCCCAAAAGTTTGCAGTATCCACTATCCTGCCATCAGCCCGATCGTGGAGCAGACTGCCCGTGAGTTTAACATCCCCTACAATCACCACGAAACATTCTTTGAAGCGGTTGCCTCCCACTACCGAACCCTCAAGAAATTCGGTGATCCTGATTTTTCCTACTCTGAAGCCAAAACGTGACAGATATTTAAGGCCTTTGATAAAGTGCTGACCTGTAGATTTTTCTCAAGAACGTTATTTCACACCCGGCTTACATCCCCATCCGGAATGAGTAGTGTTTGAAGACTGCCTCCCAAAACGCGCCGGCTTGTACCATGTTTCCACTCCCTGCCGATAGAAATCCGATTCATCGGGATAGATCTCTGCACAATCCACATTATCCTTAAACCTGGCGATTCTATCTGTGGTATTCAGTAGAGCGGTGACTGACTCAAGAGAATGGATGTAACCCTGAAGTTCTTTTAAATCGTACAGACTAAGTGTAATGGTAGTATGAATCGTTTCTGTCAGTCGCTCGAACGTTTTGTTCGCCATAGCTCGGCCTAACTGAAGTGGTAAAATCCCCGGCTCATTTTCCAGAAGTGCCATACTTTCAGAATCGATATGGGACAGGTGTAAATTTTGCGGGGAGGCAAACATGGCATCGGTAAACGGCATTAAATGTTTTGCCATTGCAGGAGTTCCGTTATTACACGTCGAGAGAACAGCCAGGCTGAACCGATCCGTATCCGACTGCAATAAATTCCGGACACCTTTGGTAAAGGATTCGGTATTTACATCTATAGCGGGCAAGGTTCGATGATAGCCTTTGCCGTTTTCTGACGGTATTTCGTGGCCAAAATAGAGGAAGTAATTCTGATGATTCTCACCTAGTTTTTGAGCGCGAAATCGTTTCATTAAATCTGCTTCGGTGGCAAGAAAGGCTTCCTTTTTATCCGGGTGGCGATATTTTATATGGCTGATTAGCTGCCCATTTCTGTAGTAATAAAGCTGACTGCTTCTTCGCGGAAACAAGCCTAATATTTTTCTTTCCGGCCGCTGATGATAAATAAAAACTTCACCTGAGAGGGCTTCTTCACCAACGTTAATTGCAATTTCAAGAACCCCGGAATTCTCCCGAAACGACTTTCCCTCAGAATCGTGATAAAGATAATCAGAGTCGGCATGTATGTAATAAATCACCGAATAATTTACACCCTTCTCACCTTCCAGCATGTGGCCTCCGGATAACTCAGCGGTATGGCTGCATCCTAAAAAAGTGAGTCCGGTAATAATTGCAAGGCCTGGAAAAAGAAGTTTCATGTCAGGGAATGATAATTAACGTCAATTTGAGATAAGAGTTTGTTAAAGAGTGTCCCCCCCTTTGAGAGGCTGTGAAAATATTCGCGTACAACCTTAAAGTCTCCTATATATTATTAAGTTTAAAAACTCATCCTGAAGCCCCCTCTCTGACAAGCCGCTTTTTGGCGCGATAGAGAGGGGCCGGGGGTGAGTCAGAAGAACTGGTAGTGCTGAAGAAGACAAAAGATTTAATTTAATGAGTCGCAATTTATTTGGAATTCTATTTTCTCAAAGCTTCTCAAAGAAGGACTTTTATTGACTCATTTCCCGATATCAAACTCACATGAGTAAACAAACGGTTTTGCAGTTACTGAAAAATTAAAAAAGCCCCAATCTACCATCCTTAGGGATAATCCTGAAGATGGAAGAAAGGAACTTCTCTCTTGATAATAACTCAACTCAAAAAAGTGACCGGGTTATAACAGTAACAGTATGATCAAAATCAACAGAGCAGTAGTCACACCAATTGTGATTGTCTTATTGGCCTGTTCAATAAAATCCTGGGAAAAATTGGAAAAATCATCCAGATCCTCATCCATGATTTCGTCAAAACCATCCAAACCATTCAACTCACTCCGCTTTTCCATCAGCCCTAATTTATAGGCGCCAAGTTTAGCAATGTCATCCTCGGTTAGGGAAACCCTCGATTCTATTTGATCAATTGCACGTATCATTTTATTAAATGACTCGTTTAAAATTGCTCTTTTTTCATCAGCATTATCTGAACTCTGTACATCCTGGACAGTTTGATTAAAATGCTTTTTAAAAGATTCGGTAACATCTGTTGATTGCGCAAAAGATGTTGTATGAATTGCAAATACAAACAGTATTGAAGCTAAAACTGTGATAAGTGTTTTCATTGCTTTTTTGATTTTTGTTGAGGTTATTATGCGTTCATTTTCTTACTTGCTTCCGCTTTGATATCCTTTGCTTTTTTATTGGCATTTTGACTTAATCGCATGGTTTCTTTTTCAAGAGACTCAAATGGATGTGATACGGAATCTGCAAAGTCGTACATATTGTCCACCAAAAAATCTTTATAGAGCTTTCCCTTCCTGACTATCTTTTTTCTGGTTTTTTTCCCTTTACCCGGAGCAAATAAAGTGCCTGCAATCAGCCCCGCAGTTCCTGCTAATATGGTTGTTCCAATTACTGTTGAAAATTTCATTTTTTATTCCTTTTAAATGTTAGTGGGTGTTTTTTGACCCCCGGTTTTAGTCTCCTACCGTTTTAAAGTCGGATCCTTTTAGGCCAGCAAAGCATTTTTACAGCTTATATGCCCAAATTTTAACTCTCTGATGAATTGTTTGATTGCTAAGCTATTCTTTTGCCCTGTATAATCTGAAATAATACGGCAATGACGGCGATAACCAACAGAATATGAATCAGCCCGCCGGTACTGTAGCCCACAAACCCGACTAACCAGGCAATGACTAAAATGACGGCAATAAGATATAATAGATTTCCCATGACAATTGGTGTTTAAAGTTTAGATTTAAGTTAATTTCGGGGTGTTGCGGTAATACCGGAGGTTGTAAAGAAGTCATCCAGGGAATCACCAAGATCATTCATTCTGCTGCTAAAGCTGTCTTTAAAATTATCCCAACTCTCCCTTCCTGAAATTTTGTAATTATCTATTTCTCGTTTCAATTCGCGGTGGATTGATTCGTAATCAGCAAGTTTGTTTTCAAGTCTGTTTTTTACTTCAATATCGGCTTCACTATTAATTTTCGTCCTGATCTCACCAATCTTTCGATTATAGTCTTTAATTCGATCTGCATTTTCTGCTCTGTATATTCCGAGTTCAGCTTCCACTTCACTTTTTGCCATTTCTAAATCTCGGTTGGCTTCGATAACGGAGGTTTCAGCATTCTGCATTTTATTGGACGGACTATCACAACCAGAAAAAATAATCCCTGCGGTAAGGACGAAGGCTGCGAGTATACTTATTGAGTGTTTCATAAAATTTTGGTCTTGATGTTGATTTCAGTTCCTGCGGCGTGCAGGAGTAGATGTGATTGTATTCACACAATTGTAATGTGTGAGAATAAAAGCTGAATTGCGTTATACAGAGACGTGACAGTGTTATACATTTGACAGGTATATCCGGCCTAACTCTCCTGCCATTCCCGGATACTGCTTATCAACCCTGATAATCCGTGATATATGCAACTCTGCGGTGATTAGCTATAACACCCAGCCGGCTCTCAAACCCTATATTGTTAGAGTAAATTAATATTAAGAGATAACTCAAGAGCTTATGGAAAAACAAAAATACGATCAGCTCCATAAACCTGATGAAACAGAACAGTTGCAAAAAATTACTCTGTTAATAGACCGGAATTTAGAACTCGAGAAAAAGTACAAACTGCTTTCTTCCCGGGTGGAGTATCTGAACAATCATGCAAAAAATTTAAAGCATGACCTGCAGAGTCCGCTCGGTGGTATTATCGGAATGCTTGAGATATTGATCAGCGAAGATACTGACTATGTGGACGTGGAAGTTCGTGATCTGAAAATGATTAAAGCTACAGCAGAGTCTTTGTTAGACCTGGTAAATGAAAATTTTGTGATCCGGGTGGATCTGCAAAACGAGAAAGAAAGTTCGATCATCGATCGAAGTATTACATCAGCTATGAAAAAGATCCATCGTTTGTATCTCCCCATGGCCAAAAACAAAGGGATTAATCTAATGCTCAGAAACAGAATCGAAACGGAGATTGAGCTTCAATCCAACTTATTTCTGAATCTGTTACAGATTACCGGGAATTTAATCGCGAATGCCGTCAAGTTTACACCCTCCGGTGGAACGGTTAACGTGGATTTTACACTGGGATCAGAGGATGATATTAGCATGCTGTACGTAAGTGTATCAGATACCGGAAAAAGTATGGCAGCCGATCAGATTTTAGCATTTAATGAGGGAAAACCGATTGCAAAATCTTTGGGAACTGACGGGGAGGAAGGTTCGGGTATTGGCCTTCAACATGTTAAAAAGATGGTTTTTGAAGTCGATGGCCGAATAGCTGTTGAAAGCAAAAAAGGCACAGGAACGACATTTTCACTGTCATTCCCTTTGCCGGGTGTAAATTTGCACAAAAAGGGAGCTTTCCATTTTGCAACTAAAATCAAGTCGCTACTACTGAATGGATCTCTAAGTTGAAGCCATATCTTATAGAGTACTTGTTGATTCAGTCTTTACGCTCTACACATTTATTGAATTTGAAAAATACTCTATTGATTTAAACTATGAGTTGGTAGTTGGGTTTTCACCGGGTGAATAGAATCAATGATTACTTTTTCTCTGCCACAACAAATATTGTTTGAACATCGACGGGAGTTTCGGCGATAATAGCAAACTTAGTCCCTGAAGAGTAATCAAAATCTTTATAGCCGGCCTCTACAATAGCCAGAATATCCCATACTTTTTGAGAGTCAAAATTCTGTTGTCCATCCGCGGTTCGAAAAGATGACGGAAGGTCTTCTATTGCAACTGCCTTGAGATCAAACTCCGGATTGGCACGAAGTGACCATACTGCCAACTGGATTTCATGCCACGTTAAATCCGGATCACTGCTTCTAAGGTTTTTACTGATATTGAGCAGATAATTAACCGGTTTCCACTTTTCCACCATATCTGTTGAAAAAAGTTTGATGCCATTGTATGTGGCATTGTTGGTTTCAATAGGCTTGGTCCAGTCAATACACCAGGCTTCTTTTGAACCGTTTCCGATCAAATCATTCGTACTGATGTTACTTAGAAGCACGTTAAAATAAGCTGTTTGGTGATTTGAATTGACCTGTATGGTTGCATTTTCTCCACCCGGGATGAGCAATACATCTTCGATTGGTTCCAGTGTTTCTGAAAGATTAGGTTCAGATCCGCTGACTATTTTTTCGCATGAGATACTAAAAAGTACCATTAGCGCAAGCAGATAAATTTTTGAACTGATTATTGTTTTCATTTGAGTATCCTTTAAGCCCTTTTAAATTGGGTTGTTTGTGAAATTATTTCACACTTGTAAATTCAGACTAATTTCCATTTGATCCATTACAAGTTGCAGAGATTGGCTTACATATTTTACATACACTTATTTATTATACTCCACTACCGGTCAATCGATATGTTTTTTTCAAGTCCTGTCTCAGCAAATGAATACTCCGCAAAAAAAAGGACACTTTTGGTGTCCTTTTTTGGATCTCCTTGAGTTACTCAAGTCAAAAACATCTGTTCATCCTTTTGGCTTACTTCTCTATGGATGAATCGTTATTGTATCTTTGATTCTGCTTATTAAAGTAGGGCTGCTCCGGTGTAACTGAGGTTGTGAAGTCCCAGCTTTGGTCTGTTTTAAGAGCTACATTCTCAGAATTTTCCACACCTTGTGTAACCATAAATGTGTACATAGTGCCTTCTTTTAAATCTGAGTTGGGTGTAAATATTGCAATTCTATCAGAATAAGTGATGGTGCCGTTAACAGTAGCAGCTGAGTATTTCCAGCTTGACTTAGGATAATCTGTTGTTATGCTGTCTCTTATTTGATTATTTAGTAATAACTCTCCTTGCACTTCATAGATAGAATCTACCGTTGTTGCATACAACACTAAATTCGACCCGTTAATACTCAATTCATTCATATCCATACTGAATGTAATTTCGATTACACTGCCCGGATCTACATTCATCTCGCCGGTGGCCGGGGAAGTAAATACAATTACGGGTGCAGAAACGTCCGGAATATTGATGTCGGTTGTATCTTGTGCAACGGCAAAGGCAGAAAGCCCAAGTACCATACACGCTGTAAGCGAGATGCTTTTGTAGTTTCTTTTATAGTTTCTCATGATTTAGATATTAAATATTGGTGTGAAGTAATGATCACGTGTTTAAACTGCATATAAATAATCCCAGAGTCGTTACAGCTTCCCGACGTTGAGTTGCAGATTTCATTGAAGCGTATGGCACAGGCCATCGCTGAGTTTGAATAGCCTCGCTTATACTACTTTAATGGATAGACTTTTAAAATTCACAGATCGCTGCCTGTTGATTGGTCATTTTTCTATCGGTGCCGATCCGCCTAATGGAATTTCATGCTCCACTCAAATCCGAATATTCCTTAAAACCTGTGATATATATAACACTTACATCATTTCACATAATGCATGTATGGTTCAATGTTCTAAAATTTAAGTAATAAAGAACATTTTTGATGTTCCGTAAGGCTAAAACAAAAGATTAAAGAGGGATACCATGAAACAAACATTAGGAAGTATACTGAGTATAGGTGGGTTAATCGGGGTGATATATTTCGGAATTCAATATCTGGACGATTCTGAATCTTTTGAAGTGTTGGGAGCAGATATCGCAGTAAGTACCGGCGATTATGTTCCAATTCTGATATCACTCATCGTTCTCATTGTAAGCGTGTTCATTTACCGGTCTAAATAGATGTATATAGAGCATAAAATCATGTTGAGAGGAAATATGAAATCCACTATTTCAAGATTTTGTCTTTTGCTTCTAATTGGCCTTTTTGTTTCTGCCTGCAGCATTCAGCGCAGTGCGATAAGCGGTGACAAGCGGGCTTATGGCTATAGCTGGGAACAGGAAAAACAGATCGGCCAGGAAGCCGACCAGCAAATTCAGCTGCAGTATGGTTTGTACAATGATGATGAACTCCAGGCCTATGTTGATAAAATTGGACAGGAGATGCTGGCTGTGAGTCATATCAACAGAGAGGACACACCTTCACTATATGCCGGTACAGACTTCTATTTTCGTGTATTGGATAACCAGGTTGTGAATGCATTTGCTCTACCCGGTGGTTATATATATGTAACCCGGGGTCTGCTGGCCCATTTAGACAATGAAGCCCAGCTCGCCGTTGTATTAGGTCATGAGATCGGCCATGTGGTTGCACGACACGCCTCCCAGCGGGCCTTTGAGCAACAGATGGGACAAATTGCCCTGATTGGGGGAGCAATAGGCGGTGAACTGCTGGGGCTACCGGGTGGTGACATCCTCGGAATTGGGAGTCAGGCTGCCCAACTCCTGTTTTTAAGCTATAGCCGGGATGATGAACGTGAATCGGATCGGCTTGGCGTGGAATATGCCTCCATGCAACACTACAAAGCTGCTGAAGGAGCACAGTTTTTTATTTCCCTCGAGCGGATGTCCGAACAAGCCGGCCAAAGCCTTCCTAACTGGCAATCCACACACCCCGACCCGGCCGAAAGGGCAAGTAGTATTCCGGTACTTGCCGATGAGTGGAGAGCCAAAGGGTACGAACAGACGATTGACAATCAGGATCAGTACATGGAGAGGCTTAGCAATTTGATCTATGGTGAGAATCCGCGTGAGGGTTTTACCCGTAACGGCAATTTCTATCATCCGGATTTAAAGTTTCACTTCCCATTTCCAAGTGGCTGGCAGGTAATCAACCAACGTTCGCTGGTTGCCGTTGTAAACAGGGATCAGGATGCGGTTACGGTCATGACACTGGACGGGCAGTCTGCAAATGCTGAGGCTTCAGTCAATGAGTTTTTAAATCAGGAGGGCATAAATACGGAAGGTAAAGGCAGAACACAAAGTAACGGACTACCTGCTTATCGGGCGGAAGCTACAGCACAAACCGAGGATGGAACCCAACTCAAATTCTATCTCTATGCGATTGAGTATGGTGGCAATATTTATCGCTTTTTAAACTATACTACCGCTGATAAATATGGCACCTATGCTTCACGATTTGATGAAATCACCGGTGGCTTCAGGCAGCTTACTGATTCAGGGATTTTAAATATACAGCCGGTGCGACTGCAAACCGTTAAAACCACCCGGTCCGGAACGTTTCGGTCCTTCCTTCCGGCAAATTTCGAAAGCCTGATCATAAACGTTTCAGCTGAAGATCTTGCCATCATGAACCAGGTTGAGCTGGATGAACAGATCAGCGCCGGCACATGGATCAAGATTCCGAGATAGGGACCTAAATTGCGAAATCAAATATTCACACCAACCGTACCCTACCCATTCTGGTTAAAGGCGACTATTATTCTGTTTGGGCTCTGCTTGTTGGTTGTCGTTTTAAGCTTCGGAAAATTTATTCTGATGCCTCTCGCTTTTGCCGCTATTATCTCAATGCTGCTGAACCCGGTTGTAGAAAGATTTAAAACCTGGAAAATGGGACGAATCTTTAGCATTGTTCTTGTATTATTTCTGATCATCGTGATCTTTACGGGTTTGTTGACGCTGCTAACTATACGTGCCATAGAGTTTTCTGACAAGATCCCTGAAGCTACAGAAAAACTTAAAGAGTCAGTGATTGAAGGTACTATTATCCTTGAACGGTTCTCTGGTATTTCACAGGATAAGCAAACAGAGTATGCGGTTAATAGTATAAATAATTTGTTTGATACAGGAAGTGAGTTTTTAAGCTCTCTGCTGGAAGCCACAACAGGCACAATAACCTTCTTTGGGTTGTTACCAGTCTTTATCTTTTTCATGCTCTATTACAAAGAAATGTTTATAACCTTTCTTCAGAAAGTGTTTGAGAAGAGTCAAAATTCTGAAATTGATGAGGTTCTGTTCAGAGTTCAAAATGTAACCCAGAATTACCTGGTGGGGCTATTCACTGTTCTTGGGATTATGGCCGTACTGAATTCAATCGGATTGCTGATTATTGGACTTGATTATGCTATTCCTTTTGCAATTATTGCATCTATGCTGGCAATTATCCCTTATGTGGGTGCAATATTAGGGGCCATTCCTGCAGTTCTTTATGCTTTCCTGTTTTATGACAGTCTTTTAATACCG
Organism: Chitinophagaceae bacterium T5-Br10_B2g13; assembly: GCA_001564065.1. GTDB lineage: Bacteria > Bacteroidota > Rhodothermia > Balneolales > Balneolaceae > Rhodohalobacter. Next base: position 14,999 of record LKNA01000041.1, read on the forward strand.
TTTCTGGTTATTGCGGTTTTTACAGCAGTACAGCTTATCGAAAGCAGTTTTCTCACTCCAAAAATTGTAGGGGCAAAAGTCTCTATTAATCCATTTGTGGCCATTATCGTATTGTTTCTGGGAGGAAAGGTTTGGGGAATAGCGGGTATGATCCTTTTTATACCACTCATTGGAATCATGAGGGTTGGGTTTTCCCAGGTTCATGAATTAAAACCCTACGGGTACCTTTTGGGTAATTTTATTGAGTACAACAAATATGAAGAGAGTAATAAGCAAGAAGGTAAAATGGCTGTCCCAAAGCTATCCGATCATAAAAAATAGGTGAGAAAAGATACCGCTGAACACTCGTGACCCTCGACAATATGATGATAAACAAGAGTCAGTAGTCATCATCCCAACCCACTTAAACTGTAGTAATTGTATAACTTAAATCAGATAGAGTGTAACACCTTGCGTTGATTGTTTCTATACATTGATTAACAGTTAATTAGTTAATCAAACGGAGAAACCATGGATAAGCACAATAAAGACCACAAAAAAAACAAAGACGAGAAGAAAACAGTGAACAAAAATCCACAACACAGACCGGAAAAGGCTAAAGACGAAAATGTGAAAAGCAAAAAAGCTTAGCCGTAATTTTCCATTTTTTTAAATCGGGCTTCTGATTAATCAGAAGCCCGATTTAATTATATAACCCTGTTCGCAAGTAATAGGCTGAATATTCTGCAAGTGATCTCATCTTTATTCCTTATTATCATAATCATCCATTAAAATTATGGATAACATACTCACTTCAACCATCCCTATGAGTTCAAATATTCAAGAGTTAGAAAAAGCAAAAACTCATATCATTTTTGAGATCATTGAGTACATACCGAACTCGGTGGTTATAAAAACGATCATCAAAAAAACCACAGGTAATATTTCGGCTGTATCCTTCGATTCCGGTGAGGCGTTATCCGAGAAAATTTCGCCGTTTGATACCTTCATTCAGATAATTGATGGAGAAGCGGTGGTAGTGATCGACCGCAAGGCGCATAAGCTGGCTGTCGGTGAATCGATCATCATTCCTGCACATACCCGAAATATCATTGAGGCAAAAGTACGCTTTAAGATGATTTCAACCGTGATCAAAAGCGGTTATGAGGAAGTAAGTTTGGACGGGATTTCTTAGAAGAACGTGAGTTCAACATTAGGAAATGAATCTAAAAAAGTCCCCCTTTGAGAGGCTGTGAGAAATTAAAAATTCAAGCATTTAAAACACTCCTTTTATTTGGCCACGAAGTCACGAGGACCCGAAGAAATACAAAGGGTATCATGTTGATATCGCTATACTTCGTGTACCTTCGTGGTAAAATTTAATGGTCATTATCATTGATTAAGTATTTTTTCACAGCCTCTCGAAGAGGGAAAAGGCTCGTAAGTGTCTGGTGTTGTGTCAAGTATAAAGCTTCGCAATAAACACGCAATGTTTCCTACAAATTGTTGGCTGCATATGTAAAAATGACACGTGCCGTTACCCAATTAAAATCCGCATATCGGATGGTTCATATTGTAACCCGGTGATTCATCGCCGGGGAAAAGCCATGCCCGGGAATCCACTAGTGCCATCGGCACGCTCCATATCAACCGTGCCTACGGCACTATTTAGAACGGGGGGAGTTCAATCTACCGGAATAAATTCCGGCGTTACAAGATCGGGCATACCTGACGGTATTTGAGGGAGACGATTGTTGTAGTGTCAAGTATAAAGCTTCGCAAGAAAGCCGATATTTTATCAATGACACAACACCGGGGGATGCCTCCATGAGCCAAGATTTAGCTCAGATATTCATCATTAAGCTTTAAATTATAGAGTTTTCATCACCCATTGCCTCCGCCTCAGGCGGAGAGCACTCCTTAACAAAATCTTATTTTGAACTGAGGTTAATAGAATTTTTATTTACAGATCTTCCAGGGTTCTGCCGCGTTTTTCTTTCAACTCTTTAAAGTATGTGGGAGTCAGCCCCGTAACTTTTTTAAACTGGTTCGATAGATGGGCAACACTGCTGTAATGTAATTTATGGGCAATTTCAGTAAGTGTGAGCTCATCATAGATCAGCAACTCTTTCACTCTTTCTATCTTGTGCAGAATAATGTAATGCTGAATGGTCATACCTTTTACTTCCGAAAAAGTGTTTGAGAGGTAGGTATAGTCGTAGTTCAATTTCTCGCTGATATAATCCGAGTCATTTACTTTCGGGACTTCATCAGAGTAGTGAATCATTTCGATGATGACGGCTTTAATCTTTTCTACAAGGATATTCTTTTTATCATCAAGCAGCTCCAGGCCTGCTTTCTTCAGGTTCGCATTGAATGCCTCCAGCTGTTCCTGTGAAACATCTTCCCTTACATCAACCATTCCAAGATCCACAGAAACACAGGTCAAGCCAAGTTTTTCAAGCTCACTTTTAACCAGCATTTTGCACCGCAAACTCACCATATATTTAATATATAGCTTCATGTTGTACCCATTAACTGATTTAAGCTTTCTATAAAATGTTGTCAATCTTAATGAAATAAGATGGACCTGCATCTCTTCTTTATATCACAATCATTAATAATTACCCAAATTGGAATAAGTTATTCTGCATACAGGATTTCATATTAACCAATTTAATGCCTTGGTGCTTACTCATTTAGGAAGAGAAGGTTACATATTTCACTGATTTAACTTTTCCGGAGTCAGAAAATAGTAAAGCAGTGCCTCTTCAAGGCTGAATCAAATACTCCTATTTGTTGCAGCGGTTTATTTTCCCCCTCCAGATGACCAAAATTGTTTTTCAGTTCCTTCCCTTTCAATATGTAAATCTGTATTCGTTTTATTTAGATCAATAAGTCAGACTTCTTTTAAATCAATTTCATATAACCATTCGTATACCTATCATCTATCAGTTTTAACTCTGTAAAATAAGCTAACATCTTTTTTACTGTTAAATTTACATTCAGTTTAGTCAATCACTCCATTCATGGACCCACTTGCACACACACTTTTTGGTGCTTCTATGGCCGAAGCCGGCCTTAAGCGAAAAACAGCTTTTGCTACCGCTACATTAATCATCGGTGCAAATATACCTGATGTTGATGCAGCTACCATGTTTATCAGCTCCGATTATGCCCTGCTGGTTCGCCGCGGATGGACTCACGGTGTACTGGCGCTGTTTATCTGGCCTTTTTTTCTGACCGCCCTGATGCTTGGGGTTGACCGGCTGATCCAAAAAGTGAGAGAGCGTCGAAACCGGTCAGCAAAACGAAATCGCGCGCCGGCCATGAAACCCTCCGCACTATTGGGCATCGCTTTCCTGGGCGTCTGGAGTCACCCTCTGCTCGATCTATTGAACACCTATGGCATTCGCCTGTTGATGCCGTTCAGCGAAACCTGGTTTTACGGGGACACCCTTTTTATCATTGATCCGTGGTTCTGGCTGCTTGCAGGGGCCGGCGTAGCACTGGCCCGGTCAAAATCGTGGCTGAGCATCAGCGGGTGGGTGGTACTGGGCACCGCCGTTACGGCACTGATTACAACAGCCGATATGGTTCCACTTGCACTAAAAGTAATCTGGCTGATCGGCATTGCAGGTATTGTTGCTGTACGCTGGTCAGGCCGATATAAGAACGTCACTCAGCCGATCGCCTTCTCTCTGCTCACCATATTGATACTCTATATCGGATTTATGTTTACCGGTTCGAAAATGACGGCGTCCCATGCCCGAGCCCAGCTCAGTAATAATGGGGTTGAAATCAATGAGGTGATGGCAAACCCGCTACCGGCTCGTGTTCTTCTCCGTACCGGCATTGCCGTTTCCGATACTTATTACTACCGATTCAGAATCAACTGGCTGCGCCCGGAAAGTTTTGAATTGACCGGCGAACCCATTCCCATTGAGCAACCGGATGAAATCGTAAAGGCTGCTTTAACTTCACCTGAAATTCGCGGCCTGAAAAACTGGATCCGTTTTCCTGCCTATGAAGTGCGACAACTCGGTGACGGCTGGAGAGTGTTTATCAGGGACCTGCGGTACGTGCATCCCGAACAGGAATCGGCAGGAGGTATTGGGATGGTGATCATAGAGCTGGATACAGAGTTGCAGATTCGAAATGTGCGTCAATAACTGCATGTAATATAGAGCTTCAGTAGTAAAATTTGAATCGAAACAAGGCAGATAATTTTTAAAACAGATCTCAACCCTATGGATATTCAAGGAAGAACAGCCATTGTAACCGGCGCAAGCCGTGGAATCGGACTCGCCATTACCAAAGCTCTCATCGAGGAGGGAGTAAAGGTTGCAGGGTGGAGCCGCACACTCCCTGAATCTTTTACACACAATCAGTTTCATCATATCAAAACCGACCTAACTATCGAGGATTCCGTTCAAAGCGCCTTTGATGAAACCTTGAGTAAGCTGGGAAATTCGATCTCGATTCTCATCAATAACGCGGGGATGGGATACCGCGGACCTATGGATGAGATGCCAAGTGAACAGTGGCGCCGACTCTTTGACCTGAATGTTCACGGACTGTTTTATACCACCAAGCGGGTGATCCCTCAAATGAAAACCGAACAACTCGGACATATTATCAACATCGGGTCGGGAGCCGGTACAAACGGCATAGCTGAAATGAGCTGCTATTGCGGAACCAAGTTTGCCGTCAATGGAATTACGCAATCACTCCACCAAGAACTTCGCGATTTTGGCGTGAAAGTGAGCTGTCTATCTCCGGGATCAGTGGATACCGGTTTTTCACAATCAAAGAAGAACAAGCTTCTTCCGGAAGATCTCGCCGCGTCTGTAGTTCATATGCTTAAATACCCGAAAAATTTTCATTATACAGACGTTCAGGTGCGGCCGCTTCAGCCCTGATACAGCAATAGGTTTGAGAATTTTATACCGCATTTTGAAGCACTCTGCAAATTTCATTGTATATTGAAGAGAGTTAACCCGCTAAAATCCAATCGGCTATGGAAACGGTTCATGTCACCAAATACTCCGGGGAGACGGAAGAGTACGATGAGTCCAAACTCCGAAAATCTCTGAGCAGTGCCGGCGCTTCTCCGGCTATCATCGATGAAATTGCCGAGAGTATCGGCAATCAACTTCACGAAGGCATCTCAACTCAAAAAATTTACAAAGAAGCCTTCCGACAATTAAGAGCAGAATCCCAAAAAACCGCCGGACGATATAAGTTGAAAGAAGCCATTTTCGAATTGGGGCCGACCGGCTTTCCGTTTGAAAAGTTTGTGAGCAAACTGCTCAGTAATTACGGTTTTGAAACACAAACCGGAGTGATTGTAAAGGGAGATTGCGTGAACCACGAAGTGGACGTGATTGCTCATAAAGAGAATGAATACCTTTTAGTAGAGTGTAAGTTTCACAACCGTAAAGAGAATCGTTGTAACGTAAAGGTGCCGCTCTACATACAGTCGCGGTTTCTGGATGTGAAGAAAAACTGGACTTCTCAGCCGGGTCACAAAAACAAATCTCACACAGCATGGGTGGTTACCAACACACGATTTACAAGCGATGCGGAAACGTATGGGAAATGTATCGGGCTGAAACTTCTGAGCTGGGACTATCCAAAAAATGACGGGATTAAAGATCTGATCGGCCGCATGAATCTTCACCCGATAACTTGTCTCTCCAGCCTGAACAAGCAGGAGAAGAGTCAGCTGCTGGAAAAGGAGATCATTTTTTGCAGACAGATCAGTGAGGACAAATCACTGCTTCAAAAATCCGGAATCAACCAGAGAAAGATCAATTCGATTCATAAGGAAGCTGTGGAAATTTGCAATCATCGGGAGTGAGTAATGAATCAAAAAATGAATGTTCACTTTTTAGGCGCTGCCGGTACAGTAACTGGGTCTAAGTTTTTGCTCGAATTCCCCGATCAAACCATTCTGATAGACTGTGGGATGTTTCAGGGGATCAAAAAGCTGCGTGAACTAAACTGGCAGCAGCTTCCGGTTAATGCAGAAAATATCGATCTGGTTCTGCTCACTCACGGCCATCTGGATCACACCGGTTTTCTCCCCCGGCTGGTGAATATGGGATTTACCGGTGAAATCTGGGGAACAGCACCCACGCTCGATATTGCCGAAATCATCCTTCGCGACAGCGCAAAAATACAGGAAGAGGATGCCGATCGGGCCAACAAGGATGGATTCACAAAACATAAGCCCGCAAAACCGCTCTACAATCTGCTCGATGTGGAAAAAACCCTGTCAAGATTTAGATCAAAAGAGCTTACCGAGTGGCATACCGTAACGGAACGGATCAGGCTCAGATTTCGATACAGTGGTCACATACTGGGCGCCACTTTTATTGAACCGGAGGCGTTTGGTAAACGATTTATATTTTCCGGTGATGTGGGACGCAAAAACGACCTACTCCTTCAGGATCCCGAAAAACCTGATCGGGCGGATGTTCTGTTTCTGGAAAGCACGTATGGCGACCGGCTCCATCCCAAAGAAGATATGACCGACAAACTGGAAGCGGTGATCCTCGAAACATTAGAGAAGAACGGAACACTCATCATTCCAAGTTTTGCAGTAGAGCGTGCTCAGCTTCTGATGTATATGATCTGGAAGCTTACCGAGCAGAATCGAATTCCAAAATCCCTTCCCGTCATTCTGGACAGCCCCATGGGGACCAATGCACTGTCTGTATTCCGGAAACATCACGACTGGCACAAGCTTTCCGATGAAGACACAATCCGGATGTCGGAGCGATTTCACATCGTACAGTCATTCGCAGAAACCTGGGAGATCATCGACAATCCGGCTCCAAAAATTATTGTCGCCGGCAGCGGAATGGTGACCGGAGGGCGCGTGCTTACCTATCTCGAAAAATACCTGAACAGAGAAAACACCACCGTTCTGCTGGCGGGATACCAGGCAGAGGGCACACGAGGCCGGCAGCTGCTTGACGGCGCGGGTGAGATCAAGTTTTACGGGAAGTATGTTCCGGTTAAGGCCCGGATAGATATCCTGGATGGCCTTTCAGCTCATGCCGATAGGGATGAACTGATCGATTGGCTTTCTGAAATCAAAAAAGAACCGGATAATATCTTTTTAATACACGGAGAACCTCAGGCACTCGATACACTTCGGGTCAAACTCAGCGATACACGAGGATGGTATGCACAAATACCGGATCTTCACGATATCAAAGTAATATCACTGATTACACCAACGTAAATGACCTTTTCCGTACTGGACCTGTTGCAAACTCTTAAAGATTCTATTCAGCCATCGGGTAAATTATTCGTATTTTCTACGGACAATCTGAGTACAGAATCACAATGTTAAAACGCTACTTTTCCACAACCGGACTTATCATCGGCACCCTGCTCTTTGCCCTGTCGATGTCGCCTACTCTGTTGCCGCGTCCCGATATTATTCAAGGAGTTATCTCGGGGCTTGCTCTCGCTTCAGGATATGGATTGGGAGTTTTCAGTATATGGATCTGGAAATACTTCCAACTCCCAAAGCCGGCAGAAAAAACTGAATTCTATCTACAGATTGTAGCAGGATCTTTTTTTCTGATTATTGCTGTTATATCACTCTGGAGGGCGAGCATCTGGCAAAATTCTCTTCGGCAGCTTATGGGGATGGAGCAAAATGCATTTGTCCAGCCTGTTATCGTAGGGTTGGTAGCTATCGCCATCTTTCTTGGAGTCCTTTTTCTAAGCCGACTATTCCTGGTAACTAAACGATTTCTTGCGGATAAAATGGAGCCATACGTTCCACCCCGTGTATCCTTTGTGCTTGGGCTTACCACCACCTTTATCTTATTCTGGTTTGTAATCAATGGTGTTCTCTTTTCGCAGTTGCTCCGCGTTGCCGATTCAACCTACCAGCAATTCGACTCACTGATTGAACCTGATATTGAAAAGCCATCCGATCCGATGAAGGCCGGAAGTGTGGAATCTCTACTATCCTGGGAGGAGATGGGGCGGCAAGGTCGAAGGTTTCTAACAGAGGGTCCTACTGCTACAGACATCAGCCGTTTTACAGAGAGTAGTGTAACCGATCCCATTCGGGTATATGTGGGTATGCACGCATCAGAGGATTTTGAAGTGCGGGCAGAGCTTGCACTGCAGGAGCTAATTCGGAAAAATGCATTTAACCGTTCCGTCTTGCTTCTCATCACACCAACAGGAACCGGATGGGTGGATCCGGGTGCAATTGAACCGATTGAGTACCTTTTTCGGGGTGATATTGCTAGTGTGGCTGCACAATATTCATACCTGCCCAGCCCTCTCTCTCTTATTGTTGAAGAAGATTACGGCTCAGAGATGGCCCGCGCGTTATTTCAAAAAGTATATGGCTATTGGACTTCACTCCCTGAAGAGACCAGGCCGAAACTCTACCTGCACGGATTGAGCCTTGGTGCTCTGAACTCCGATCACTCATTCGATTTTTATGATATCATTGAGGATCCGTTTCACGGGGTACTTTGGGTTGGACCTCCATTCAGAAAGTCGACCTGGAGAAATATTACCGAAAACAGAAAACCCGGCTCACCGGCCTGGCTTCCAGAGTTTCGCGATGGGTCCATTGTCCGCTTTGCAAATCAACATGGCGGCCTGGAAAAGGGAGAATCTGATTGGGGCCGATTTCGCATTGCGTACCTGCAGTACGCCAGCGACCCGATTGTTTTTTACGAACCAACAGCTTTTACTCATGAACCGGAGTGGATGAGAGAACCAAGAGGTCCGGATATCTCCTCTTACCTGACCTGGTATCCAATAGTAACCGGCCTGCAGCTTACAGCCGATATGATTATCTCTACAGCACCATACGGATATGGGCACGAATATGCAGCTGAACACTATTTTGATTCCTGGCTGGCACTTACCGAACCTGAAGGGTGGACAAGCGAGGAGCTGGAGCAGCTTCGAAGCTTTTTTGAGCAGATGAATACCAAACAGTAAACCGATATCTAACAGAGTGCACTTTCTCGAACGTTTGTACGTTAATTCATCCTTCGTTCATAGCGGACAAATATTTTAACACGCATTAAGATCTTCAATACCTGTTAAACTCAGCAGACAAACACTTATTCACCTAATTCTCTCATGAAAAACAGAACCTTCTACATTATCGCTGCTGGGCTGCTTGGCCTCAGTATTCTTTTTTGGTATGCAATGTTTCAGCCTAACCAACCGGCCGGCTTAGCTGAAAATGAACCTGACTATTTCGACGGATCATTCGATTTGATCATGTATCATGGAGAAGGTTGTGAATGCTGTGTGGAGTGGGCCAAATACCTGGAAAAGAATGGCGTTAATGTAACTTCTGAACTTGTTGAGAATTTGCATGAAGTGAAACGGGAAAAAGGCGTTCCGGGCCAACTCAGTTCTTGTCACACTGCCGTTGCGGATGGCTATATTATCGAAGGTCACGTCCCCGTTGAGGATATTCGAAGATTACTTGCAGAACGTCCGGCAGTGATCGGTGTTTCCGTTCCCGGTATGCCGCCAAACTCACCCGGCATGGATATTCCTGTAGAAAACACGTATCAGTCCGTTATTTTCGACGAGGATAACATGTTTATCTACAATACCCATAACTAATCTTTACCCAAACGGAGCGGAGTTCTGTTCTCTGCTCCTTATATAAGATTTTACTCTTCCTTCCGAGCCTTCAGATAGTATGCCCCTCCGGCCAGAGCAACAAGAATACCAATCCAGGGAGCCCAGCTTAAACTTGCCGACATTTCCCCGGTGTTAGCAAAGAATGAATAGAGAGTGAACAGAATTCCCGACACAAATACTACAAATCCAATTACTTTCATGATTGCTTCAATTTAACTTTTATTTGTGGTGCCTATACTCTTTTAATCTACTGCAAAAACTTGAATTTTCGTACTCGCCAATATCTTTGTTAGAAAAACGGAAAAAACTTTCACTACTGTAAGCGGTTTTCCAATCTGTTCACTGTCAATTCAAAATATATCAAGGGGTTATAGATTTTTGTTAATCTTTTCTTCATGTAAATTTTGTATTTAAATAGTAGGCTTACATAACAGAAAAACAAAAGCTGGAAAAAGACATGAGTAAAAAAACATTCGACTTAAAAAAACACGAAATTAATGTAGAGACTATCATCAGAAATCCTGCACCCGGCAAGTTTTATGAGGACGCGGTTAAATATGATCCGGGTTCTGTCATCACAGATAACGGGGCACTTGTTGTTCGGTCAGGTAAACGAACCGGACGGAGTCCTGCTGATAAAAGGGTTGTGAAAACAGATGGGATTGAAGAGAATATCTGGTGGGGAGATATCAACATTCCCCTGGATGAACACACCTATAAAATCAACCACCGCCGAGCTGTAGACTACCTGAACACCCGAGAGCGACTCTATGTGGTAGATGGATTTGCAGGCTGGGATCCGGAATACAGACTCAAAGTACGGATTATTGCTGAACGGCCTTACCACGGTCTCTTTATGCACAACATGCTCATTCGCCCTACTCAGGAAGAACTTGCTGAATTTGGTGAACCTGATTTTGTTGTATTTAATGCCGGCAAATTCCCGGCCAACACCTTTACAGAGGGGATGACCTCTGATGCCAGTGTGGATGTCAACTTCAAGACAAACACGATGGTAATTCTGGGAACGGAATATGCCGGTGAAATGAAAAAAGGCATTTTTACCGTGATGCACTATCTGATGCCAAAAAAAGATGTCCTATCAATGCACTGCTCCGCTAACGAGGGAAATGATGATGACGTAGCACTCTTCTTTGGGCTTTCAGGAACCGGAAAAACCACACTTTCTGCCGACAGCAGCCGTAAACTGATCGGAGACGATGAACACTGCTGGAGTGAAGATGGTGTGTTTAATATTGAAGGCGGTTGCTACGCAAAAGCCATTAACCTGACTGAAGAGCAGGAGCCCGAAATTTACAATGCTATCAAATTCGGCACGGTTCTGGAAAATGTTGAGTACGATCCGGTTACCCGAAAAGTAGATTATACGGATACCAGCATTACACAAAATACACGCGCCAGCTATCCGATTGAGTATATCTCAAACGCTAAAATTCCATGCGAAGCAGGCCATCCCGAAAACATCATATTTCTGACTTATGATGCATTTGGTGTACTCCCTCCGGTAAGTAAGCTTACCCCCGAGCAGGCGATGTACCACTTTATCAGCGGATATACTGCAAAAGTTGCCGGAACAGAAATGGGCGTTACTGAACCTCAGGCTACATTTTCTGCCTGCTTTGGAGCCGCATTTCTTGTCTGGCCACCGGCACGATATGCTGAAATGCTCGCAGAAAAGATGAAAAAACACGGGGCAAAAGCGTGGCTGGTCAATACCGGATTAACCGGTGGTGGCTATGGAACCGGAAAACGAATTGACCTGAAGAGTACGCGTGCCATCATTAATGCGATCCACTCCGGAAAACTGGATGATGTTGATACAGTAAAGGATGAAGTATTTGGGGTTCAGATACCAAAGTCCTGCCCGGATGTATCATCCGAGATTCTAATACCGAAAAAAACCTGGGACGATACGGATGCTTATGATGCTCAGGCTAAAAAGCTGGGCTCACTTTTCAATAAGAATTTTGAAAAGTATAAAGCCGAAAGCAGTATGGAAATCATTAAGGCAGGGCCTAATGTTTAATTTATAAACCTAATTCCTCCGTTCAATCAGGCCGGGCAGTGAACTCATTATAGCACAGCGTGAGTTCACTGTACCGGTTTTTTTTATGAGAATGCTTACCTTACAGCTATTCCAAGAACAACAGGAAAACACAATTATGAAATTACTATTCACAACATTCATTACTCTGCTATTCATCATCACAGGGTGCGGGCCGTCAGAAAGAGAACAGGCCCAGCAGGAGCAGCG
>LKNA01000042.1 GCA_001564065.1 Chitinophagaceae bacterium T5-Br10_B2g13
GAAACAAAAAGGAAATCACTCTAACGACTATTACAATTAACAACAAATCAAATAATACAATGAAAAAATTAAGCTCACTCATTATTGCTCTGTTTGTTCTCTCAGCGGGTACAGTTTTTGCTCAATCAAATGCTGATGTTAATGTTACTGCAGAAGTAAACGCAGCATTGACATTGACACCAACTAATATTCAATTTGGCACAATTGAAGCTAATACATCATCTTATATTCAAGCTAATACCAATGATGGTACTGCTGAATCAAATACTGGAACTAACGCAAATGCTGGTTCGCTTTTGATTGAAGGAACAGAAGGTTCAGATGTAACTGTTTCTTGGACTACTGCCTCACTAACTGATAATGATGGAAACAACGCTACTACATTTACTCCAGTGGTCTATCTTAATACTACTGAAATAACTAATGGAGCAGACGACGTTTCTATAGCTACTGGTGGAACAACTTTGGATATTGGTGGAAATCTAGATGCAATTGCTAATACTGGTAGCTACAGTACATCAAACGCTAATGGTACACCTGTTACATTTACCGTTCAATATACTAGTATCTAATTTCTTTAGAATAGTTATTAAAACCCCCACTATTACGTGGGGGTTTTTTTATTTATATTTTCAGTTAATTTGCTGAATAAAATGATCTGCTCATGAACATTCGTCTGCTGTTACTTCCATTTGCTCTTCTGCTTCTTTTCGCTTTTTCCGCACAGGCTCAGGTAACCATCTCCCCGACTGCCGTTTTTCTGGAAAAAAATAGCAAAGTCGGATCTTTTTACGTCTCCAACCCATCCAACAGTGCAGTTGAAGTAAGGCTTGGATTTGAGTTTGCCTACCCGGCAACGGATGAAGACGGTCGTGTTTTTCTGAATTATGAAGATGAAGATGCTGAAGAACAATTTTCACTGGTCCCCCATTTAAGAGCTTTCCCTACTACGTTTGTACTGCAGCCGAATGAGCGACAAACCGTTCGCCTGGTCGGACGTATTCCACAAAACTCAGATCCCGGTATGTACTGGACGAGAATGCGTGTCTCATCCAATCAGCTTACACCTCCCATTGGTGACGTAGCTGAAGGTCAGGTCTCCGCTCAGGTCTCTTTCCAGATTGACCAGGTAACGGCCGTACTGGTTCAGCACGGTGACGCACAGACCGGGCTTCAAATTCACAACACTCAGGCAAATGTCGAGAATAATCGGCTGATTATACTCTCTGATGTTGAGCGTACCGGCAACTCTCCTTTTATAGGGAGCGTACAGACCCGAATTTTGAACTCCAGCGGTCAGGAAGTAGATTCACGCAGGTCTTCCACATCCGTTTACTTCAGGAACCACCAGCGGGTTGAATTTGATACATCAACCTGGAACGCCGGTCAATACACCGCAGTTACAACTTTTGAATCTCAAAGAAATGATATTTCATCGCAAAATCTTCTTCAGATATCTGATGTGAGTGAGCGGACAACCTTTACGATTGAGTGATTAAGAAGTGCCTTCTAATACTACATCTTGTCTTTCTGTCACTGAGCTTTTCGATAATCGATTCGGCAGAAGCTCAAAGTGCTGATCAGGAGGTATTTCTTCAATTTCGCCATCAGGGAGTCGTTAATACTTATGTATCAGCGATTTACGATCGCGATCAATTCTACCTATCTGTAACAGATCTATTCCAGGCTCTGCGGATTGATGTAAATATCGATCAAGCCACATTTACTCTTTCAGGCAACTACATAGGCCGAGGAAGATATACGTTAAATTTCGATTCACGCCGGGCTCAGTTTACCGATCAGGAAATTGCCCTCAGTGCAGATGATTATATTATCACAGAATTCGGCTACTATCTGGATCCGGACATTCTATACCGGCTCTTTGAGCTGGAATTCATCATCGATTTTGGAAACCTGGCAGTTACTCTCGAGTCGCCTGATACAATGCCCGTTGTGGCACAACGAGAACGTGAACTGCGAAGAGAACGCCTCCTTCGCACACAGCGTGAACTGCGAAGAGAATTCTATCCTCTTCAGTTTGATCGTAAAAAGAGCGTTTTTAACGGTGGTTTTCTGGATTACAACCTTACCGCCAATCTGAATCAAACTGGGAACAGCTATCTTTACAGTACTAATATCGGAACAGAATTGATCGGTGGAGATGTACAGGGAACCATTTTTGGGAGTTATTCTCAAACCGCCACATCCCTGAGATCCAGCGGCCTTCGATGGCGCTATGGAATTCGGGATAATGACTGGATCAGCACAATAACTGCCGGTCAAGCTACAACAGAGGGCCTTGCCCCGGTGGCTTATACCGGGGTTCGTTTTACCAACGAGCCTATTGAGCCAAGATATATTTACGATGAAACCGCATTTACAGGCACAGTTGAACCGGACTCAGAAGTCGAACTCTATCGAAATAATACGCTCGTAGATTTTACACAGGCCGACGCCAGTGGAACCTACAGATTTTCCATACCTCTTACCTATGGAACATCAAACTACACAATACGTGTTTATAGTCCCACCGGTGAAATGACAACCCGGGACGCCAGATTACAAATCCCATTCAACTTCCTGCCACCGGGTGAAATCAACTATACCATTAATGCAGGACGCGTAGATAATCCCATAGCCGGTTCTACAAATCGCGGCATGGTATCTAAAGCAAACCTGAGTGCCGGACTTACCGACCGACTTACCGCAACAGGCGGTGTGGAATATTTTGAGGATTTTCATGATAACCTCCCAACTTTTACCGGAGGAGTTTCGGCTCGGTTGGCAGACAGTTATCTCCTTTCATTACAGGCAGCAAACGATGCGTTTTACAGGGTGAGCGGAAGCGTAATCTATCCCAATAACGCCAGTGTTAATCTGGATTACACCTATTACAATACTCAGGGTGGAATTTACAACACCAGCAGAAATCAATCTTCGATACGGGCCAATGTGTTTACCCCTTTTACAATCGGTGACTGGCCCCTCTTTTTTCGTTGGTCTGTAACAAATGAGCAGAGACAGACGGGTGCAGTAACCCGCTACCGCGTTGATCTGAATACTCGTGTTGGCCGGGCCAATATTCGATTCGGATACCGTGACACCCAACTGGGAACGCTTTCATTTCAATCAACACCGGTTGCACGTCTCAATTCGTCGGTTACCTACAACTTTTCAAGAAGCCGGGACCTCCCCTCTCTTCTTAGAAGCGTGTTTGTACGAGCTCAAGCCAATTACATCCCATCCATTTCACGAATTGAGGATGCTGAACTTCAATTCAGCAGAAATATTACGCGCCGAGGAAGAATGCAGTTTTCAGCCGGCCGAAACTTTATCGGTGATTTCAACCTGTTCAGATTTTCACTCACGTTCGATTTCAGCAACATCCGATCCAATACAACGATTCGATCAACAAGAAATGCAACCACGCTTTCTCAGAGTCTGAGAGGATCCATCGGCTATGATTCCAACCACAACAACGTACTATTTACGAACAGACAACAGGTCGGCCGATCCGGTGTTGCCATGCGTATGTTTATAGATAACAACAACAGCGGCACTTATGACGAAGGAGATGAACTACTTCCTGAAAATGTAATTCGTATCGATCGCGCCGGCGGCACCACATTTTCCAAAGGTGATATTAACTATATATCACAGCTTCAGCCATACCGCCAATATAATATGACGGTAAATAAAGGATCCATCACCAATCCCCTGCTGGTTCCTCAAATCGAGCAGTTTTCTATTGTAACCGATCCAAATCAATATAAGCTGATAGAGATCCCGCTCTACATGTCGGGTATTGTAGAAGGCAAAATTACCCGTCAAATGCCTGATGGTAGTGTTAGCGGCCTTGGCGGCCTTCGCCTATATCTAAGACAGATAAATACACCCGAGGGAGTTGAGTCTCATACAGAAGAAATACGAACGTTTTCAGATGGCAGTTTCTACACCTACGAAGTTCCACCGGGCGACTACATCATTGAACCGGACCCTTCTCAGCTAAATTTCCTGGATGGCGTGCCGGATGTTGACGCCATTGAATTTAAAGTTGAAGCGATAGCAGAGGGTGATTTTGTAGAGGGACTTGCAATGACTATTCTTCCGGCGGATGATCCTCAGCTTCGTGAACCGATTGATGAGGCTCCAATCATCTTTGCTTCGCTATTTGGATTTAATGGTTCAGACTTAAATATTCGTCAGGAAGAAAATCTAACCTACAGTATCCAGATTGGAACATTTACAACATTTACCGACGCTGCCGATATGGCCGCCTATGCAGAGAATTTTACAGATTTTGAACTTCAGATTGACTACAATTCTGCAAACAATCTCTACTCTGTAAGAACTGTTCCAATCGAAAGTTATAACACTCTGCTCAATCAGATTTTGGATTTTGGCAGAACCGATATTAGTCGTCTTTCTGTAATTCATCACTACGATCTCCCCGAATTTGATGAAGATTTACATATTCAGCTGGCAGCTTACGAAACTAGGGATAGAGCATCCAGGCTAAGAGACCGGGTACAATCAGACCTCACAGATCAAAATGTATTCATCTATCCTGACAGAAGAAATAATGTATTTCAGGTATTAGTTGGACCTTTTGCCAACAGAAGCATGTTGATGACGACACTTCATAAACTTGCTTATGATGAGTACTATCGTGAACTGCTTGCCGGAATGGAAGAGACTGATGAAATTACAGAGACCGATTTAACTTATGCAATAAGTCTGCAGTCATTCACCGACCCTGAAAGCGCTCAGCAGTTTGTTGAAGATACCCGTGGTCAGTTAGACGAAAAGTTACAGGTCATTCAAACTGAAGACGGGCAGTTTAAGGTAGTAACCGAAAGGCGGGTTAGTGATCTGGAAGAGCTCAGACAGATCAATCAGGCAATTACCGAGGCAACCGGAATTATCGGCCGGGATATTATTCTTTATGATAGACTAGACCCAGAGCAAACAGATCGTGAGCCTGTTGAATCAGATACGCTTTTAACCGATGAACCTGCAGTAGTAGAAATACTGGAAGAGGAAGAGTTTAGGGCAACTGCAGATGATCCACTGACAACCATACCCAGAATGGAACTGGCACCCTTACGTGGCGATGAAAAGCTTACCTGTAGCTATCCAATCCAGGTTGGTAGTTTTGCAAGTATCAGAGATGCTTACTTTAATGCAGTTGAGATAGGTAACCGTCTGGATGAAGATATATATATCATTTACAATAGTTCTACAGAGCTGTTCGGTTTAAGAACCGCACCGATTGGTAATATTGCCGACGCACTATTACAGCTTCTGCTGTTCCGGCAACAGGACCCACTCAATCAATACGCAATTGTAGGTTTATGCACTGAAAGAGCTGAATCTGTAGAAGATACTTATGCCCGTTTTATCATTCCAATTTCATCATTCAAAACAGAAGACGAAGCCGTTCGGTTCGCAAATCAAATTACAGATGAGTATGATATCAAAGCGGAAGTGAGATCTTTAGATCCGGAGTATACCAACCCATATACAGTTATTTCCGGGCCGTTCTCTGATTACAGAGTGACCGAGCAAATACAAAAAAGACTGATCGAGGCCGGACTGATTGCCGAACCTGGAATTGAGGTTGATCCGGAAACTACTTTTGCCCTTAACTTAATGTTTAGAATTTATTTGGGAGAAATTTCCGGTTCCGATGAGTTTTCAGAAAAGAGTTCAGAATATTACCGATCTACAGGACGTCGGTTATCCGCAGAAACCGATCAGGACTCTGTCCGGCTATTCGACCAAAGTGAATTCAGAACGTGGTTAAGGTTTATGGAAGTTTATGAAGAGGTAAAAAATAGTACAGGCCTGCAGCCCCTAGAAATTTTCATTCTGGACTAAACAGACCTGTACGTCACCAATCTATAGATACTGTATTGTTGCTATCTGTGTACCACGATAAGTAGTACCCTCGCTTTTCTCTCTTTTATTATCGCGGGTAACAAACTTCACATGAACTGTACCGTCTTCTTCTCTATCTATTTTCATTTCAGCTTTCATATTCCATTGGTCTGTACCGTTGTTCATCAATACTGATTCATCAGCTTCAGTAATAAATTGAACCCCTTCCGGAAGATTCATTGCAAAATCTCCAAATACGGTCTCTTCCTCTCTTACCATGAAAGTTTCTGCAACCTGATTTATTGAAATCTGACTCGCACTTACAACTTCAACTCTGACCTGCATAGTTGCAGTAGAACTATTCTGCGCGATTGCTTCTGCAGCTGTTAAAGCGACGGCTGCTATAATAAGTCCCAATATTTTAAATGCTTTTTTCATTGTCATCCCTTTTATCTCTATGTCTCTAACACAATATATTAGAATAAACTAATATTAAGAAATTCTAATACACAAGAGGGTGAACCTGTTTAACTGAAATCGAAGTGTACGCATTGGAGACGCTGATTTTTACACTTATTAGATTTTTTCAGTTCTAATAAAACCAGGGGACAGTATTACAGGCAGGTCGACTAATTGCCTTTTAATAGCTTTAAAAGCATAAAAAAAGCCGATTGAGGAATTCAATCGGCTTTTAAGTAAATGTATTTGATAAACACTAAAGCATCATTGCCAATGGATTCTCTATCATTGAGCGCAAAGTGTTTAAGAATTGAGCTGCTTTAGCTCCGTCCACAATTCGGTGATCACTGGATAGCGTTACCTTCATTCGTTTACCGGGAACAACCTCACCGTTTTTCACTACCGGCACATCACGAATTGCCCCTACAGCCAGAATACAAGCATTTGGCGGATTGATGATAGCTGTAAACTCTTCAATTCCAAACATACCCAGATTGCTGATAGTAAACGTACTGCCCTCCATCTGCTCCGGCTGCAATTTACGTTCGCGTGCCAAACCTGCAAGCTCTCTTGTTTCTGAAGAGATTTGTTGAAGGGTTTTCTTATCGGTATGATTTAAAACCGGTGTCATTAATCCCTCATCTATTGCTACGGCAACAGCTACATTCACATCGCCGTGTTTGCGGATTGTATCACCCAGCCATGAAGAGTTTATTTCAGGATGTTTTCGCAATGCCATAGCCGAAGCTTTCACTACAATATCATTGAAACTGATTTTCACATCACTAATCTCATTGAGTGCAGCTCTGGCTTCAATCGCTTTTTCCATGTCGATGTCGATCGTCTCATAGAAATGCGGATTATTAAATTTACTCTCACTGAGCCTTCGGGCAATGGTTTTACGCATTTGAGATATCTTGATCTCTTCATCTTCCTCCGAAGCAAATGACGGCACTTTTACACCGCTCTCTTTCTTCACTTCAGATGGTTTATAATCTTCAATATCCCGCTTAATAATACGCCCATCCGGACCGGATCCATCTACATCAGAAAGTTTAATGCCCTTATCTTCAGCCATTTTCCTGGCCAGTGGGGAAGCCTTAATCCTGCCGTCATCAGTCTGGTCAGGCTCTTCCTTCACCTCTTTTTTGGAATCAACACCTTCCAGAATAGGATCAAATTCTTTTTTATCAGATGAGTCTTTCTCCTGATTATTACCAGAACTTTTCTTTTCAGCCTTACCATCAGAAGTGGCTCCTCCATTGGCCGATTCAGCCTCTTCCAGCAAATCACTGATATCTTCCCCCTCTTCTCCAACAATAGCCATGATTCCGCCCAAAGGAACAGCATCACCTTCTTGAACTAAAATTTTGAGAACAGTACCCGGATCAAAAGCTTCAACTTCCATTGTAGCTTTATCCGTTTCAACTTCAGCTATTACATCACCAGCTTCAATTTTATCCCCTTCGCTGATGTTCCATTTGGCAATAACACCCTCTTCCATGGTGTCACTTAACTTGGGCATCTCAATTTTTATAGCCATAATCCTGTTGCTTAATTCTTTTTTATATTTCTTAAATCAACCGTTTAAGTGGATATATATCCACAATTGAGCCAGCTTTTAGTTTCTATATGTAACTGAATTTACAGCATCAATCACATTTTTAGCATCCGGTAACCAGAGGTCAAAAAGCGGCTTAGAAAACGGAGCATTTACATCCGGCAGCGTTACCCTGCGTACCGGTGCATCCAAATAGTCGAATGCTTCACGCTGAATCAAGAATCCAACCTCAGATGCCAAACCGCCAAATGGATGGGATTCATCCACAACAACACACCGGTTTGTCTTTTTCACTGATTCAACAATTAGTTCTATATCCAGAGGCTTAATCGTTCTGGGATCAATAATCTCCATTTCCACACCGTCTTTTGCAAGCTGATTAGCCGCCTGTTTTGCAATGTGGTACATTTTACCGGTGGCAACAACTGTTACATCGTCCCCTTCACGTTTAATTTTCCCTTTCCCGATCGGAATAATGTAATCCTCTTCGTCAGATACTTCTCCCTTCATTCCGTACATCTGCTCGGACTCCATAAAGAGAACAGCATCGTCGTTTCGGATAGCAGATTTAAGCAGCCCTTTTGCATCATCAGGTTCGGATGGGTAAATCACGGAAAGTCCGGGAAACTGAGCATACATCGAGTCATAAGCTACAGAGTGTGTAGCGCCAAGCTGGCCGGCTGAGGCATTTGGCCCCCGGAATACAATAGGTGTATTCAACTGTCCGCCCAGCATATATCGAGCCTTAGATGCGTGGTTTATAATTTGATCTGCAGCAAGTACTGCAAAATTGAACGTCATAAACTCTACAATGGGGCGTAACCCGTTCATCGCAGCACCAACCCCGATTCCTGCAAAACCAAGCTCAGAGATAGGCGTATCAATGACGCGCTTAAAACCATACTTATCGAGTAACCCTTCCGAGACTTTGTATGCCCCGTTGTACTCAGCTACTTCTTCACCCATCAAAAAGACCTTCTCATCGCGTGCCATTTCCTCATCCATCGCATCGCGAATTGCTTCTCTAAATTGTAATTCAGCCATTTTTATAAATCGTTGTCTTTAAAATTATTTTTTGAGTCGATTACTTTCTGTCGTGAAAGTGAGGAGTATCTGCAAACATATCCTCATAGAGCGCTTCATCTTCCGGAAAGTTTGAATTGTCTGCAAACTCAACTGCTTCCAATATTTCATCCTCGATTCGCTGCTCTATCTCTTCAATCTCTTTTTTCTTTGCTACCTTCTCATCAATCAGGTACGTTTTCATACGCTCAACCGGATCAATCTCCTGGTACTTCTTCAGCTCCTCTTTTGTTCTATACTTTTGAGGGTCTGACATCGAGTGTCCGCGATATCGATATGTTCGAATTTCTACGAACCATGGCATGCTGTCCTTTCGAACTTCGTCAGCAATATTTTTCATATTCTCATAAACTGTGAGAGCATCCATACCGTTAAATACTGCACTTTTCATTCCATAACCCTGGGCGCGTTCATGAATTTCATTCACGGTGTGGCGCCGGGCAGCAGTACCCATAGAGTATCCATTATTTTCTACAACATAAATGCATGGCAGTTTCCAGAGCTGACTCATATTCAGTGTTTCATGCAAAGCGCCTTGGTCTACCGCACCATCTCCGAAAAATGTAGCCGTTACACGGTTGTTCTCCTGGTATTTGTTTGCAAAAGCAATACCTCCGCCAATAGGAATATGACCGCCCACAATTCCGTAGCCGCCCCAGAAGTGCTCTTCTACGTTTGCGAAGTGCATGGAACCGCCCTTACCCTTGGAGCAGCCGGTGGCTTTTCCAAAAAGTTCTGCCATTCCGGATTTTGGAGAAACACCTCTTACAAGTCCCCAGCCATGATCACGATATGCAGTAATAATGTCGTCATCATTATTCAATGCGTGAACCGTTCCGGTAGACACAGCTTCCTGTCCAATATAGAGATGAAGAAATCCACCAAACTTTCCTTTTTGATACTGTTGCATTGCACGCTCTTCAAATCGTCGCTGCAAAAACATCTGCTCAAACATGTTGATTACATCATCATCCGAAAGACCTAAATCTTTATGAGATTTGTCGGTTGCATCAGGCAGATCTACTGATTTTTCTATTTGGCCGTTTTTTCCACTATCAATCCCAATGGGAGTAAAAATAGCTTCTGTTTCTTTCTTCTTTGCCATACTTACAGTTAATCGTTATTCAATTTCTGATTTGCGTTAAATATACCCATTATTTGAGAAGTTTACAGATGGACCGATCTTAAATCAGATTGCCTCTTTAATCAACTCCTCAGCTTTATTAAATGCTTCTTCGATTTTTTCAGGGAATCGACCACCTGCGGTTGCAAGATTTGGCTGACCGCCTCCGCCACCGCCAACTATTTTGCCAAGTTGCGAAACCATGTAACCTGCTTTCACACCTTTTTGCATTACATCATCCGTAACAGCCGCCATGATATAGACTTTACCTTGTTCAGAATCTTCTGAAGCCAAGACGATTACACTTTCCTTTTTTGTCTTCTCCAGGGCGTCATAACCAAGCTGCTTCAATGTATCCATATCTGCGCCGGCTACCTTGCCTATATAGAGCTGAACACCGGAAATCTCATTTCCGTTTTCCAGAATTTGATCTAAAGAATCACCGGCCTGACTTTGCCGTAATTTTTCAAGCTCCTTTTCAAGTTCTCTGTTTCTTTCGATCAGTGATTTAATACCTGTTACCAGCTCTTTTTGAGACCCGATAAGTTCACGCGCTTTTTGAAGCTGCTCTTTTTCAGCTCTCAGGAGAGTGTCAGCCTTTTTTCCGGCAACAGCCTCTACCCTTCTGATTCCGGCCGCCGCAGATGACTCGTCTGTAAAACGAAAATATCCGATTTTACCCGTAGAGTCTACATGCGTGCCGCCGCAAAGCTCTACAGAATAGTTTGGATCGAAGGTAATCACCCGGACACTGTCGCCATACTTTTCACCAAAAAGCATCATTGCACCACGCTCACGTGCTTCATCTATCGGAACATTGCGCTCTTCAAAAAGCTGAATATTTTCCTGAATTTTCTCATTAACCTGCTGCTCAATACGATCCAGTTCATTCTGTTTTACAGATTCGAAATGAGAAAAGTCAAAACGCAGCCTGTCGGGCGCAACCAGCGATCCTTTCTGAGCTACATGATCACCCAACACATCTCTCAGTGCCGCATGCATGATATGAGTAACGGAGTGGTGCTTCTCAATTTCATGCCGGCGTTCCAGATCTATTTCTGCGATCCAGGAGCCGCTTGCATCTGAAGGAAGTCGATCCACATAATGGAGGTGACCGTCATCTGATTTTTGTACATCCTTCACTTTAATTACATCATTTCCTTTTCTAATCAGGCCGGTATCAGCTACCTGTCCACCTGATTCTGCATAAAACGGGGTTTTTTCCAATAAGAGAATTTTATTCTCATTATTCTCTGCCGTTGCAAGAATTGAGG
Organism: Chitinophagaceae bacterium T5-Br10_B2g13; assembly: GCA_001564065.1. GTDB lineage: Bacteria > Bacteroidota > Rhodothermia > Balneolales > Balneolaceae > Rhodohalobacter. The sequence goes on from LKNA01000042.1 coordinate 11,381, forward strand.
TTTCCACACTCGATTCGTCATAACCGACAAACTCTGACTTGGCATCTTTTAAAATATTCCAGTTCAGGTCACTTTTTTGCGAAGCTGAAAATTTACCGGCAGCTCTTGCTCTCTCCTTCTGTTCCTTCATCAGCTCATCAAAGCGATTAGTATCCACTTCAACATCTTTTTCCCGGGCCATCAATTCTGTTAAATCGATCGGAAAACCGTAGGTATCGTGAAGTTTGAAAGCGTCATCACCTGACAGCTTTTTCTCTCCTTCAATCATAGAGTTAAACAGTTCAATTCCCTGGCCGAGAGTATTCAGAAAACTCTTTTCCTCTGCTAAAATCACGTTTTGAATGTAATCAATCTGCCCATCCAGTTCCGGAAACACATCAACAAACTGATCAGCCAAAACCGGAACCAGTTTACTCATAAATGGTTTTTTGAAATCAAGGCGATCCCAGCCATATCGTATCGCTCTTCTTAAAATCCTGCGGATTACATAACCTCTGCCTTCATTTGAGGGTGATGCGCCATCCATGATTGAAAAACTAACCGCGCGGATGTGATCTGAAATCACTCTCATGGCGATGTCTGTATCTTCGTCATCTCCGTAAGTTTTCCCGGCCAGATCAGCAATCTTCTGAATGATGGGCTGAAAAACATCCGTATCGTAATTGGATGTTTTTTGCTGAAGAACAGCACATATCCGCTCGAAACCCATTCCGGTGTCAACGTGTTGAGCCGGCAACTTAACCAACGAACCATCTTGCTGCCGGTTAAATTGAATGAATACAAGGTTCCAGATCTCCATTACACGGGGATCATCCATGTTCACAAGTTCTGTGCCGGGCTTTCTCTTTCTCTCTTCATCTGACCGGAGGTCTACATGAACTTCGGAGCAAGGTCCGCAAGGGCCGGTTTCCCCCATCTCCCAAAAATTGTCTTTTTTATCAAACTTCAGAACATGATCAGGAGAAATGGATGTTTTCTTAACCCAAAGCTCCGCCGATTCATCATCAGCCGGAAGTCCGTCCGACTCATCACCCTCAAAAACAGTTGCATATAAGCGATCAGGATCCAGGCCCCACTCATCAACCAAAAGCTCCCATGCCCACTCTATAGCCTGCTCTTTAAAATAGTCGCCAAACGACCAGTTTCCGAGCATTTCAAAAAGGGTATGATGGTACGTGTCGTGCCCTACCTCTTCCAGATCATTATGCTTTCCGCTCACACGAATACATCGCTGAGTATCAGCTGCTCTTTTCCACACTTTGCCGTCCTCTTTCAACCCATCCTGTTCTCCCAAAAAGATCGGTTTAAACTGGTTCATTCCCGCGTTTGTAAAAAGCAGGGATGGATCATTTTTTGGCACAACGGGGGCGCTGTCTACAATGAGATGATCTTTTTCTTTAAAAAAATCCAAAAACTCCTGGCGAATTTGAGCAGCCGTTTTAAGTGACATAAATGCAAAAAATATTTAATAAATATGTTTTCTCAATAAGCTTTCTAAAATAGCAAAATTTAAACTTAACCTCATTCCAAACTTCCACTTTCATTCTCATTAGCTAAACTCTTCTGTATATTATACCATCCGCTAACTGATTATACCCTATGAAAACCGTCTTAAATTATTTCCTGAGGGGATTGCTCTTCATCTTTCCTCTTTATGCAACCATCTTTGTAATCGTGTTTCTGGTAAATTGGCTGGATTCTGCCGTCAACCCCATTTTATTCGGCTGGCTGCCCATTCAGATACCGGGACTCGGATTGATTACTTCCTTCATATTTATCGCACTGTTGGGATTCATCATATCAACGGCTTTAACCCGACCGCTGGTTAACTATTTTGAAACCATTCTATCCCGAATCCCATTTATCAAAATCATCTATACTGCCTTTAAAGATTTCTCAGAAGCCTTTTTAGGAGATAAAAAGAAGTTTAACAAACCGGTTTTAGTTACATTGGCCGACGGATTGGACCGAATAGGATTTATTACAGAACGCGATTTAAGCATATTGAATATTGAGAACAGAGTTGCCGTCTACTGCCCTCACTCCTATAATTTTTCCGGTAACCTTTTCCTGGTTGAACCTGAACGTGTTCAGATCCTGAAAATAGATCCGGCCGATGCAATGAAGTTTGCTGTAAGTGCGGGAGTTACTCAAATCGAACCATTCAAATCTAAATAGTCATGAGCAATGAACCTGTATTTTCAGACTCACAAATTGCCGATATGCGTAAGAATTTCCCACATACGCAATCCGGACATATCTACCTGAATCATGCAGCAATCAGCCCGATTTCTACCCGGGTAAAAGAGTCAATCGATCAGTTCATTTCAGATAGGCATACAGGTAAAATCGACAACATTGAGATGGGGATGTCTATAGTGGATGAAACCCGCAATCTTCTGGCAAACTTTATTCATGCCGAAAACTCCGACCAAATTACCTTTATAACCAACACCTCTGAAGGAATTACGGCCGTTGCAGAAGGACTTGACTGGAATGAAGGAGATGAAATTTTACTGAACCATATGGAGTTTCCAACCAACGTTCAGCCATTTCGGATTTTGGAAAGATATGGCGTAAAGGTGAGATATATCGAACCAACGAATTATATGGTGACTCCGGAAATGGTTGAATCGGCCATCACACCTGCTACCCGACTCTTTTCCATTAGTGCGGTTCAGTACTTAACCGGGTTTAAAGCGGATCTGAAAAAAATCGGGGCCATCTGTAAAAAGCACGATGTACTTTTTGTAGTTGACGCCATACAGTACCTGGGTATGGGCAGAATTGATGTTCAAGCTTGCAATATTGATGCCCTGGCCACCGGGGGGCATAAATGGCTGATGAGCCCTATGGGTACAGGATTTCTCTATTTATCAAAAAATCTGAGCAAACATTTAAAACCTTACAAAACCGGTTGGTTATCTGTTAAAGAGCCGTGGAAGCTTTCGAACTTTGAGCAAGAGTGGCTGCCGGTCTCTCAGCACTTGGAGATTGGAACGCCAAATATGATCGGAATTGCGGGGATGAACGCATCATTAAAAAATCTGAACAGTATCGGCCTGGAGAAAATCACTCAACACATTTTAAATCTCACCGATCATCTTACAACAAATCTATCTGGTCAGAAAAGCATCCATCTAATCAGTCCAAAAAACCGGGCTGAAAGAGCCGGGATCGTCACCTTTTCAACCGAAAATGTGACCGATACAGAAGCGTTTGTAGAATCACTTAAAAAGCAAAATATTACGATTTCTTCCCGTGAGGGTAAATTGAGAGTTTCGCCACACTATTATAATACGATTAATGAGCTAGACACCGTACTAAATGCCATTATTTAAAAGACTCAAAGAGATTGCACTTGTAATTAAAGATGTGATTGGTGCTACATTTAAGAAAGCGTCCGATGATGAAATTATGATTCACGGTGCAGCTATCGCTTTTTACACAATTTTTTCTATCACGCCACTTTTTATCCTCATCGTGTATTTAGGCGGAATTTTTTTAAGTGAAGAAATCGTAGCTCTGCAGGCTCAGGAGTACCTTGGCGAATATCTCGACGAAGCTGTTCTCACAAACTTAATTGATTATATCGCCCAGCGAAGGCAGGATCAATCCGGTCTGATCACTACAGTTATTGCAACAGGAACTGTGATTTTCGGCGCTACCACGGTGATCAGCCAGCTCAAAACCACTCTAAATAAAATCTGGAATATCTCTGATATTACCATCAACTCCGTTTGGCACTTTTTACTGAACCGTCTGCTGGCCTTTGGGATGATTATTGTATTTAGCTTGCTTCTTCTTACTTCACTGGCAGCTGAATTTATTTTAGCTATCGCCACTACGTACTTCAGTGAAGTACTCCCCGGTTTACAGTTAAATATATATGGCATTGTTGCACAGATTGTTACCATTATCTTCGCAATTATTTTCTTTACACTAATTTTTAAGATACTCCCTGATGTTTCCGCCAGGTGGATGGATATTCTGGTGGGTGCCTTTGTCACTACCATTCTCTTCCTGATTGGCAAATTCCTGATTGGATATTTTTTCTCAGCAACCGGTATCGAAGCCACATATCGAGCAGCCGGTTCGCTTGTTGTTTTTATAATCTGGGTATACTATAACATCCAAACCATTTTACTCGGCGCTGTCTTCACGCAAGTTTATACTGAAAAATATGGCGGAAAAATTAAACCGTACAGATTCGTTTCTCTCAAAAATATTGGTTCAAATTTTCAGAACTGAAACAATTCTCTTATCAAAGAGTCTAATAAGCGTGCGAAAATGCTGATATAAGCACTTTCAGCATTTTTACGTATTATTGGTCTTTTAATGTGTTCGTTCTCAAAGTCAATTTATGATTCAGAAAGTAGTTCTCAACTCTACAGGGGGTAGTGTGTATCAGCCTTCCATTGAAGAAGAGATTATTACAAAAAAGAAAGAGTTTATACCCGTATCTAAGTTTACCGGCCCCACAACGGAGTTGTTCTTCCATGAACTCGAAAACAGACGTTTTAGGCGGGACTCTGTACTGAGCAAAATTACCGGCTATTTACTCTATTTGGTCTACCTGGTCACTCTCCCCTTAATTTGGGGTTGTTTTAAATTATCCGGTGTTCAGTAACCTTTAATATCCTACTCTGCCAACGGATTGAACGGCCGCACATTTAAAGTCAAGCATTACAATATTGGACTCGAGCAAGGAGATAAAAGAAACAAGATCATTGTTAACAGAGTCCAGAAATTGCTATTTGAAAGCGGCTTGTACAAACTGCCACAAGCCATTAATCTTATCAAAGGTGATATCAGCATTAAAGGGCCTGAGCCCCTTAAAACCGATGTTGCAATGGTATACGTTCAAAAGTATACCGACTTCTACAAACGATATGCTGTTAAGCCGGGCTTAGTTTCTCCAACCAGCTATTTTACCCTCCATGATGATCAATTTTCACCCGAAAAGCGGCTTAAATCTGAGTTGAAGTACCTGGTTTCAAACACCAGGCGATAAGGTCACATCTGCCTTAGTATACCTCTTCGAATGTTCGGGCAGATGGTTTCATGAACTTTTTGATGTCGTTTCTCGGAATTTCATTCAGGTCTTCAGGCAGATTTTTTCGAATATCCAGATAGCCGCCTAGTCCCAGCCTGAGAAGTTCTTTATAAATTCCAGCTTCCATTCCTTTCAAGCCGCAGATATAAATCAGCGTATTGTCCTTTTTCAAAATTGGCAGCAGCAACTCCTCTTCGTCCTCAATCTTGGTTTGTACGTAGTGCTTCGATCCGTCTTTTCTCCGATTTTCTCTGGATATACTTTTTATATAATGGAAATTGCTGTGCTCCTGCGCCATTTTTTCCAGATAGTCTGAATAAAGTAAATCGGTACGATACGGGCATCCAAAAATAAGGGAGCATTCATTTTGATAATCTCCTTTAGCAAACAGCTCCATAATCATACCTCTGAATGGAGCAATGCCGGTGCCGGTTGCAAAAAAGAGATAGTTAAACTCCTTCGCTTTTTCTGGCAGTAAAAACCTTTTTCCACTCGGACCTGTAATTTTTACTTTTTCCCCGGGTTTCAGGTCGGCCAGGTAGTTTGATGCTACTCCTATATATAGTTTATCTTCAAACTCTTCAATGGTTCTCTTAACTGTTGTAGACACCAAATTTGGCTTTCCATTTTCACCGCTATTGGGTGAGGAAACAGAGTAAAGCCGCAATTTATGTGGACGGCCTCTTTCATCTTTTCCGGGAGGTAATATCCCAATAGATTGCCCAACTTTTATCCTGCCCTCCAATTCAGTCCCGGACACATCAAATGTAATGTGCCTTACAAAATTGGGGCTTGACTCCTTGGTGATAATATAATTTTCAACAACAGGCACCTCAACGGGGTTTTTGGGGCCGTAAATATTAAGTTCAACTTCTGGAAGTGTTATCTCTGCCATGAATTTTGAATTGTGGTGTGTTAACAATATTTATTTTAAATTTTCCAAGTGGTTATAAACTACAGAGGGAATTGAATCATTTCATCAAACAGTGCATTCTCATCACTCACATAATGGGATGACATAAAAATAGTGGTATTCTGAGACTTCACAGTCTCCAGTAAATCCATAACAACTACTCTTGTCTCTTTGTCCAAACCTCTAAGAGGTTCATCCATTATCAATAGCTCCGGGGTTGTAATTAAAGCAGCAGCTATCTGAGTTTTCTTTTTCATTCCGGTTGAAAAAGTCCCAATCTGTTCATTCCGGGCATCTAAAGAGAGTTTATCAAAAATATCCTCAATTTTTTTAATTGACGACGAATCCCAGCTGTTCCTGTTTCTTAATATCCACTCCAGTAATTCAGATGCCGTCAAGTGATCAGGAAGCGTCTCCTCATCATGTACCAAACCTACGTTTTTCAAATATTCAGCCGGCTCTTTATGAATATCAATATTTTTGTACTTCACAGTACCTTCTGTGGGAAACGAATTTACCGAAAGGATTCGAAGAAACGTTGTTTTTCCTGAACCGTTCGGGCCTACCACACCCACCGCTCTGCCCTGCTTTACATTTTTTGTAAAGTCAGCAAAAATCGGATGGCCTGATTTATACTGTTTTGTAAGATTTTTAATCTCAATCATACTATAGAATCGATTTTTTTAACCTGATACCACCGATGGATGCAGCAATAAGTGCGGAAGCAAGATATACAGCTATTATAAAAAATTGGTCAGAAGTTCGCGGAACACCAAAAACAAAAAGCTGTGCATTCATGCTGATAACGAGCGGGAGCAACCATCGGATTTGCATCCAGAACCAGCTGAATACCCAATTTTTTATCGGCGACAGCCATCTCAACATCCAGTGAGGAGAAAAATTACGCTGCAGTGAGAGCAGAATAAAAAGATGATGAGTTACTGCGAACAGGGTCCAGATCCCCACCATAAAATTGATATCCGGTTTTTGATAGGCCACAAGCCAAACCAAAACATGCCCTGCAGCAACGGCTCTTCCGGCCGGGATTTTTCGGTCGATCTGCTGTAGGTACTGCCAAACATTGACTCTTAATGGCGAAGGCACCCACCAAAGCTGATCCACTTTGCGTCTAGCCGTAATGGTATCCTCCCCTTCTGAAGCTCCAAAAAACTCACTGAAAAAGCTGTTGGTATGATAGTATCTCCTTTCAGGCTTTCTGCTTTTGTAGATGTAAACCATAACCCCCGTGGACAAAACAATGAGCGAAAGACTCACTTCTGCAATGAAACCCAGTGAGTTTCCTGCAATAGTACCGGCAATAACGAAAAGCATTCCAAAAAGCGCCAGCACAACGGTATTGACCAGGCTTGGAATAGCACCCGGATCCATTGGATATTTGAAATAGTTGGCAAGTTTAAAACGCAGCTCTTTTCCCTTTTCACTCTCCTGCCAGAACTGAGACTGCGGCCCCACCTTCAAATAGAGATAGAGCGCAAGTGAGTGAAGGCCTACAATAAAAAACAGAGCATAAATCGAATAGACCGATTTTATAATGAGTTCGGACCCCATGGCTAGAGAATCTGCAAACAGAGTTGCCAATACAAAAAGATAAAAATACAGGTAGTATCTGAAGGTTTGATTAAAAAGATAGGAGAGCAGCTTTTTGCCTGAAATATTTCCCAGCTGTATCAGCTTTGATTTTGAATCGGGAAATAAGAGATAAGGTGTTACAAAAGAGATAAATCCTGCAGCGCCCAGCATCAGATATCGGAGAGTCACCACTCTTTCATCGACGGCCGCATCGTGCATCCAGCTCACGCCCATTCCAACTGCGATAACTGCAATAAAACCTTTAAATAAGAGGGATTGATTATTTTTTAATGCCAAAACAGATTGCTGATTTATCCTCCAAAAACAGTTGGAGAATATAACGCATCTTACACCATAAATCGAACAATCAAATAATGGACTTCAGATCTTCCATACGCAGAGGTTTAATCAGATAGGCGTCGTATCCGGTTTTTTCAGCTCTCTCTTTATAAGCGTTGTCTGTGTTTCCCGTAACATAAATGACTCGGGTATTGTCCAGACTTGCTAATATCTCTTGTGTAGCCTCAATACCGTCCATCGATCCGTTGAGCCGAATGTCCATAAGAATCACGTCCGGTTTATTTTCTTCCGCTGCTTTAATGGCATCTTCTCCAGACGTAACACAGCCTACCACCTTGCACCCCAGTTTTTCAACCATTTTTTCTGTTGTGAGGGAAATAATCAGATCATCTTCGACAATGAGAACTCGTTTCAAAAGAACTCCTGCTCCTTAAGCATTTATATTGAACACATGTTTACATAAATAAGAAGAGCGAGTTGCCGTTTTGTTACAAACAATTTTTAATTTCTTACAGAAAGAGACCCAAAGTCATTGCTTTTAATCAATTTATCAACTTTCAGAATTCTCCCGTCAATTTTATCCCCAATAATTACCCAGCCACCAAAAGGCACACTTTGATCCGGAACTTCTATTTTCCAGCCGGCTCTCAGTTCCAGTCTGTTATTCTCATTGTTTTCGAACGGGATAATGGTTTTTTCTTCCGGCAAATTTAATCGATCTGCTACAATTTTGTGGCTGTACTCTTCGCCATCTTCAGTCCATGTTAAAGTCTGGCCATCCAGGTTTTCAACAATCTCTTCCGGTAAAAAATTAGCTCTTGCAGGGATGTAGGGTTGATCATACCAGTTGCCCCAGATTCGGTTCACACCGTTTGCGTCAACGATAACGGTAATCGACGATTCGTACACTTCAATTCCGTTGATTCTTTGGCTCTCATATACAAACTTCCATTCAAGAATTCGGCTGTCAATATTTGGTCCTTCGCATATTATGCATCCACGAAGTGGCTCCATCTCCAGAAGTGACAGTAATTCTGCATTGGATACACCGGTAAATTCACTGTTATGGATTAAAGTTTGTGCAGCAGCCGGCAGAAGTGTATCAGGTTCCGTAAGCTCTATGCGGACCGGCTCACGTCCAAGGCATGGGCTCGACTCCCCTTCAAACAGAAACGTACTGAAACCGGTTAATCCATACTCGTTTAAGGTTGAACAAATGTTTTCATTTTCAGCCTGAAACTGTTCATTCAATTCAACCAGTTCTTCCATCTCAAGTTTGGTTAACTGTGATGGGTAGATAAGCGCATCTTCATCAAAATTGAACACGTCGCAACCATAGGCGGAAAAGAGCAAAATAGTGATGAAAAGATATTTTTTAGCCATAGCAAATCCGGTTAACCTGATGGATGATAGGCAAGCTCGGAAAATCTTCCAACTCAGATTTTTTAGAGTTTTGTGTCGAGAATCGAATGCAGTTTTTTTATTCACGTTTTGTATATTTAAAAAACGCTAAAAAAGCGGTTTCATACGCTAACCGAAAAATAAACCATCAAGCATGAAATTCTACGTTTGTATTAAGCAAGTACCCGATGTAAACGCTCCCTTGCAAATAAAAGACGGACAACTGATTCAAGATGCAGATCGCAATATACTGAACGCTTATGATGCCTCAGCAGTAGAAGAGGCACTTGTACTTACCGAACAGCACGGCGGTGAAGTAGAAGTTGTTCTGGCAGGCCCGGAGAAAGCCAAAGAGACCTTGCGAAAGGCATTGGCGATGGGTGTTCACAAAGGAACTCATATTGTTACCAATGGTGATGAAGATTTTGATTCATCTGCCTATGCGAAAATTCTGGCAAAATTCTTTTCTGACAAAGAGTATGATTACATCTCTTGCGGTAAACAAAGTCAGGACACAGATGCCGGGCTAGCCGGTGCAATGATGGCCGAATTACTCAACTTGCCATACGCTACTAATGCCGTTGGGCTGGAATATAATGACGGAACACTAACGGTAAAACGTCAGGGTGATATTGGACAGGAAATTATCGACGTTCCTTCCCCGGGATTGGTAACCTGCTCGAATGACATGAACGATCCCCGTATTCCGAGCCTGAAAGGAATCATGCAGTCTAAAAGAAAGCCGGTTGATACCATTTCGCTGGACGATCTTGGAGCTGATATTTCATCCGATGAAGTAAACACCAAAGTGCTGGGTTTTGAAGAAAAACCGGAGCGCGAACCCGGTAAAAAGTATGAGGGTGAACCTGATGAGATTGCCCGCGAGGTTGCCCAACTGCTCGATTCTGAAGAAAATGTCATTTAAACTAAAAAGAAATTGATTCATGAGTACTCTATTAACAGTCATCTCTGTAAACGACGGTAAAATTAAACGTTCCTCTCTTGAGGTCTTATCAAGATGTAATGAACTTGCAGCTGATAACGGTTTAAAATCTGCGGCCCTTGTGATCGATGCAAATACATCCGGCATTGCCGAACAACTGAAAGCTTACGGCCCGGATACAATTTATACGATTGAAAATCCGATTTTTAAAAATCACCTGAACACACCGGTACTTAAAGCACTCTCTTCTGCTGTAGAACATATTCAGCCACAGTTGGTGGCATTTCCATCTACGGAGAGCTCAAAAGATGTGTTAGGTGCCCTTGCCGCAAATAAAAATGCTGCTGCTCTAAGTGATATGTCGGAGTTTGAGCTGACCGATAATGGCGTAAAAGGTAAACGCCCTGTTATGGCTTCAAAAATTATCTCGTCTGTAGAAGCATCGGGCAGCCCGGTTATTATTTCTGTTCGATCCGGTTCTTACGACGTGGTTGAAAAATCAGGTGATGCTTCTGTTGAAGCGATTGATTTCAACTTCAGTGATGATGAACTTCGGGTTACCCTGAAAGAGATTATCAGTTCATCATCAGACCGTGTTGATCTATCAGAAGCTGAAGTGGTTATTGCAGCCGGTCGCGGTGTGAAAGATGAAGAGGGACGTAACATGATCTCAGAACTAGCTTCGGTACTGAATGCCGGTATTGGTGCTTCAAGAGCACTTACAGAAGCGGGCGATTACGATCCGAGTCTCCAGATTGGTCAGACCGGTAAAGTGGTTTCACCTCAGCTCTACATCGGCGTTGCCATTTCGGGAGCTATACAGCACGTAGCCGGTATGGCAAATAGTAAAGTGATTGTTGCCATCAATAAAGATCCGGACGCCCCTATCTTCGATATTGCAGACTATGGCCTTGTTGGAGACCTTTACAAAATTCTACCTCCATTCATCGAAGAGCTCAAAAAAATCAAAAATAATTAGTATCAAGTCGCAAGTATCAGATAGTAAGTACCTGATACCTTATAATTAATACCAACTACTCAATTTCTATGGACGAAAAATTTGACTGTATCATCGTTGGAGCCGGTGTGGCCGGACTTGCCGCTGCCATGACACTCGCCAAAAACAACATGAAATTCCTCCTTATTGAAAAAGGTGAATTTCCCGGATCAAAGAATGTATCCGGTGGTGTTTTATGGGGCAGTGATCTGAATAAACTGGTTCCCAACTACTGGGAAGAAGAAGATGGCGGATGGGATCGTTTCATTAACCACCGCAGGCTCACTTTTATGGATGAGCAGTCATCCTTCTCCGTCGATTTTAAATCTTCACACTTTAATGAAGCACCTTACACCGGTGTGGTAGTTCTCCGATCCAAATTCGATAAATGGCTGGCCGGTAAAGTTGAAGAAGCCATCGCTGAAAGTGATTTCGCCATGGACTCTTTTGTAGCTCCCAACATTCTTGTTGAGGAAGTTCTGGAGGAAGATGGTAAAGTAGTGGGTATCCGAACCGGCGAAGATAAATTTTACGCGGACTCTGTGATATTGGCTGAGGGTGTCAACAACCTTCTCACACGGCAGGTTGGTCTTCAGGACAAATATGTACCTGCCGATCATATGCTAACCGGTGTGAAAGAGATTATCCGCTTTGATCAGGATGTTCTCGAAAACCGTTTTCAGCTGAACGGACGGAGCGGTATGAGTAATGAGTTTGTCGGAGCTGCTACTAACGGCGTTGAAGGCGGAGGATTTCTCTACACGAATAAAGATACCATCTCAATCGGATTGGTACTTGGCTTGAAAGATCTGCGTGAAAAAGAACAGACTCCGTACGATATTCTCAACCACTTCAAAAAGCATCCTGCCGTTGCCGATATGATTCGCGGTGGCGAAGTTGTTGAGTATTCTGCGCATGTAGTTTCGTCCGGAGACAAACGGGTGATGCCTGAAAAGCTTTACAAAGCGGGATTGATGGTTTGCGGTGAAGCGGCCAATTTGCTGATGAATGCCGGAAAAGCGATCCAGGGAATGGATTATGCAATGCGATCGGGAATTCTTGCGGCTGAAGCGATCACAAAGGCGAAAGAGAAGGAAGACTACAGTGAAGCTTCGATGAAAGCCTATCAGGATGCACTGGAAGACAGCTATGTGATGAAGGATATCAACAATTTCCAGGATGCCGTTCATCTTCTGCACGATCCGTTTATGGTAGATAAGATGCCAAATCTGATCTGTGATTTCGGACGGAACTTCTTTAGCATCAAGAACGAGCCGACCAAGAAGGCAAGAAATATGTTCAGTGATTCAGTTAAAAAGCACGCTTCTTACTGGGATCTCGTTAAGATAGGAGCAAAAGGGGCGAAAGCTCTTTAGACGTGAGACGTGAGACGTGAGACGTGAGACGTGAGAAATTTTCAAAGTTTATACTATACAATCAAGTTTTAAAATAATTCAAAGCCATGAAACTCCTGACATTACCCGAACGACTTGGATTGGTAAGCTATCGTAACCAGGCAAAATCTGAAATTAAACCACATATCAAGGTTGAAACAGATATTTGCAACTCCACCTGTCCACATCACTGTACTACTTACGTTTGTCCTGCCAACTGCTATACCAAAGATGAAAATGGCAAAGTCCATTTTCAGGTAGAGGATTGCATTGAGTGTGGCACTTGCATGTATGCATGCGATCAGGGAGCGGTAAGCTGGGAATTTCCTGATCCTGAAATCGGAAGGGGTGTAACCTGGAATTTTGGTTAAACTGATTCTATAGCATATAAAAAAGGCTCTCCATTTTAACATGTGGAGAGCCTTTTCAGTTTTAGCATACTGCTATTCCATTAATCCAATTGAATCTGAAGTCTGGTTCCCTCATTAACTATTTCAACTTCTTTCTCAACAGTGCCGTGCGATTGTGTATTAATCGAAACGGTTTGAGTTCCTACACTAACTTCATAAATAGTAAACGTACCGTCGGAGGTAGTCGTTGTACGTAAATCATCTGCCGTGAAATGCAGTTCCGCATTAGGTACTCTATCGTAGTCTGCTGTTACTACAACACCTGCTACATTTGTTATTTCGTCAGAAGTGAGGCTGCCTGGTGATGCACATCCAATTCCAACAAAAAGTAAAAGTGAAACGAATAGAGCTGATTTTTTTATAAACATATTGATGCAAAGTTTGATTTAACTTGAAGTTCACTAATACAAACAGATATCAGATCATATTGTTCCATTGTTTAAACTTTCATTATCTGTTGAGCTTCAACCATTTCAGTCAGTGATCTATCTTATCTTAAAATAAGTCTTTCAGGCTCGTAAAAATTTGAAACCGAACAAATGAAAACAGGCAAAAAATCGTTACCTTCTGGAAGCGGTACCAAAAAAATAAATCTATTTAAAAATGACTTTAGACGTACTTGAAAAATCATCCTCACTATCCTTTGATCTGACAGAAGATCAAGCCATGATTCGCGATACGGTTCGCGACTTTGCAAACCGGCATATTGCACCCGGGGTGATTGAACGTGATTCCAACAAAAAATTCCCCCACGACATTATTAAAATGCTTGCCGATCAGGGTTTGCTCGGCATCTACCATGAAGAGAAATATGGCGGCGCCGGTTTTGACACCGTAAGCTTCTGTCTTGCCCTCGAAGAGATTGCACGCTGGGATGCTTCCCTTGCACTTACCGTAGCTTCTCACACTTCTTTGGGAAGCGGACACATTGCTCTTGCAGGAAATGACGCTCAGAAGAAAAAGTACCTCACTCCTCTTGCACAGGGCGAAAAACTGGGAGCGTGGTGCCTTACTGAGCCCGGATCAGGAAGTGACTCATCCGACATGAAAACCGTTGCTGTTAAAGAAGGAAATGAATGGGTTATCAACGGTGCGAAAACATTTATTACCCAGGCTACTGTTGGCGATACCTATGTAGTTCTTGCCAAAACCGATCCAAATAAAGGAACCAAAGGAATTAGTGCATTTATTGTAGAGCGCGAAATGGACGGAGTGAAGCCCGGAGAGCCGATGCATAAACTTGGAATGAACTCTTCAGACACTGCTGAAGTCATCCTTGAGAATGTCAGGGTACCCGAAGAGAACCTACTTGGCGAATTAGGCCACGGATTCATCGATACCATGAAGGTATTGGATGGCGGACGAATTGGAATCGGTGCCCTATCCGTTGGAATTGCAAGGGGTGCACTCGAAGAATCTATGAAATACGCCAAGCAGCGTAAGCAGTTTGGACGCTCCATCGGAGATTTCCAGGCTATTGAGCATAAAATGGTTAACATGGCTGTAGAGATTGACGCTGCAAGACTATTAGTACACAGAGCTGCCTGGCTGAAAGATCAGGGACGTCCTTATACGAAAGAAGCATCAATGGCAAAACTTTTCGCTTCTGAGCTTTCAGAACGAGCTTCGCTCGACGCAATTCAGATTCACGGCGGGTACGGCTACACCAAAGAGTACCACGTTGAGAGATTTTTGAGAGACTCTAAACTGATGACCATCGGCGAGGGAACCTCTGAAATTCAGCGCCTCATCCTGGCCCGTGAAATTAAAAATGAGTTGGGCTATAACAGCTAATCCAATTCTTGCCTTTAGATTTTGCAAACAAAGTCGCATCTCGATAGGGGTGTGACTTTTGTTTTGCAACAATTTCTATCTGAACAGGCTCGCTTCTCCCCCTTCGATTAGCACGACACCCAAATCAGTCAGCTGAATAGAAATATGGTCTTCCCCCTGATGTTGGTAAGAACCAATATAGTATGTTTCCATGTTTGACAAATGGATTATATAAAATGAGATCTCTCTGTCATATTCAAAGTCTGAGCTCCCATAAGAGGTTACAGAAAGAACAAAGATCTCATCATCTACCTGAAACAGATTCGATATCCCTCCTTTTGATGTTGATGAAACACGCCTCGTTGCAGTATCATATTCCATAACTGTCTGACTGTACGACTCCAGTTTAAATTTGTTCATCAATTCCCCCTGTTCATTAAGCAGGTACAGAAAAGGTAACCGGTGGAAAGCTAACAGATAGTACCCCAATCGTTCGCTTGACCTAATTACCTGAGTTCGATTCTAAATCATGCTTAATTGGTTTGTATGGACGGGATCATACTTAATAGCTGGCTTTTTTGGAAAGAAGGAGTAGGCGGCCA